>DBWN01000107.1 GCA_002308935.1 Bacteroidales bacterium UBA1237 | reverse complement strand
CCGTCAGTGAAAGCGACTACAGAGGGGGTAGTCCTCTGTCCTTCGTTGTTGATGATGACTGTAGGCTGGTTACCTTCCATAACAGCGACGCAGCTGTTGGTGGTACCGAGGTCTATTCCTATGATTTTTCCCATGATATAATTGTTTTTTGTTTTTCTTGTTTCCTGTCACCCATTCCGGATGACACACCCATTTCAACCAATGTTGTGCCAATGGGAGGAAAAGCCCCAGACCCGACCATCTTTATGCCAAAATGTCATGGATGTTGCCAAAAATCCTACCACGCCTCCTCTCTTGATGCCAGAATAGTTCTATCTTTGTACAAACAATTTATGACATGGCCTACAGACAACTTTCAGCCAAAGAAAAGGAAGATCTCCTTTCACGTATCCTGTATGAAGACAACCACCTTCTCGTCGTGAACAAGAAGGCCGGAGAAATCGTCCAGGGTGACAAGACTGGTGACGAGACCCTTTGCGACAAGTACAAGGCTCTCATAGCGGAAAGGGACAATAAGCCCGGTGAAGTCTTCCTCGGGATACCCCACAGGCTGGACAGGCCGGTCAGCGGTGTCACTATTCTTTCAAAGACATCCAAATGCCTTGAAAGGATGACAGCCGCATTCAGGGACGGCCTTGTCCACAAGACATATTGGGCACTCGTATGCGCCGCACCCGCCAAGGAAGAGGCGCTTCTTGAGAACTGGATGTGGAAAAACGAGCAGCAGAACCGCTCTTACATATGCAAGGAAGGCAAAAGGAGGGACGCGAAACTGGCCCGTCTCAAATACTCCCTTATCGGTGCGACCGAGAGGTACTACCTGCTCGAAGTCGACCTTCTGACAGGAAGGCATCACCAGATAAGATGTCAGCTCTCCTCGATTGGCTGCCCCATCAAGGGTGATCTCAAATACGGAGCGCCCCGTTCCAATCCGGATGGAGGAATCAGCCTGCATTCAAGAAAGGCAGTCTTCCCCCATCCTGTCAAAAAGGATGATGATGGCCAAAGTCTCACCATGGAGATAACCGCTCCCATCCCTTCTTCATGGAAGGGCTTGCCGGAGGGATAGGAAGGTCATTCTTCTTTGTCCATAGATTCATCATCTCCAGTAGGAACCTTCTTGCTCACTGCATCCAGGCCGGCATTCACATTGGCGAGGACCTCGTCAGGTGACTTCTGTCCTGTATAGCCGTCTTCTCTTGCCCGCCACTCTGCAGGTGACATGTTCTCGAACTCCCGGAAAACGTGCAAAAACGCACGGTAAGATCTGAATCCCGCTTCCTTCCAACAGTCCTTTGCCAGCAGACTCCTGTCAGAACGCAGCTTTGTAATGACGTACTTATGTCTCAAGCGTCTGATGAAGTGTGACAAGTTATCCCCTGAGAACATAGTGACAGCCTTGTAGACATAGGTCTTGTTCGTCTGCAGATCCCTGCAGATGGTGTTGACATCCATATCAGGATTCAGATACTTGTCCCCGGCCACAAGATAGGTGACAATTCTCTCGAAAAGATTGGCGAGTTTCTTCACATCCATGAAGTATTCCTCGTCAGGTATCGTCCGCGACACCGGTTGTGAAGGTTTCGGAGCGGGTTCAGGTTCCGCTTTTGAGGGATTGCCATCGACCAGGGGCGAGGGTTGTTCCTCTTCCTCAGGAATCATATGCTCCATGCACACGAAAACAATCAGAAGGAACACTCCCGCCAGAATTGTAGGAAATCCCCCAGAAGGGGTTTTACCGCTCTTTGTCGCGAAAAGGAACACGGATGACACTGACGACACTGTCAGAACCAGCACCGGCAATGACACTCCTCTCCATAGGAGTTCTCTTGAATTATATCGTACTATTCCTGAAAATATGGCCATCGAGCAGAGGAAAGATCCAGCCACCGCCAATATCCCCAGAGGAACAAGGTCCGAAAGGTCAAGAAAGAGTCCGGACACTCCCCACAAGATGAAAGTCAATGACAGTCCGAGGACAGGTGTAAGGATCATACGGAGTCCCGCGCCCTTCAGATAGAGATCATCCAGAAAAAGTACCAAGGTCACTACCAGCACCAACGGCATATAACGGGATAAGGACGTTTCGCCATGGCTGAAGATGACAAGGAGAGAAACCGCAAGCAGCACAAGTGCCAATACGGCAGTCGGGGAAATCTTTTTCGGGGAAAGTGATCCCTCCGACTTTTTGTTAAGATCCATCAATTCATAATGAAATAAGTTTTGGAATCAAGCTTTATTATATAGGGATGGAGAATTCATATGAAAGCGTACCGGAAGCGCTATCTGCAAGAAGCGTGAGAAAGCCGGGAATGTATTACTTTTCTTTCGGTACTGTCGTTTTTTCGTTTATTCGTCCGATGCGTCAAAAGCGTCCGCATCCGGGGCTGACCCTTCCTGGAAAGCCGGGGCAAATATAGACATATAAAACAATAATCCGCACCCCCCTATGAAGGAATTGCGGAGAAAAATCGAACAATTTTCAATTTAAACGTTACAAATTTTCTTTGTCAGTCGCTTCCTTTTCGGAAGGATGATTGACTTCACCGAAATGCACTCCTTTCGAACTGCCCTTTATCATGTCGAATCCCTTTCCGTAGACTCCGGAAACAGAGCAAACTGACAGGAAAGCATCAGGGTCGATCATCTTTATGTAACGAAGGAAAAGGCTGAGGTCTGTCTTCCTGGTTATGACCATGAGCACGTGGCTCTCCTTCTTGGTGTACCAACCAATCGCCGGGAGCACGGTCACTCCCCTATGGAGATCGTTAGTTATGGAGTTCGCTATCTTCTCATAATTTGACGACATTATCATCAGCTGCACTGACTGACGGGATCCGGACAGATACAGGTCCACGACATAGCTGTTGACAGTCACAAGGATGAGACCGAA
>DBWN01000195.1:8773-9642 GCA_002308935.1 Bacteroidales bacterium UBA1237 | reverse complement strand
GTGAAAGTCCTTACTATGACCTCCCCCACCGAAGCGTCACTCATCATGGACAGCTCGGAAGATACGCCGGCTGCTTCGACCCCTTCGAATGGATTCCACAGAAGGAGCATCACATATGCCAGAATGCCGGCAATGATACTCATGACGGCAAAGATTCCGACGGTGGAGCCCAGCACCTTCCCGATGAGGTTTCCCTTTTTCAGCGAGCACATGCCCTGCGCAATACTGAAAAACACCAGGGGAACGACCAGAACGAATATGAGGTTGAGGAAGATGTCCCCCACCGGTTTCACGATTGAAGCGGAAGGACCGGCGATCACGCCGGCGACACCTCCTGCTATGATGCCAAGCAGAAGGAACGCGGTAGAACGGTAGTTTCTCCAGAATTCACTCATGGTCTTCAATATGTCAGCAGGATGTCCCCTATCTTCCTTTCACAAAGCGTGTAACCGGGATATCTTCCCTTTTCACCGTCTCCTTTGTGCCGTCTTCGTGCAGCATCTCGAGAGTGACGTCCACAGTATATTCGGAAGGCCTGAAGGAGAGGGCTGCCCGGATCGCGGTCCACACCGACACCCCCTCAGCCAGGGACACCGTCCCGGAAAGCTTGTAGGTGTTCAGTCCTTTGAGGAAAGCGACATCAATGCAGGTCCCTCTGGCGAACGGTCTTCCGTCACGGTATACAGTAGCCTTGATGTCAGACACCTTCCTGTATTCCGAGGTGTTGTCGACTTTGATGGTGGCTTTTCCCCTTACCGACCGGAAACCGGACGGGAACACCGAGTCCACCGAATAGCCTTTTATCGAGAGCCCGGCGAAAGGGTGCTCGCTGCCCGTGGCGGCAAAGGCCGCCAGAATCACGCACAGGA
>DBWN01000195.1:8203-8736 GCA_002308935.1 Bacteroidales bacterium UBA1237 | reverse complement strand
TTCTGGTAGTCACCGCTGGTCACATTGTCCAGCCAGTCCTGGTTGTCGAGATACCACTTGACGGTCTTGCGGATACCTTCTTCGAACTGCAGGGAGGGTTCCCAACCGAGCTCCTTCTGGAGCTTGGTGGAGTCGATCGCGTAACGAAGGTCATGGCCGGCCCTGTCGGTGACGTAGGTGATGAGGCCCAGGTCTTCGCCTTCGGCCCTTCCCAGAAGGTCGTCCACTGTATTGATCAGGACCTTTATCAGGTCTATGTTCTTCCACTCGTTGAAGCCTCCGATGTTGTAAGTCTCGGCTACCTTGCCCTCATGGAAGATAAGGTCGATGGCCCTTGCGTGGTCCTCGACATAAAGCCAGTCCCTCACGTTCTCACCCTTGCCGTACACGGGAAGGGGCTTACGGTGACGGATGTTGTTTATGAAAAGGGGTATAAGCTTCTCGGGGAACTGGTAAGGTCCGTAGTTGTTCGAGCAGTTGGTCACCACCGTAGGAAGACCGTAAGTGTCATGGTACGCCCTAACGAAATGGTC
>DBWN01000195.1:8020-8172 GCA_002308935.1 Bacteroidales bacterium UBA1237 | reverse complement strand
TTGAGGTCCTCGGTGAAGAACTTCTCACCGTAGGCAAGATGATGTTCCCCGGAACTCGCTTTCGTCGTGAAAGGAGGCTCGACACCCTCGGGATGCGTCATCTGGAGAGCTCCGTAGACTTCATCGGTGGAGATATGATAGAACCTCTTCCC
>DBWN01000195.1:0-7989 GCA_002308935.1 Bacteroidales bacterium UBA1237 | reverse complement strand
GAAAGCGTGCCCATCACGTTCGTCTTGGCGAAAGTGAAGGGATCCTTTATAGAACGGTCCACGTGGCTCTCAGCGGCGAGGTGGATGACTCCGTCCACCTTCTCCTCCTGCATCAGGCCGAGTACGCCCTCGAAGTCGCAGATGTCCATCTTCACGAAACGGTAGTTCGGCTTGTCCTCGATATCCTTCAGGTTGGCGAGGTTGCCGGCATAAGTCAGGCAGTCAAGGTTGATGATCCGGTAATCCGGATACTTGTTCACGAACAGGCGGACAACATGGCTTCCGATGAAACCGGCTCCGCCAGTGATGATGATTGAGCGTTTGTATTCCATTGTCGTTAAAGTGTTTTCATTGTATCAAAACTGTCAGGACTCCTTGATAATACGTACGCAGTCAGCCAGAGAATCCATCCAATGAGGAAGTACGACTCCGAAGTCTTTCTTGACTGCGCTCTTGTCAAGCACCGAGTAGACCGGGCATTTCTCCTTGAGCTGGGACTCTTCCCAAAGGGCGGGCAGAGTCTCCACGGGAATGCCGTACAAAGAGATGGCGCTCTGTGCGAAATCGTACCACGACGCCACGCCTTCATCCGTTATATTGTATATCCCTTTGAACCCTTTCTCCGCACATCCGAACTTTGTCAGATCCCCGGATGCGATGACATCCAGGATGAACCGGCATACGGTATAAGCTGAAGTCGGGGTACCGATCCTGTCATAAGGCACTTTGACGCTCCTGTGCATGGCGCAGAACTTCAGAAGGTCAGTCAACGGGTTACGTCCGAAGGGGGAATAGATCCATCCGGTCCTGAGTATCATGTATCTGCACTTGGAGGCCCTTATCGCGACTTCTCCGGCGAACTTTGTGACTCCGTAGACTCCCCAAGGGGACGGGCTGAGTTCCTCCCTTGAAGGAAGGGAAGATTCTCCGGAGAAGACATAAGCCGTTGAGATGTGAAGGACAGGTATGTCCCTCGCCGCCGCTGTCTTCGAGACGTTGGCCGCGCCCTCGCGGTTCACAAGGTCCGCCATCACATGGTCATCCTCAGCAAGGGCGACATCAGAGAAAGAGGCGCAGTTCACTATGAAATCCACCATCTCCGACTCGCAGACTATGTCAAGGGCGTCAGGGTTCGTCACATCCAGATAGAGGGTCTCGGCATCCCCGACCTGGCTCACATCCGAAAAGATGTAGCGGTCGGAGGCACCCTTGGAAAGTTCCCTCAGAGTCCTGCCTATCTGCCCGTTGGCTCCTGTGACAAGAATGTTCATGCGCGCGTTTGACAATTCTTACAAATATAGTTAAAGATTTCCGTATATCGCCAAGATTGGGTACTTTTGCATAGTCTGAAAACACCATGGCAAAGGACACGATGATCAATTTACCCACAATATACCTTTACACCGACGGGGCATGCAGCGGAAACCCCGGTCCGGGAGGCTACGGCATAGTCCTCAAGTGCGGCAATCTCCGCAAAGAAATGAGCGGTGGCTTCGCACTGACGACAAACAACCGCATGGAACTTCTGGCGGTCATACTCGGTCTGGAGCAGATCAAATGGGAAAACGCCATAGTGGAAGTCTGGAGCGATTCCTCATACGTTGTCAAGGCCGTCACTGAAGGCTGGGTCTTCGGTTGGGAGAGGAAGGACTGGAAAAAAGTCAAGAACCCTGACCTCTGGCGGAGGTTCCTTGCCATCTACAGGAAGCACCGTGTCACCTTCCATTGGCTTAAAGGCCATGCCGGCCATCCCGAGAACGAAAGATGCGACGCCCTTGCAGTGGATGCCGGACAGGGCGCGATCTCAAGGGGTGAGACCCTTCCCGAAGATGAAGGCTTCATCAACGATACCCTTCCCACGGATTCGGGCACCCTTTTTGGAGAATAGGCGATACAGCAACAATATTAAGTATTTTGTTAATGAAAAGACTGATCATCACTATCGCATTGACGATATTCACCCTGGGCGCATTCGCCCAGAACAACATGCTGGCACAGAGGATGGAAATAGTCCAGCTCGAGACCGAGGACCTGAACACGGTCGAACTCGAAGTCTTCTACATGAACGACGAGTCTCCCCG
Source organism: Bacteroidales bacterium UBA1237 (assembly GCA_002308935.1). GTDB lineage: Bacteria > Bacteroidota > Bacteroidia > Bacteroidales > UBA932 > Cryptobacteroides. The sequence continues at coordinate 5,908 of DBWN01000195.1, read as the reverse complement.
CATGTATTACCTTTCTTTGGGACATCTCGGAATCGGGACTGACATCCTTCAGCTCACTTTCGATCCAGTCTATGAGCTCTTCATACCCCTTGGCGGCACTCTTGAGGAAGCGGTCGCCAAAATGGAGGAAATCAAAGACTTCTACAAACTTCCAAGGCAATCCGAGAAGGAGATCACCGGTTGCTTCGCCGCAATCCGTCCCAACGGAGAACTCGTTCCCGTGAAGGTCACATCCCGTAAGCTCCTCTCCGCCAAGATCCTTGAATTCAGCCTGCCTTCCGGCAGCGAAGGTATGGTACGTGCCACCCACATCCAGAAGAGCGAGTTCGGATCATTGCTGACCTCACTGAAAGTCTACCGTAAACTCCATCCCAAAGAGCAGTAGAGCAAGGTCCACAAGCATTATGCCCGCTCCGGACTCGCCTCCGGTGGCGGGTTTTCTTTTTCCATTTCCCTTTCCGACAGGCACAACTAAAGGAAATACGCACCTTTTTTCGTAGATTTGCATTTTGACCGCAAGAGTGCGGCCTCAACGTAAATACCCGCTAACAGAAACATTCCATACGCATGATAAACAACAAGATTACCGTCGGAATCACGGCGGGCGACTCAAACGGAATAGGATACGAAGTAATAATCAAGGCACTGGCGGACGCAAGGATACTGGAGTCCTTCACTCCGGTCATCTACGGTTCCTCCAAATCTTTCGGAATCTACCGTAAAAGCCTCCACAACATAGACCATATGGAGACGCGTCTGATCGGTTCAGCTTCAGAGGCCAAACCCCGCTGCATCAACATCGTCAGCTGCGTCCCAGATTCCATAGGACTTGAGCCCGGAAAGCCCACCAACGATTCCGCGAAAGCCGCTATAATCTCACTTGAGAAGGCCGTCTCGGACATAAAGAACGGGGACATCGACGTTCTCGTGACCGCCCCCATCAACAAGAGGGCAATGAATGTGGAAGGTTTCGGGCACACAGGACATACCGAGTACCTGGAGAAGGAGTTCGATGTGGAAGAGGTTCTTATGTTCATGGTGAGCGACCGTCTCAAAGTCGCTGTCGTCACAGGACATATTCCCCTTAAGGACGTTCCGGGCAGCATTACTTCCGAAAGCATCGTGACCAAACTGCGTCTGATGCAGTCTTCGCTCAAGAGGGACTTCGGTGTCATCGAGCCCAAGATCGCTGTCCTCGGCCTCAATCCCCACTGCGGTGACGGAGGACTCCTCGGAGACGAAGAGCAGACCATCATCCTCCCTGCGGTCAAAGCCGCCAACGAGGAAGGGATCATGGCTTTCGGCCCGTACTCCCCCGACGGATTCTTCAGCATGGGCAACTACGCCAAGTTCGACGCCACCCTCGCCATGTACCATGACCAGGGTCTCGCTCCTTTCAAGGCTCTCGCTTTCGAAAGCGGCGTGAACTTCACTGCAGGCCTCCCCATCGTAAGGACATCCCCAGACCACGGCACAGCTTACGACATGGTCGGACGCGACCAGGCCGATCCCCATTCGATGATGTGCGCCATCTACACCGCCATTGACATTTTCCGCAGCCGTCTGGCATATGACGCCCTCCTTGAAGGGAAGATGCCGGAGAGGCATCATGACGCACCTGAAGACAACCGTAAAAAGGGACGTCCCCAGATAGCATAACACCCCGCACAAGCCGCCATGTACACCAACAATCTCGACTCGGACATCCAGTTCCTGCCGGGGGTGGGGCCGAAAAGGGCCGCGCTCCTTAAGAAAGAGTTGGAGATCAGTACGATAGGTGAGCTTATAAGATTCTACCCGTTCAGATACATAGACCGCAGCACCATTGTGCCCATAAAGGACATCCGGAGCGATTCCGCCTTCGTCCAGTTCCAGGGGTCGGTGGTCTCGATCAGTGCGCCCGCCCCCGCTCCCGGCGGGAAACTCAAGAAGTTCTCGGCATTCGTCAGTGACGGCACAGGCCAGATAGAGCTTGTGTTCTTCAAGGGGATCAAGTACACGATGGAAAGGCTCCAGGTGGGAAGCACCTGGCTCTTCTTCGGCAAGCCATCCTTCTTCTCGGGAAGGATAAACATGGTCCATCCCGAAATCGATCCGCCCATCGTCCAGGACCCTTCACAGAAAGGGGGCGCCGGAGTGATGACAGGAGTATATCCGTCCACCGAAGCATTGAAGAACGCCGGCATAACGGGCAAGGTGATGAACCGCCTGATGTCAAAGGCCCTCGACCTCACCCTCCCTGAGATAAAAGAGACCCTTCCCGACTATATACTCAGGGACAAGGGTCTGATACCCCTCAAGACGGCTCTTCTTACAATACATTTCCCGAAGGACACACAGTCCCTTGACAAGGCTAAGTACCGATTGAAGTTCGAGGAGCTCTTCTTCCTGCAGCTCTCTCTCCTCAAGCAGAAGTTCGTCAGGAGCCGCGCTGAAAACGGGCTTCCAATGCCCAAAGTGGGAAAAGCTTTCAATGACTGCTTCAACGCTCTCCCCTACGAACTGACAGGAGCGCAGAAAAGGGTGATCCGTGAGATCCACGCCGATCTCAAGAGCGGACACCAGATGAACCGTCTTCTGCAGGGCGACGTGGGAAGCGGCAAGACGATGGTGGCAGTGCTGTCATCGCTCATCGCCATAGGTAACGGATTCCAGGCCTGCATAATGGCACCGACTGAAGTCCTCACCCAGCAGCATTTCAAGAACATATCCAAATACCTGGCCCCGACGGACGTGAAGGTCGCCCTTCTGACCGGAAGCACCAAGACTTCCGAAAGGAAGGCCATACACGAGGGTCTTCTGGACGGTTCCATAGGAATAGTCGTGGGGACTCACGCCCTCATCGAGGACACCGTACAGTTCAAGAATCTCGGCCTCGCCATCATTGATGAGCAGCACCGTTTCGGAGTCGAGCAGAGGGCGAAGCTCTGGAACAAGACTTCCTGCGGCATTCCGCCTCACGTGCTTGTGATGACGGCGACCCCCATACCGAGGACACTCGCGATGACTCTCTACGGGGATCTCGACGTATCTGTCATTGACGAGATGCCTCCCGGACGAAAGCCCGTCCAGACGATGCTCATCACCGAAAAGAGGAGATACGCCCTCAACAAGTTCATGAAGGACCAGATAGCCCTCGGACGTCAGGTGTTCGTAGTCTATCCCCTCATCTTCGAAAGCGAAAAGGTGGACTACAAGAACCTTGAGAAAGGATACGAGAAGCTCGTTGAGGACTTCCCCTTCCCTCCATACAAGGTGGCCATCGTCCACGGCAAGCAGACCAACGAAGAAAAGAACTTCAACATGTCCGCCTTCGCCGCAGGAAGGGCCCACATCCTTGTCTCCACCACCGTAATTGAAGTGGGAGTCGACGTCCCGAACGCTTCAGTGATGGTCATCGAGAGCGCTGAAAGGTTCGGCCTCAGCCAGCTCCATCAGCTCAGGGGAAGGGTCGGAAGAGGCAGCGACAAGTCCTTCTGCGTACTTGTCAAAGGGGACAAGGTCAGCAAGGAATCAGAACACAGGCTGGAGCTCATGTGCGAGACGGAGGACGGTTTCCAGCTGGCGGAAGAGGACATGAAGATGAGAGGCCCCGGAGACCTTGAAGGCACCCAGCAGAGCGGACTTCCCGTCTCCCTCAACATAGCTTCGCTCGCTAAGGACGGAAGGATACTCCAGGACGCCAGGGACTACGCAGAGAAGGTCCTCCAGGCGGATCCCGCACTTACCAGCCAGAGGAACCAGCCTCTGGTCCAGGAACTGAGGAAAGACAAGTACAAGACGGATGACTACAGCAATATCAGTTGAGATATGCTCCCCTGGAGCCGAAGCCGCCCTCAAGGCACAGGAAACGGGAGCGGACAGGGTCGAACTCTGCCGTGATCTTCAAACAGGGGGTCTCACCCCTTCCTATGACGATATCATTCTCGCCGGTGAATCCCTTCACATAGACCTTAACGTGCTCATCCGCCCTAGGGAGGGAGATTTCGTGTACAATGCCAAAGAAGTGGCCACCATGTTGGAACAGATAAGGTTCTGCGGAGAATCCGGACTGGTGGACGGTGTCGTTATCGGAGCGCTCACTCCTTCCGGCGAAGTGGACATACCCGTCTGCGGAAAACTTGTTGAAGAGGCCAGGAAGCATTCCCTCAGCGTCACTTTCCATAGGGCGATAGATGAACCCGGAGACATTTTCGGGCGCCTTCGGGACGTCATGTCACTAGGCGTGGACAGGGTGCTTTCTTCCGGGGGCGCCGCTACCGCCGAAGAAGGCATACCGGTACTGAAGGAAATGGTCCGCCTTTCGGCAGGGAGGGTATCAGTCATGCCAGGATGCGGGGTCACGCCGGACAATGCCGTCAAGATACTGAATGCCACCCTCGCCCATGAGATCCACGGGTCAAGGGCGGGCATAATCGCAGCCGTTCGCGCTTCTAGCCTCTGACTGATTCCAGGAAAGAGAGGAGTTCAGTGAAGAAAACACTCCTGTAAGGTTCACCAAGGGTATCGCGCCCATAAGGTTCCCTTCTGAACCCCCAGCCGTGTCCTCCGGAAGGATAGATATGAAGTTCCGCAGGAACCTTCTTTGCCCTCAGCGCCTCATAATAAAGTATGCTGTTTTCGGGAGGTACTGTATTGTCGTTTTCGCTCAAGGCAAGGAACGTCTTAGGGGTATCCTCCTTCACCTGATATTGGAGAGAATAGCGTTTTACAAGTTCATCGTACTTCTTTACGTTCTCCTCAAATTCAAGCACTGTAAGTCCCTTGTCCATATACGATTCCTTACGACCGATAAGATTGTCGTGCGTACCTTGATGGGTAAGTCCCTCTTCGATTGATATGACGGGATAAAGCAGAATCGAGAAATCGGGTCTGGTCTCCTTGTCCGTGAAATACACCGACGCCGTGGCGGCGAGATGTCCTCCGGCGGAAAAGCCCATGATGCCCATGCTACTTATCCCCCACTCCTTGGCGTGAGCCCTGCAGTAGCGGAAAGCGTTCTGCACATCGTGAAGGGGAATGTCCCAGTTTCCCTGGGGCAGGCGGTATTTGACTACGCAGACAGTTATCCCCTTCTCAACGAGCCAGTCGGCGACGCAGCTTCCTTCGTTCCACATGGAGACCATGAAGTACCCTCCTCCTGGGCATACGACAACCATCTGTCCGTTGGGCTTCTTGGGGAAATAAAGGTCCAGACATGCTCCGTTCCCGACGTTGTACGTGTCACCGTATCCAGGGGAAGTCTCCTCTCCCCTGAGGCCATTGTCTGCAAGAGGTCCGCTCGTCAACCGGACTCCGTTCTCGATGATGCCCTCATCGGCATCCTGCCCTTTGGGATAAAGAAGGATGGTTTTTGAAGGTTTGACCGGTTCCGTCTTCTTAGGAGAAGCCGCGAATGAAACCGTACCTGCAATTGCGAGACAAAGCGAAACCGCCATCAGTATCATCTTATTCATAGGAGAGACTTTTATTCGGTGTAAAGATAGCATTTTTGGAGAATCGCTTTCACTCTCCCGCATAAAAAAACCGGGGACCTCTAAGGATCCCCAGCTTCATTGATACGGTCCGGATACTACTCCTTGCCTGCAAGTTTCTTGTAGGTGTTGTAGCGGATCTTCGCGAACTCTTCTGTCTTGGCGAGAAGCTCAGCAGCCCTGTCAGGGAAGAGCTTGTAAAGAGAAGAGAAGCGTACCTCACCCTTCAGGAAGTCCTGGAACTTGGTCCAGTCGGGTTCCTTGCTGTCAAGGCTGAACGGGTTCTTGCCCTGGTCCTCGAGCAGAGGGTTGTAACGGTAGAGATGCCAGTAACCGCACTCGACAGCGAGTTTCTCCTCCTTCTGGCTAAGGCCCATACCGGCCCTCAGACCATGGTTGATACAAGGAGCGTAAGCGATGATGAGTGAAGGTCC
>DBWN01000054.1 GCA_002308935.1 Bacteroidales bacterium UBA1237 | reverse complement strand
TCGGGTGGAGCATAGGGGGATCGAACCCCTGACCTTCAGATTGCGAACCTGACGCTCTACCAACTGAGCTAATACCCCGAAAGCGGATGCAAATATAGCTTATTATTTTTTAAGTAAGCCATTTTTGGCTCAAAAGTTTCCAAGCGTTCCCTAGGCACAGAAGTTGAAGCCGTATTGCTGAATTTCAAGTTCACTTTCATGGCACTCAAAGCGATTGTTTTCGATTTCAACGGCACACTGTTTTTCGACGGAGACCTCCAGGAAGAGGCCTGGAGAAGATTCTTCAGGGAGTACGCAGGAAGAGAAGTCACATACGAAGAACTTCAGGAGCACATGCACGGAAGGAATGCCGCAGTCACCTTCAAATACTTCCTGGGAAGGGATTTCTCAAGAGAAGAAATCGACATCCTCGTTGAAAAGAAAGAAGTGTTTTACAGGGCATTATGCCATTCAACAGGAAGGACTTCTTTAGCTGAAGGAGCCCCTGCATTCCTTGATCTTCTGAAGGAGAAAGGCGTACCCATCGCAATTGCCACCGCTTCCCCCAAGGGAAATGTGGATTTCTATTTCGAGACTTTTTCGCTTGGCCGATGGTTCCCGAGGAAGGACATAATCTACGATGACGGGACTTTCAGAGGAAAGCCCGAACCTGACATCTACCTCAAGGCCATCAATCATCTTGGTTTTTCTCCTGAAGAAGTGACCGTCTTCGAAGACGCCTCATCCGGAGTCACTTCGGCAGTAAGGGCCGGAGCGGGAAGAGTCGTTGGGGTCAGTTCCATGCTGAGCGAAGAAACTCTCCTTGGACTTGGGGCCGACAAAGTCATTCCGGGATACGGGGATTCCCCGGAGGCGATGTACCGTCTGGCACTGCTATAGTTTCCCGTACATTTAAGGCACAAAAAACCGGAGCTTCCGCAAAGGAGGTTCCGGTATTCTGTTTGGCTGAATGTGCACCCTACTTGGCGAGCACTGCATCAGCAAGGGCTTCAAGAGCAGGGATGTCACTTTCCTTCATGCGGCTCTTGATAGTGACCATGGGTTCAACGATCTCGACAGCCTTCATGGTGGAGAACATCTCTTTCATGACCCTACCGGCTGAAGGAGCCCATGAGCCGTTCTCTATGAGACCCACTTTCCTCTTCTGCCAACCCTTGTCCTGGAGATGATGGATGAATGAGTGAGCCGGAGGGAAAAGGCCAGCGTCATATGAACATGCTGCAACCACAGTCACCGGATAACGGAAAGCGTCCTCAACGGCCTCAGCCTGGTCATCTCTGGTAAGGTCGCAAAGGGAGACCTTGACCGCTCCTTTGGCCTTCAGAATCTCAGCGAACTTCTCGGCCACAGCTTTGGTTCCTCCATGGATTGAAGCGTAAGCCACGAACACTCCTTCGCTCTCGGGAGCATAGGTGCTCCAAGTATTGTACAGGCCCACATAATAACCGAGATTCTCTCTGAGAAGAGGTCCGTGAAGAGGAAGTATCATATTGATATCCAATGCAGAAGCCTTCTTAAGAAGGTTCTGGACCTGGATACCGTACTTGCCGCATATATTGAAATAGTACCTTCTTCCTTCGCAAGCCCAGTCAGAGTCTTCCTCGCCCCAGAAACCGCACTTCGAAAGTGCACCGAACTTTCCGAAAGCGTCAGCACTGAAGAGGACTCCGTTCTCCATATCGTAAGATACCATCACCTCGGGCCAGTGCACCATAGGGGCTGCTATGAACTTCAAGGTGTGGTGACCGAGTCCGAGGGTGTCGCCCTCCTTCACTGCAAGAGTCCTTCCTTCGAATGACACTCCGCTGAAGAACTGTCCGAGCATCGAAACGGCCTTGGCGGTGGCTACTATCTTCGCTCCGGGATAGGTCTCCATCACATATGCGATAAGGGAAGAATGGTCCGGCTCAAGATGCTGGACGACCAGATAATCGGGTGTCCTTCCCGAGAGAGCTTCGGAAAGGTTCTCTTTCCACTGCTCCCCTGCTCTGGGGTCTATGGTATCCATTATAGCGACCTTGTCGTCAAGTATCAGATAAGAGTTGTATGCCATGCCTTCGGGAACGGCGTACTGGCTTTCGAAAAGGTCCAGAGCGGTGTCATCGGCACCGATATAGAGCACGTCTTTGTAAACAGTCCTGGTCATTATGGAGTATAGTTTTTTAATGGGATGCAAAGATAACGATAATAGGCAAACTCCGCAATACGGAATCAACTCCTGGAATTATGATTGATTGGCAAGATATCCGGCCATACCGTGAGCGGCGACATATCCTGTGGACCATGCAGCCTGAAGATTGAATCCTCCTGTAATCGCGTCTATGTCAAGTACTTCTCCTGCGAAGAAAAGTCCAGGAAGATTGCGGCACTGCATGGTTGAGGGGTCAATGTCTTTGAGAGTGACGCCTCCGCAGGTCACGAACTCTTCCTTGAATTTAGCTCTTCCGTCAACTTCAACGGGATCCGAGCAGAGGATTTCCACAAGGCGGTTAAGGCCCTTCCCGCCGACTTCTCCGCAAAGGATGTCTTCCCGGAGCCCCGCCTTTGACACGATGTACTGCCAAAGTCTTGAGGATACGCCCTCAGGATGGACGGTCCTTAACTGCTTTTTGGGAGAGGCGGAAAGGATGTCACGAAGAGAAATGGACGCTTCCTCCCTTGAAAATTCACCCGCCCAGGAGACAAGCACAGTGCATTTGTACGCATTCTCCGAAAGATATCTCGCTGCATAGGAAGAGAGCTTCAGAACGGCAGGACCGCTGAGGCCCCAGTCCGTCACAAGCAATGGTCCCGAGGAGGAGAACTTCGTTCCTGCCATAGAGACCGTAGAGTGCTCAGCCACAGTCCCCATAAGAGCCTTCAATGAGGGGTCAGGACACTTGAATGTGAAAAGTGAAGGGACAGGTTTCTCGATCGTGAGCGGAAGCCCTTCCAGCATGCTGAGAATTGATGGAGTCGCCCCTCCGGGAGCGACCGCCAACGCTCTGCAAGTAAACTTTTCCCCTGCCGATGATGAAATGGAGAATCCCCCATCTTCAGGGATTATCCCGGTCACACGGCATCCGGAATGCACCTTCACGCCGTTTCTTCTCATGAGGTTCTGGAGTGTCCTCACTATCTGCATCGCGTCCTGGGAAAGCGGGAATACGCACTGGTCCTCCTGGAGAACAAGAGGGACCCCATGTGAAGTGAACCATTTCCAGGTGTCCTCGTGGCTGAACCGGGAAAGGCATTTGCGCATAAGTTTGTCGCCTCGTGGATATGCATCCCGGAGGGAGGAAATCCCTTTGAAGGAATTGGTGAGATTGCACCTTCCTCCCCCGGTCATGGCCACCTTCTTGAGGGTCGTGTCACCGGCGTCCAGCACTCCCACTGAAATGTCCGGGCGGAGCCGGGAGAGTTCAATGGCAAGAAAACATCCTGCCGCTCCTCCTCCGACGACAATC
>DBWN01000106.1:2772-4425 GCA_002308935.1 Bacteroidales bacterium UBA1237 | reverse complement strand
ATATTTCAAAGAGAAATGGCCATTCCTTGACCTGAAACCGCATTTGAAGCCCCGAAGTGAGCCTTCTCGGGGCAGGAAAAAAGTGAGCCCGCGTCATCCCGACGTGAGCTCACCAAACACTAAAAGATTTGAAAAATTTTCCCGTAAAGGGAAGCCCGCTTTCGCGGGTGTATGTCTTAGGCACGAGATGCCTGAAAAAAGTCATTTCAGGGCGGAATGAGTTCAAACATCATGCCGTAAAATACTAATTTTCAGGATAATATCCGAGTAGGACAAAGAAATATTCCTTATTCCTGATCCTCCGCCAGCAGTCCAGCCAGCCTCACGGCCATCTTCTCCAGATCCAGTGAAGGGAGTATGGGGTTCGGAACCGGTTCCCTGAATGAAGTATGGGTGACGATGTTCTTGCCCATGAACTGGATGTCGGCTTTGTAGTTTTGGAGAAGGTAATCATCCCTGGTCATGCCCATCAGTTTGGGAAGGAGCTTCATGATCCTGTTCCTCCTCACGCTGACGTACGCCTCCGAGATGTTCAGCGTCTCGGAGGATTTGGCTATGTAGCTGGACTTGTCCTCAAGGTAATAACCGAGGATCACCTGGTCACTGGGAGAGAGGCGCGCTATCGCTTCCTCGAGCTTGGGGACAAGCTTGTCCAACGAATCCCCCGAAGGGTCGTCCGAGATGGCCCTGACCGCAGTCTTCATGTCCTCGATGTCGCTTTTCATGGCGGCGGCTTTGGACTCCTTGGTGAGGACGTCCACAATCTCGTTATGAACGATGGTGGAAAGGTAAGTCGTTATCTTTGTGCCCCTCGACATATCGAAATGCGCATACGTCTTCTCCAGTGCGGCAAGGACTGCAGCGTCCTTGACGTACTGCTGGTCGACTCTCTTGTCCAGCTTGCCGAGTTTGTCCTTCTGCTTCTGAAGGTGGACCGAGGCGTATTTCTTCGCCGTTTCATAATAGAGTTCGCAGAACTCTTCCCAAGTGATATCAGTCGTCATAACTATCAAGTATCCATTCACGTTTGAGGTTCCATCCCAGGTCTTCCAGCATCCCGGGGCGTATTATCTCACGGTCCCTGGCAGACTGGGCTGAAGCGTACTGAGGACCGTCAAGAAGAATGCCGTAAAGGTAACAGCCCGGCCTTGAAGGGTCGACCACCCCGACGTCCACCCTGAAGTCGGATGAGCCGATGAGGGTGTTGACCTCATAGCCCTCGTTCCGGAGCCGGGAGGCGATCTTCTCGGCGAAAAGGTTTTCGCCTTCTTCGGAGGACGAAGGTATGTCAAGGGACTCCCTGCCGTCACGGGCGTATTTGAGGAATGCCCTGAGGTCCTTGACTCCTCTCGGAACGAACGCTCCTCCTCCGATCTGCTCAGGAAGAAGGGAAGAGTATACGGCCATCTCGTATCTCGCCCTTGAGACCGCGACGTTGAGCCTGCGCCATCCTCCGTCCTGGTTTATCGGACCGAAGTTGAGGGAAACCCTTCCGTTACGGTCAGTGCCGTATCCGATGGAGAAGAGGATGACGTCCCTTTCGTCACCCTGGACATTCTCGAGGCTCTTGACGAAGAGCTGTTCGCTCTGCTGGGCGGCGACCTTGGCAAGAGGCTTGTTCTTCATGAACATTTCCTCCAGCTTCTTGTCTAT
>DBWN01000106.1:2446-2697 GCA_002308935.1 Bacteroidales bacterium UBA1237 | reverse complement strand
CCTCGTTCGTGCGGCTTCTGCCCCTGTCATACACTCCGTCTATCTGGTGGAATGTCACTCTCGTGGACAGGTCGTCATTGGAAGGGAATGTCAGAAGAGATGAATCGTAATAGTTCACGTTGCTGAAGGCTATAAGGCTCTCATGGCGGCTGCGGTAATGCCATTTGAGGTGCACTGAAGGAAGGGACAGCGCTATGCACTCGTCGAGTACGCTTTCCATGTCCTCCTTCTCGGCGTTCTCCTCGTCAAAG
>DBWN01000106.1:503-2409 GCA_002308935.1 Bacteroidales bacterium UBA1237 | reverse complement strand
ACGACAAGGGCCTTGCCCCTGGCGATAGAGGCCACCGCCTCGCTCGTGGGAAGCTGTGAGGCCTCATCGAATATCACAAGGTCGAACTGTCCCTGCTTGGCCTGCAGATACTGTGACACCGACAAAGGGCTCATCAGCATGCATGGCGTAAGGCGGGGAAGAAGGTCAGGGATGCGCTCGAAGAGCCTTCTCAAGGACACTCCGCGGGAGTTGTTCCGGATCGCTCTCTTGAGGATCGACATCTGCTTCCCGTGGGTTATCTCTTCAGCGTTTCCGGGGAGGTAGGAAGAGACCCTTGAGAACAGCTCCTCCTTGGTGGTTTCCCTGAAGAGGGCGTCCTCGCTGCGGAACTTCTCTATGAAGGACTCGAACAGTTCTCCGCAGAAAATTCCGAGGCCTTTCTCGTTGGCTATTATATGGGAAGCGTAGGAGCGGTAGAAACTCTTATGGAAGAAGTCCTCTATCTTCTCTCCAGGGATATTGCCGGATTCGAACTCCTCGGCCACAAGGCCAAGTCCGAGAGAGCAAAGGCGCGCCCTCTGCCTGGAGTAGATCGCGTACATCTTCATCTGGGAGAGGTTGCCGTTCCAGCGTGAGACCTTTTCCCTCACTTCAGCCAGAGCCGCTGAAGACATTTTCACGCCAATCGGGCGTCCGAGGGTCTTCTCAAGTTTCCTGGCGTTCCACCAGAAGGGGAGTCCCGACTTTGCGAGTAGGGCGGTGAACTTCTCCGAAAGTGAATCCCTGAGCTCGGGACTGTACTCTAGCACCGGCAGATCGAAAAGCTTGCACGAAGAATCAATCCCGGTATGTCGTACCGCGGTAATGTAGTCCGTGACCGCGGACTTCATGTCCTTGTACTGAGGTCCGGTGAGAGAGGAGATCACTCCCGACGGAATCCTTCTGAAAGGGATGTCCTCTCTGAGAAGCAGGTATCTTGAAACGCAGTCGTACAGTGAAATGCCGGCGGGATAGACCCTGTTCATGCCTTCAGCATGGGCATTGAGAATCCCTCTCTGCTCGTCCATCCTCCTGGCATCGGAAGGGAAGTTTTCAGGTGAAGGCGCCTTTGTGATCGAAAGAATCCTCTCGAACTTGGAGAGCACCTGGGTCTTTCTTGCCTTATTGGAGTGAAGCTCCAGGCAGAAGGGTCCAAGTCCTATGTCTTCCAAGCGTTTCTGCACAACTTCGAGAGCCGCCATCTTCTCCGATACGAAGAGCACGCGCTTGCCGTTGTACAGGGAATTCGCGATGATGTTCGTGATGGTCTGGCTCTTGCCCGTTCCGGGAGGCCCGTGCATGACGAAGCTCCTTCCGGCTACTGCGTCACGTATCGCCAGAAGCTGGGAAGAGTCAGCGCTGAGAGGCTGTAATATGCCCGCCGAAGGACAGATGCTGTCCACCTTTCCTTCAGGAGGGACGATGTCCTTTATCTTGAGCCGTCCTTCTATGAGGGAAGACACCGCGGGTGAAGAATCCAGCATCTCCCTGTGGGTATGGATGTCGTTCCAGATTATGAACTTGTTGAAGGTGAAGTTGCCAATGAAGGAGAGTTCCTCGACGTCCCATCCCTTCTTGTCCATGACGGCTTTACGGAAGGTGTTGAGCACCTTCCTCACATCCACGTGGGAATCCTTCTCGGGAAGGGTGTCCAGTCCGGGGATGCTTATCCCGAACTGCTGGCGGAGCATCTCAAGAAGGGTCAGGTTCGCGGTTATGTCCTCTCCGGTCCATTTGAGTGACCAGTTGGACTTCGTCATCTCGACAGGGATGAGGATGATCGGAGCGAAATGAGGGTTCACGTCTTCATCAGAGGTCCATTTCAAGGCCCCCACTGTGAGATAGAGGGTGTTGGCGCCGTTCTCTTCCAGGGAATGACGGGCGTCCTTCCGGATGGTGTCCATCC
>DBWN01000106.1:0-446 GCA_002308935.1 Bacteroidales bacterium UBA1237 | reverse complement strand
TACATGGGGTCATCCGGAGCGGTCTCACGGAATATCCCGCCATACTGGAGGATCCCGGCCCAGCCCTGGGGGACTCCGAACACCTGGAAGGAGGATCCGTCCTCAAGACGTGAGACGGTCTGCTCGGGAGCCGTTCCGACGATCTGCAGAGCACCCTTTTTGGTATGTATGTTTATAAGGTTGTTGCGCAGAGTGAGGTCAAGGAGCTTGCGCTCCCAGATCGTGTGCTTGTCAACCTTGGCCGGAGAGTCCAGGTCTATGACATCCGAGCGGTCAATCCTTCCGGGGATCCCCTTACCGTAGACAGTGCTCTCATCAATGACGTAACCCTCTGGGGTAAGCCTCCTTACGGGAATGGGCAGAATGCCCAGATTCCTTGCTGAAGCCACGTCCACGAAAAGGATGAAGCTGTCAACGTCAGCTATCAGACCGGCCGCTTGGGCGGA
>DBWN01000124.1:195-2943 GCA_002308935.1 Bacteroidales bacterium UBA1237 | reverse complement strand
GGATCCTCGAGGACTGAAAGTCCCATGGCGACTCCTATTCCGTTGTCGGCACCGAGGGTGGTGCGGTCAGCGGTCACCCAGTCTCCGTCGATTATGGTCTTGATGGGATCGGTCACGAAATTGTGGTCAGAGTCTCCGGTCTTCTGGGGCACCATGTCCATATGTCCCTGGAGGATGACTCCCCTGCGGTTCTCCATTCCGGGAGTCGCGCCTTTACGGAAGATGATGTTCCCCGTGTCGTCACGGAAGACTTCCACACCGTGCTCCTCTCCCCATTTGAGGAGATATTCCTGTACTTTAGCCTCATGCTTTGAAGGTCTGGGGACCTGTGTTAGCCCGTAGAAATTGTTCCATACTACCTTGGGCTGCAAATCTTTGATTGTCATAGATGAATCAATTATGTGTGTTTAGAATATTCTGTTGCGTTAGTTTCCAACGGGGAAAGAGCTTTCCATTCCGAGCTGATAGACGGGGACCCTGCTCTGAAGGAGGATGTCAGCGCCGTCAGTGAGCTTGACCTGGCAGATTGCGGGGATACGGTAATATGCTACCTGACCCTTGGAACCGGAAGCGCTGCCCTGTGCCTCGGAGACTTCCTGAGCCTGGATATTGAGAACGTAAGGTTTGCCTGAAACATCGTCGGCGCTCACGAGCCCGTCAGTGTCGGAGACCCTGAAAGCGACGTACACTCCCCTGGTGTTCTCCTTGGTGGGAATGACCTCATAGTTCATCTTCTGCTCGCTGTACTCGCTGTATCCAAGGAACATTGAAAGGTATTCCTGCTCAAGGCGGGAAATTTCAGCGATGGCTGCGCTCATCGCTTCCCCGCTGTAAGTGGCGTCGGTGTCACCGGTCACGATCTGGACCCTCTTGCTCCTGAGGTCGAATATCATCTCAGCGGCCTCGCGGGCTCTAGTCTCAGGGCTCTTTTCGACGACCATGTTCTGCTGTACGGCGACTCTCTGGTATTCGTTTCCGGCCTTCACGTTACGGTAAAGGACAGCGGATTCGCTGGTGAGGTTGGATGTCACTCCACGAGCGGAGAAGTCCCCTTTCGAGGGTGCCGCGAACCTCCAGGTCGTACCTCCCGAGACTCCGTCACCTGTGGAGACGAGACCCTGGGCGGTCAGTGAGAGGAAGGCGGGAGTGCCTTTTCCTGCGGAAAGAAGGTATCTTCTGGAATTGTCGGCCTCAGCCATGGGGATCATGGTTATACTGGTCACAGTGCAGCTGACCTCGTCCTCCTGCCTGGCTTCGACACCCAGATACTTCTGGGCGAAACGGGCGTATGGTCCCGCATGGAAATCTTCCCTCACGGCTTCCACCTCGAGGGTTATCACAGTCTTGGGAAGAGCGTAGGATATGGTACCCACAGGATCCTGGGCCTTGGAGACGTTGCCCGGAAGGGCATAAAGCGAAAGCGCGGCTATGGCCGCTATGAAAGTTCTTCTCATATTCACAGGAAAAAACAAATCCGTCCGGAAAATCCGGGCGGAAACAAATGTACGTTTATTCCTCAACAAATGCAAGGGTCATTTCCACCTCTTGTGGCTCCACAGGTAGTTGGCCGGATCGCGCCTGATGTCCTCCTCCAGGAAAGCATAGAACTTTTCCAGTATCTCATCGGACGTCATCTGTGAGCCGTCAGGGCAGATTTCACGGAAAGAGATTTCATGATGTCCCTTCCCGGTGTTGACCATTGACATGTAAAGCACCGACATATGGAACTTCCTTGCGAGCAGCACGCTCCCCTCCATCGCCTGGGTCTTCTGTCCCATGAACGAAGGAATCTCATGCCGTCCGGCGCCCTTGTAAGGGAACTGGTCAGTAGGGAAGATGTACAGCTTCTTTTCGTTCTTGTGCTCCACAGCCCATCGGAGAATGCTCTTTGATTCGACATAGCCCTTGAAGTCGTCACCCAGAACAGCCGTCCTGTTGATTCCGAAGAACCTGTCCCAGAAATCACTGGAGAGTTTCTTGTAGGCGAAGCACATGGCGTCATTCGGGATGAGCCTTTCCTCGGGAACGCCGTAGAAGTATTGGAAGAGTCCCCCGAAAATTTCCCAGTTGCCAAGATGTGAGGTCATGACCATCACGCTCGGGCTGTTCTCATAAGCTGAGAGGATGACCTCGGGATCAGTAATGCGGCATAGTTCCTTATCATGGAGCCTCTCGGGTTTACGGAAGCACCCTCCGAACCACACCGCTTCGGCGAATATTTCACCAAGGTGCTTGTAGAATCCGTTGGTGAGATCCTTTATTTCCCCGTATTTCTTCTCCGGGAAACTGCGTGACAGGTTGGTGACGATGATGTCACGCCTGTAATGCATCACGTTCTTTGCGAACCACGAAAAAAGATTTCCCCAGAAATAATGGAATCCGAGGGGAAGCTTCTGCAGAGGGCGGAACAGCAGTTGAAATAATCCTTGTGCGTTATTGTCCATACGAGTGCAAATGTACACAAAAAATAAACGCATGGAATATCCGGCGGGAACAATCTTGAGGAGCGGCAGCCTGAGGCTTTCCTCCAAAAGGAAATCAGCAATACAAATAATTGATTATATTTGTGGACGTGATGAAGGCGTGAGGACACCCTCCCGGTCCTTCCCGAGGATTGCAAAACAATCAAATTCAAATTCATATGTTCAAAAATCAGCCAAAAGGCCTCTTCGCCCTCGCTCTCGCCAATACCGGTGAGCGCTTCGGATACTACACGATGCTGGCCATCTTCCTGCTGTTCCTGCAGGC
>DBWN01000124.1:0-128 GCA_002308935.1 Bacteroidales bacterium UBA1237 | reverse complement strand
TGGCTCGCCGACAAGATCGGATTCGGGAAGTGCGTGGTGACCGGCGTATCGGTCATGTTCGTGGGATACCTGCTTCTGGCAATCCCCACTGATGCATTCTCCGGCAGGGGCGTAGCCCTCGCCATGAT
>DBWN01000289.1:2820-3414 GCA_002308935.1 Bacteroidales bacterium UBA1237 | reverse complement strand
TCCCAGGTCCAGAAGGAATCCTTCTATCTTACCAACGTATGCCCGCAGAACCATAACCTCAATTCCGGACTTTGGAATGACCTTGAAAAGCAAGTGCGTTATGAGACAAGGTATTACGGCTCCGTGTGGGTGGTGACCGGACCGGTGGTAGAGACAGGACGCTACGGTACTATCGGCTCCAACAAGGTGGCAGTCCCGGACGGCTTCTTCAAGGCCCTTCTGGCGAAGGACAAGAAGTCGGGCAAATACGTGTCCATTGGATTCTATTTCCCCAACGAGAGCGGAGGCAGGAATCTTGCCGACTATGCGATGAGCGTTGACGATCTTGAGGAGATAGTCGGGATGGACCTTTTCTATAATCTCGACTACAGTGTACAGGAGGATGTCGAAAGCGTATTCGACCCTTGGGACTGGAGAATAGGGGATTGATCGGAATTTGATATTTCCCCCTTAAAAAGTGTAACCTCCGTTATGGAATTCCATGACTTTTTGTTACCTTTGAAGACTTGTGGAGAAGAAATTTTTCAGATTTGGCACTTTTCTTCTTCATTGAACCGCAAATAATCACACAACTATCTGATAATCAATGGAAGA
>DBWN01000289.1:2544-2750 GCA_002308935.1 Bacteroidales bacterium UBA1237 | reverse complement strand
GCCGGTTTCATGATGCCGATCCAGTATTCCGGAATAACCGCAGAGCATATCGCCGTCAGGACGAAAGTCGGCATGTTCGACGTTTCACACATGGGTGAAATCTTCATCAGCGGACCGGACGCCGAGAAGTTCGTGAACTATATATTCACCAACGATATCAGGGGATTCGATCCCGGGAAGGTGCTCTACGGCATGATGTGCTATCC
>DBWN01000289.1:2262-2384 GCA_002308935.1 Bacteroidales bacterium UBA1237 | reverse complement strand
GAGAAGACTGTAGTGAAAGTGCTTGGCTACAAAGAAGCTGAGGATCTCGGATTCTATACTTACTGCAACTGTGACTACAAGGGGCAGAGACTCATTCTGAGCCGTACCGGTTACACCGGAGA
>DBWN01000289.1:1732-2174 GCA_002308935.1 Bacteroidales bacterium UBA1237 | reverse complement strand
GGCCTTGGCTGCCGTGACACCCTCCGTTTCGAAGCGGGACTTCCTCTTTATGGGGATGAACTCAGCGCCGACATCTCCCCGATTGAAGCCGGCCTCGGCATGTTCTGCAAGCTGGACAAGGAAGAGTTCATTGGAAAGGTGGTCCTCGCCGAGCAGAAAGCTTACGGCACAGCCAAGAAGCTTGTCGGGATAGGTATCGAGGACAAGGCTATCCCCAGGGCGGGATATCCTGTCGAGACCCCCGAAGGTGAGGAGGTCGGAGTAGTCACTACCGGCTATCATTCAATCTCACTTGACAAGAGCATCTGCTTCGCTCTGGTCAACAGCGCATACGCTCCCTTGGGAACCAAGCTCAATATCCGTATCCGCAAGAAAGTTTTCCCCGGAGAGGTCATCAAGAAGAGATTCTATCAGACTAACTATAAGAAATAACAATTTAACA
>DBWN01000289.1:1022-1645 GCA_002308935.1 Bacteroidales bacterium UBA1237 | reverse complement strand
CAGGCTGAGATGGGTGACATCACCTATGTCGACCTCCCCGAAGTTGACGACGAGTTCGAGGCCGGTGAAGAGTTCGGCGCACTCGAGAGCGTGAAGGCCGCCAGCGATCTTTATTGCCCCGTCTCCGGTACCGTTGTCGAGGTCAATGAGGAACTTGACGACACCCCCGAGAAGATCAACGAGGACGCTTTCGGTTCATGGATCATCAAGGTCCGCATGAGCAATCCCGATGAACTTAAAGCCCTGCTTGATGCTGAAGGCTATACAAAGCTTATCGAGAAATAGTTGACCATGAAGTTAAGGGGCATTTCCAAGTGGGATTGCCCTTTGCTTTTCACTTACCGAAGTAACATTATTCATACATGGGTACATTCTCATATTTCCCCCATACAGATGAGGATATAAGGACCATGCTTGAGAGGATCGGTGTCGGGTCTCTTGACGACCTGTACAGCGATGTCCCCGAGAAGTTCCTTTATAAAGGGGAGTACGACCTTCCTGACGCGATGTCGGAGCAGGAGGTGCGCGACTTCTTCAACTTCCTCGCTTCACACAACACTCCTCTGACGGTATTCGCCGGTGCCGGTGCTTACGACCATTACTCTCCCTCGGTCATACAGTAC
>DBWN01000289.1:0-971 GCA_002308935.1 Bacteroidales bacterium UBA1237 | reverse complement strand
CTCAGGTACATTTTCGAGTACCAGAGCATGATCTGTTCCCTTACCGGAATGGACATCTCCAACGCCTCGATGTATGACGGAGCCACAGCGGCCGCTGAGGCCATGATGATGGCCATCGCAGCAACAAAGAAGAAGACCAGGGTGCTGATATCATCGACCCTTCTTCCCAACGTTGTGAAAGTGATAGAGACTTACGCCAAGTTCCATGGAGTGGTCATAGGAACTCTCCCCAACGATGACAAGGGTCAGACTTCATTCGCCGCCCTGCAGGAAGAGCTCGCCAAAGGCGATGTCGCCGGAATCATTGTCCCTTCAATCAACCGTTTCGGTATCATAGAGGACCTTACGGGCTTCGCTGACGCCGTTCACGCAGTGAAGGGCATCGCCATCGAGTACTGCGACCCTTCAGCTCTCGCTGTTGTGAAGACCCCAGGAGAATGGGGCTTCGACGTAGCGGTAGGAGACGGCCAGTCACTCGGCATTCCTCTTTGCTATGGAGGACCTTACGTTGGATTCATGGCATGCAGGAAGGAATACGTGCGTAAACTTCCCGGAAGGATCGTCGGACAGACCGTCGACCATGACGGAAAGAGATGCTACGTCCTTACCCTCCAGGCCAGGGAACAGCATATCAGAAGGGAGAAGGCGACTTCAAACATCTGCTCAAATGAGAGCCTGATGGCCCTTTATGTCACTATCTACCTTTCAGTCATGGGTCCTGAGGGCATGAAGAAGGTCAATGACCTCAGCTACAAGGGCGCCCATTACCTGTACAAGGAACTTCTTTCCACCGGAGCTTTCGAGCCCGTGTTCGATTCTCCTTTCCTCAAGGAATTCGTGCTAAAGCCCCTTGTAGATCCCAAACTCCTGCAGGAGAAACTCCTCGCTGAAGGATTCTTCGGAGCTCTCCTTACCGAGGAAGGCTACGTAAGCTTCTGCGTTACAGAGAAGAGATCCAAGGAAGAGGTTGA
>DBWN01000201.1:18962-24555 GCA_002308935.1 Bacteroidales bacterium UBA1237 | reverse complement strand
AACCCGGACTTTTGGGTCACCCTCATCCATTTTCCGGCAGTTCCTGAATCGGAAAGTGTCATTCCGGATCTTCCCAGGAAATCGTTCTCGAGAGGTCAGGATTCACCTTGATGCTGACTTTAAGAGTCTCTTCGGGCAGAATGTCTTCAATGTTCTCCGGCCATTCCATGATACAGAGGCATCCGCTGTCAAGATAGTCGAAAAGCCCGATGTCAAATGCTTCTTCCACTCTGTTTATCCTGTAGAAATCAAAATGGAACATGGACTCCCCGTCCCCTGTCTTGTATTCGTTGATTATAGCGAAGGTGGGAGAGCTGACGGCGTCTTCATCAACGCCGAGTCTGCGGCATATCGCGGTGGTGAAGGTCGTCTTGCCTGCTCCCATCGGGGCGTAGAAAGCAATGAGCCTATGGTCGCCGATCTCTTTGATGAACTCTTCAGCGGCACGGTCGATGTCGTTGAGATCCTTTATGATGATAGTATGGGTCATCTTCTGTAAATTGCGAAAAGTGATGAACCGCTACCAGACATGGATGCGTAGACCGCTCCGCTGTCATAGAGTGATTCCTTTATCCTTTGGATGGCTGGGTATTTGATGAAGACCGTGGTCTCGAAATCATTGACCAGAACATTCTTCCACTCTTCAGGGGCCCTGCCCAACGCTTCCATGAGATCCGTCGGCGCACTCTCCATCTTCTCCCTTGGTGTTATGCCTCTGTATGCGTCAGCCGTTGATACGGCAATCCCTTCAGGGGTAAGGACTTTCATTTCATAAGGGGCGTCCGGGTCCCCTTGGCCGTAATCTATGGAATTGAGGTCATAGGGGGACAGCTTTTCCCCTCGTCCTTCACCTCTCATGGGACTGTTGTAGATGAAGAAGGCGCAGTCACTTCCCAAGGATGCCGCCCTTAGAGCGAGTTCCTGTTCGTCAAGTCCCAAAGAGAACATCTCCGAGAGCATTTTGAGAGCGAAAGCGGCATCAGAGGAACCTCCTCCAAGTCCTGCTCCGACGGGAGAAGTCTTCTCAAGGAATATCTTTACCGGCGGAAGGCCGAACTCTTTGTCCAGGAGTGAATATGCTTTGACGGTAAGGTCCTTCAAAGGTGGCCAGTCAACACCATCAGCTTTTGCTATGGTGATCATCACCTTCCCGTCTTCGGAGATCGCCTGGCACAGGTTGGGCACATAATCTTCAGGGACCGTTTCGGGTATGGGGCCGTATTTGGAAAACAATGCCGCTGATGTCTCACTGTAGGAGTCACCTTTCACGATCTCCAACGTGTCATGAATCCCGAAGTACGGGACGAACAAGGTGTCTATGTCATGGAACCCGTCTTCCCTTTTCCTTAAGACGGACAGTCCCAAATTCACTTTGACGTTAGGATGCGTTATCATCTTGGGCAATGATATTTGACCATTCCTCTTATGGCTTTTTCAATCCGCTCCGAGACATCTTCCTTGAGGACCGGGTCGCTTATATGGTCTATGACCGGTGATATGAAAGATATCATCTGCAGGACCATGGCCTCTTTCTCGGGAATTCCCCTTGATCTCATATAGAACTGCTCGTTTTCGTCAAGCCGTCCAGTTGTGGCTCCATGTGAGCATTTGACGTCGTCAGCATATATTTCCAGCTGCGGCTTGGTGTTCACCTTGGCGTCATATGAAAGCAGTATGTTCCTGTTTGACTGATACGCTTCGGTCTTCTGGGCATCGGGCGCGACAACAATCCTTCCGAAGAAAGAGGCCGAGGCCTTGCCTGAAGCTATTCCGTTGAATTTCTGATCGGAAATGCAATTTCCTTTGACATGGTGGACTTGGGTGCGGAAGGATACATTCTCCTTCTTGTCGCACAGGTAAATCCCTGACAAGGAAATCTGCGCCCACTCCCCGTCAAGGAAAACATCCAAGGGGATATCGGCATCCACTCCCGGAAGGACTATGATGCAGATGTCCACTTTCGACCCTTCTCCCGCCTCAATGCTCCTTATGGGGAGTGAAGCGGTCTCAGGAGTGTCCAGTATGAACACTTTTGAGAAACTTTCTCCTGAAGGGACGGACACTACGCCGTCTCCGGAAGGTCTGACCTCCCGGGTGTAATGCCCTTTGTCGATGAACGGTTTTTTGTCTTGAGCCATGGTGTGCCTTTTAGAAGCTTTCGAATCCTTTGCTTTGGATGGTGTCAATGACCTCGTGGCCTCCTGTAGCGACGATTTTTCCGTCTTTCAGGACATGTACGACGTCAGGTGTGACGTATTCGAGCAGTTTCTCGTAGTGGGTGATGATGATAGCGGCATTCTCGGGAGTGTGGAGAGTGTTGACTCCCTCGGCTACTATCTTGAGCGCATCCACGTCAAGGCCGCTGTCGGTTTCGTCAAGAATGGAAAGGAGCGGTTCCAGCATCGCCATCTGGAATATTTCCCCACGTTTTTTCTCTCCGCCTGAGAATCCCACATTGACTTCCCGCTTGGCGAATTCCGGTTTCATCTGGACAAAGGCCATCTTCTTCTTGAGGAGGGAAAGGAACTCTCCAGCCTTCATCGGTTCAAGACCAAGGGCTTTGCGCTTGGCGGCTATCGCGGCTTTCATGAATGCCGTGATGCTCACTCCGGGGATTTCGATAGGGTATTGGAAAGACATGAATATTCCTGCCCATGACCTTTCCTCCGGACTCATTTCAAGGAGGTCCTTCCCGTTGAAAGTTATGCTTCCTGAAGTCACCTCGTACTGGGGTTTGCCGGCGAGCACGCTGGAAAGGGTGCTTTTTCCTGCACCGTTGGGACCCATGACCGCATGGATTTCTCCCGGGCGGATTTCAAGGTCGATGCCTTTCAGTATTTCCTTGTCTCCTATACAAGCGTGGAGATCTTTTATGCTTAGCAATACGCTGTTTGCCATATGAATGACTGTTTATCGGAAAACCAATGTCTTATTCCTTGTTCTTGTATAGCCTCATCCATGTAAGCAGCGACCAGATTCCGTTTACTAGATACAGGGCGCATACTATAGGCATGAACACATGTCCAACGGACAGGTGGAGGATGATCTGGGCGATGTTTACAATAAGCCAAGCTATCCAGCAATCCCACTTCTTCATCGCTGAGAGCAGTTGGGCCATCAGGATGAGTACAGTGACGCAAGAGTCAAGGTACGGATGAGGGTCGGCGGGGAAAAGGGTGTCAAGGGTCCATCCCCAGAGGCCGGCCACGATGAAGACCGAGGCTATCGTAAGGGCCCTTTCCGGCCAAGAGAGCATGGAAACCTTGAGGGCCGTGTTGTCCTTGGCGCTCTTTTCATTCTCCCTTGGGTGGGTCCACCTGTAATGGCCGAGTACATTGATGGCCAATGAAACAGGTTGGAGAAGCAGGCTTGCATACAGATTCTTGTTCCAGAACATGAGGAACAGTCCGGCAGTATACAGGTATCCTACCCAGAAATTGTATTTTGAGTTCCTTCCTGCAAGCACCACGCAAGTGATGCCGAGGATGGAAGTGATGAGGTCGATAAGGATCACCGGGTAGTCATTGCCCAGTGTGAAAAGGGGTATGTTGATCCAATCCATTATTATGATTTGTTGTTCGTTTTATCCTACTGAACCTTCAAGGGAAACCTGAAGGAGTTTCTGCGCTTCCACCGCGAACTCCATGGGGAGCTTGGAGAGGACTTCCCTGGCGTATCCGTTCACGATCAGCCCTACTGCATCTTCCGGTCCCAGTCCCCTCTGATTGCAGTAGAAGAGCTGGTCTTCGCTGATTTTAGATGTGGTGGCTTCGTGTTCCACAATTGCAGTGGGGTTCGCGCTCTTGATATCAGGGAAAGTATGCGCTCCGCAGAGTGAGCCTATCAGGAGACTGTCGCATTGGGAGAAGTTCCTGGCGCTTTCAGCTCCTGGGAGAATCTGCACCAGTCCCCTGTAACTGTTCTGGCTGTGCCCAGCGGATATTCCCTTGCTGACGATACGGCTTTTTGTGTTCCTCCCGATGTGTATCATCTTCGTGCCGGTGTCCGCCTGTTGGTAGTTGTTGGTTACCGCGACAGAGTAGAACTCCGACGAAGAGTTGTCACCTTTGAGGATAGTGGACGGGTACTTCCATGTGATGGCAGATCCGGTTTCCACCTGGGTCCAGCTGAGGTGTGAACCGCTTCCCCGGCAGATTCCTCTTTTGGTCACAAGGTTGAGAATGCCGCCTTTGCCGTTTTCATCACCGGGATACCAGTTCTGCACAGTGCTGTATTTGACATCGGCATCCTTCTCGACGATGATTTCAACGACTGCCGCATGAAGTTGGTTCTCGTCCCTCATAGGGGCCGTGCAGCCTTCCATGTAACTGAGAGTGGAGCCTTCGTCGGCTACAATCAAGGTGCGCTCGAACTGTCCTGTGCCGCTGGCGTTGATCCTGAAGTAGCTGGAAAGTTCCATCGGGCACTTCACTCCTTTGGGGATATAGCAGAAGGACCCGTCGCTGAAAACTGCTGAGTTGAGCGCAGCATAGTAGTTGTCCCCGACCGGTACGACGCTCGCCAGATATTTGCGGACAAGGTCTCCGTGCTCTTTTACCGCTTCCGAGAAAGAACAGAATATGATTCCTTTCTCGGCCAGGGTCTTCCGGAAAGTGGTTGCCACTGAAACCGAGTCGAAGACTGCGTCAACGGCTACTACTCCTGCAAGGGCTTTCCTTTCCCTGAGCGGAATGCCGAGCTTCTCGAAGGTTTCTTCAAGTTTAGGGTCTATCTCTTTCGGCCTTTCGGAGTCCTTCTTGGGCGCTGCGTAGTATATTATGTCCTGGAAGTCTATCTCTGGGAGGTCAAGGTGTCCCCAGTGAGGCATAGGCATTTTCTGCCATCTTCTGAAAGCGTCAAGACGGAAATCGAGAAGCCAATGCGGCTCCTCTTTCCTTTCAGATATCATCCGGATGATCTCTTCAGAAAGCCCCTTAGGAACGTATTCCTGTTCAAGGTCGGTAACAAACCCTTCCTTGTACTCCTTTGAGGTGAATTCCTTTATTATGTTGTTTTCCTGTTCTATATCCATTCTTGGGTTGTTTTCCCGTAAAGGGACTGCAAAGATAGTGAAAAAGCGCTACATGAGGCTTGTCAGATCGGCCAGCACGATCGCGGTCATGGCTTCGACAATGACCGGGGTGCGCAAGGCTATGCACGCGTCATGTCTTCCGGGGATTTCCAGGGAAGTCATCTGTCCGGAAGCGAAATTGAAGGTCTTCTGGCTTTTCCCGATGCTGGAAGTTGGTTTGAAAGCCACTCTGAAGATAATCGGATTGCCGTTTGTGATTCCTCCGTTGATTCCGCCTGCTCCGTTTTTGCTGGGCTTGACACTGGTGTGAAGGGTGAGACTGGAGGACTTGTCGACCTTGTCGAAAGGGTCGTTGTGTTCGGAGCCCTTCATTCTGGCGGCTGCGAAGCCGTCTCCGAATTCAATCCCGCGGACTCCGGGTATGGAAAATATCGCGTGCGATATGAGTGATTCAACAGAATCGAAGAACGGTTCTCCGAGCCCCGCCGGAATGTTGTCCACGCGGCATTCCACAATACCTCCAACAGAGTCCCTTTCCTTTATCGTCCTGTCCAGGACTTC
>DBWN01000201.1:8729-18936 GCA_002308935.1 Bacteroidales bacterium UBA1237 | reverse complement strand
ACATCCCCCAATGAGGACAGAGCATCTTCGCGTGTGACTCCCCCGACCTCTGTCAATGAAGCGGCGACTTGGCAGACAAGCATTTTCTTGGCGACAACTCCGGCGGCAACGACCGGAAGGGTGATTCTCCCGGAGAAATGACCGCCGCCTCTGGGGTCGTTGAAGTCAAGCCATTTGATGCTTGCTGTGTAGTCGGCATGTCCTGGTCTGGGAACATCGTTGAAAAGACGGTAGTCGGAAGAACGGGTGTTCCTGTTCCTGAAAATGATTGCGAGCGGGGCACCGGTAGTGTGACCGTTGTATACACCGCTGAGGATTTCCGGCTCATCCGTTTCCGTCCTTGGGGTGGTACCTTTGGCTCCGCTTTTGCGACGGAGGATGTCTGAAGTGAAATCTTCAACGCTCAAGGGTATGCCGGGTTGCACTCCATCAATAACGACACCTATGGCGTCACCATGTGACTCTCCGAATATCGAAACCCTGAATTTCCTTCCGAAACTGTTCATAGCGTTTTAATTTTCTTGTTCTCGTTGTCTTATCTTCCGATGGCCGTCTCAAATGTCTCATGGAAACTTGGGAAGGACTTTTCAACACATCCCTCGTCATCAATGACAATGGGGGAATCTGCTCCCAAAGAAGCCACTTTCAGTGCCATTACCATACGGTGGTCATGGCTTGAGGAATATTCTCCGCCTTTGAGGAGCTTGCCTAAAAGGCGCCTTTGGGCGAGCGACATCCCGTCCACCAGAAGGTTGTCACCTTTTATGAAAGCCCTCACTCCCATTGAAGTCAACATGTCCAAGATGGCCTTGGCTCTGTCACTTTCTTTCCCCGCGAGCCTGCCTACGCCGCCGATTTCGCTTCTGCCCTGACAGAATGCGGCGAGGACCGATATTACGGGAAAGAGATCCGGACAATTGCTTGCGTCAACTTCGAACCCTGTCAACGGAGCCCTCTGTGCGCGGATGTTTCCGCTTTCGTCAAGTTGGCAAAGGCTTGCTCCCGTCTGCGCCAGGATATCGAGGATACTCAGGTCCGCTTGGAGGGATTTGGAGTCGAGACCGGCGATTTCCACCCTTCCGAAAACCGCACCTGCGACAAGGAAAGGAGCGGCGGAACTCCAGTCGGCTTCAAGGTCAATCTCTGCACAATGGTATTTCTGCTTGCCTTTGATATGGAAGGTGATGGCTTCGCAAAGGCTCCAGTCCTGTGTCTCCATGAACTCTTCCCCTCCTTCCATTTCGCTCTCGATACGTATTCCGAACTTCTTCAGTACATCGATAGTGATGTAAATGTATGGAATGCTTTTGGGTTCAACGAGTCTCACTGTCGTGTCTTCTTCGCACAAAGGCAGGGCGGCCAGCAGTCCGGAAACCAGTTGTGAACCGTTCTTCCCGGAGATTTCTGTCTCTTTCTTCGGGGAGAGTGCGCCTTTGACCATCAGAGGAATCATCTCGGGAGTATCGCCTTGGCTTTCCAAAGTCACTCCAAATGAGTCCATCATTTCTACAGCCCCTTTGAGAGGTCTTCTGAGAAGGGTCTTTTCACCCGTGACAAGTACATCTCCGGTTGAAATCTTCGAAAGGAGAGGTATCATCATCCTGGTCAGGAATCCTGATTCCCCAGTGTGGACCGTTCCTCCTGCAAAGGGTTTTCCGCCTGTTCCCGTTATGGTGAGGGTGCGCCCCTCAAGGCTTACCTTCGCTCCGAGCTCCTTTGCGAGTGAAAGGGCGGACTCATTGTCTCCACAAGGGGAGTATCCTTTGAGAACGGAAGTCCCTTCAGCAAGAGCTGCTGCGACAATCGCCCTTTGGGCGAAACTTTTAGAACAGGGCATCTCGAGAAGTGGAGGATTTTTCTCGGAATCGGCCGAATAGCCTATCGGAGAAAAGTCTCCCCAGACGGCGGCGTTCATTTCCTTATAAGGCCATTGCCCCGGAGCTGCGGCTTCCTCTTCAGAAAGTGCGGCATATGTGAAAGGTGCTCCTTTCTTCAGACATTCCAATCGGGTGTCTTTTCCGTATTCTCCCATGGCGAAAGCAATGAGGGTTCCGCTCTGGGATGTGCTATACAGCTTGAGAACCTTTTCCGCGTCCTGTGCATTTCTGGCAGTGGGTACGATTTTCACGATTTCGCCCCCAAGATGACGGCATTTTTCTTCAATGGCTTGAAGAGCCGTCAGTGAATCCGTTCCTTCGAAGTCATGGTAAGAACGGATCAGAGTGGTGCCGCATTCATGCGCCTCCCGTCTTACCCTTTTCGACATCATGGCTGGAGCCTCTATCTCGACATCGACATAAGATGCTCCGGAACGTATTGCTGTTATCAGTTTTGACTCTGCATCACTTGGGGTCATGCCTTCACCAACACGGCAAGTTGCCACAAGCGGTACATCCGACCCGGAGAACAGTTCTTCAATCTGTTCATTGTCAAGGGGGCATCTGTCAAGCCTTATTTCGGCCATACCGATATCCGGGCGGTCGAGGACTTCGAGGATTTCTTCGAAAGAAAGGTTCTGTATAGTTGTGCAAATCATTTTCAAACAATCAGATTATGCAAATTACGGTGCCTCCGGAAGTGAGGTCAATGGCCTCCTTTGCCGTAAGGTCTTTGACGACAACATGTCCGATGCTCTGGGGAAGAATGAAGTGTATTTTGTCTCCTTCAGCCTTTTTGTCAACGGACATGGCTTTTTCCATCTCTTCCAACGGGAAAGGACATTCGCATGGAAGTCCGACTCTCTTGAAGTCCCTTGCAAGTCTTTCCGGCAGATGGGAATTCGCGATGCCCAGTGCTGCAGAAAGTTTTGCGGCCAAGACTATTCCCATGGCCACGGCTTCTCCGTGTGCAATCCCTTGCCCTGTTTCTTCTTCTGCGGAAAGATGTTCTATGGCGTGTGCGAAAGTGTGGCCCAGATTCAAGATTCTCCTTTCTCCGTTTTCGAACTGGTCCCTTGAAACTACACCGGCTTTCACAGCGGCTGCGGATATGATGAACGGCAGAAGCCTGGTGCTGTATTTGATCACTCCATCAGGGGTGGAGTGTATCTTTTCAAGCAGATGGCAGGCGCTTTCGTAGCGATCGTTTTGCGGCCCGTTGTCCAGAATGAAGGTCTTGAGCATCTCAGCTGATCCGGACACGAAATCCCTCTGGGGAAGGGTCTCAAGCGGCTCAGGGCAGATGAATGTGAATTCGGGCTGACGGATGACCCCCAGCATATTCTTGAACTGATGGAAATTAACGCCGGTCTTTCCTCCTATTGCCGCATCAACTTGGGCGAGCAGTGTAGTCGGCACGAAAGCGAACTTGACACCTCTTTTGTAAATGGATGCCGCAAATCCGGTCATGTCAGTTGTGATGCCGCCTCCTATACCGAGGACAAGAGATTTCCTGTCTGCATTATTGTCAAGAAGAAATGAACAGATGCCCATCACAGTGTCCAGGTTCTTCTTCTGTTCGGAAGCGTCGATACCCATCATTCCGCCCAGAACTGAAGGGTAATGGTCTTCAATCATTTCAGAGATGCTCCCGGCTAATGCGGATACGTTTTTGTCGTAAATGACGTACACCTTCCGGTATCCCTTCAGTTGCGGCAGGATATCAGAAATCCACTCACCGGTCACTATCCGGCTGATGACTTTCCCGGAGTTGATTATTTCGATGTCATTCATATCGAAGCGGCAAACTCTTTTAGAGATGGAACATATCTTACAAAGATACTTATTTTCGGGGAAGAAAGACGGTTACACCTCCGGCTTCACAAATAATATTGCATTTTTAAGACAGTTTGGGTAACTTTGCCCCGTAAATTGACATTTACCATTCTGTTATGCCCGAGTGGCGGAATTGGTAGACGCGCTGGACTCAAAATCCTGTGTCCTCAACAGACGTGCCGGTTCGAGCCCGGCCTCGGGCACAAGGCCTCTCCTTCTCGGAGGGGCTTTTATAGTATATCCCCTTCTGTTGATCAATGGTTTGGCGTTACCAAGGAAAAAGTGTTGCAATCTTTTATTGGTATTGTTTTTTTCTGTCTTCAGATTGATTACCTTAGCAGGTGAACTTACAACACACACAAAAGATAAAAATGAAAACAGTTTATGATTTTACTGTCAAGGACAGAAAAGGTCAGGATGTCAGCTTGAAGGGATATGCGGGAGAGGTGATGCTGATTGTCAATACCGCCACACAATGCGGATTCACTCCCCAGTATGATGATCTTGAGAAACTCTATGAAAAGTATCATCTTCAGGGCTTCACCGTTCTTGATTTTCCTTGCAACCAGTTCGGTCACCAGGCTCCTGGAACCGACGAGTCTATCCATGAGTTCTGCAAACTGAACTACGGAACTGATTTCCCCAGGTTCAAGAAAATCAAGGTAAACGGCCCGGACGAGTCTCCCCTTTTCACCTTCCTCAAAGAGCAGAAGGGTTTTGCCGGATGGGACCCTAACCATCCTCTGACGGCTCTTCTGGATGATATGCTTTCAAAGGCGGATCCTGAATACAAGGAAAAGAGCGACATCAAGTGGAACTTCACAAAATTCCTCATAGACAAAAACGGAAATGTAGTGAAGCGTTTTGAACCGACCGCAGGATATGATGCCATAGCACCCGAAGTTGAAGCTCTTTTGTAGAAGGACAAGACTGAAAATTAATGATTAAGGCGACCTTTTTGGGTCGCCTTTTGTAATTGTTCTGTTCCATCTGGAACCCTGTCAATTGTAGGTCTCGTGCCTTGCGAGTTCCAGATTGATCTTGTCCTGGAAGTAAATCCTTAGATAGCCTTCTTCCGTTGTTGATAGCGTTATATCCCCTTCAGGGGTATCGAACACCGCGAGATATTCGGGAGGATTGTTCTCATCGGTACCTACAGGAGAACCGTACTTCAGTGTAAGTTTCATCTTGACGCTTTCATACAATGTGCTGAGCGCCGCCCATGATGTTCTGCGGGGATAGGTTACGACAAACATGTACACAAGATCGTGTCCCGGAACGGTTCCAAGGCGTATTTCAACCTTCTCTTTTCCATAATTGCCTTCCATGAAGGGCTCGGTCTTGTCCTTGTGTGAGGGCTTGAATTTCAGCACGTCTTTCAGCCTTCCCATGCAGCTTTGAAGGGAACCGTTGATTTCGACTCCTTCAAAATACATATGTCCTGCAGGCTCTTCGCTTTCTCCTCTGGAGTAGAAGTCAGACAGGCTTCCACGGAAGCCGTAGTTCCCTTGAGCGGAAGAAACGAAAGCGGCCGCCAAAAGTAAGACTATTGTAAGGAAATGTTTTTTCATCTTGTTATCCGGACATTTGAAAGAAATACCGTTATTCCCATTTGCAATTTTCGTGCTACTTGTCGTTTTGGGCATTCCGGCGTATGCCTTTTCTTTGTCACTGACATCGCTTTCCCTTTCCGGAAGCCGGAGGCTCAAGTCCTTAACTGACCTTTTGCGGAAAATCCTTATATTTGCATTCTTATAGACAATCTGCGGATGAAGCACATAAGGAATTTCTGCATAATAGCGCACATTGACCATGGCAAGAGTACCTTGGCTGACCGTCTTTTGGAATTGACCAAGACACTTGCCGACAGGGAGATGGAGAACCAGGTCCTTGATGATATGGATCTGGAGAAGGAGAAGGGCATAACCATCAAGAGCCATGCGATACAGATGGAGTACTTCTACAAGGGTGAGAAGTATTACCTTAATCTTATCGACACTCCCGGCCATGTCGACTTCTCTTACGAGGTGTCAAGGTCCATCGCATCATGCGAAGGAGCTCTTCTTGTGGTGGACGCTTCCCAAGGTGTCCAGGCACAGACCATCTCCAACCTGTATCAGGCCATTGACCATGGGCTTGAAATCATTCCCGTGCTGAACAAGATAGATATGGACTCCGCACGTCCGGAAGTCGTTACTGATGAAGTATGTGATCTTCTTGGGTGTGACCCCGAGGATGTATACAAGGTCTCGGCGAGGACGGGTGAAGGAGTCGCTCCTTTGCTTGACGCTATAATCGAAAAGATCCCCGCTCCGGAAGGAGACCCGGAAGCTCCTCTTCAGGCCCTTATCTTTGACTCCGTGTTCAATTCTTTCCGAGGCATTATCGCATACTTCAAGGTCAAGAACGGCGTCATCAGGAAAGGGGACAAGGTCAAGTTCTTCAATACCGGACAGGAGTATGTCGCTGATGAGGTCGGTGTCCTCAAAATGAAGCTTTGCCCGACTGACGAAGTCGGATGCGGCAATGTTGGATATATCATTTCCGGCATCAAAACCGCTGCAGAGGTGAAGGTCGGAGATACCATCACCCATGTGGTTGACCCTTGTGCTGAGGCGATTTCCGGTTTCGAGGAAGTGAAGCCCATGCTTTTCGCCGGAATGTATCCGGTTCAGGCTGACAGATATGAGGATCTCAGGGCCACGTTGGAGAAATTCCAGCTCAATGACGCCTCGTTCGTCTATGAACCCGAATCTTCGCTGGCACTCGGATTCGGTTTCAGGTGCGGTTTCCTTGGACTTCTCCACTTGGAGATTGTTCAGGAAAGGCTTTTCCGCGAATTCGCGATGGACGTGATAACGACCGTCCCGAACGTGTCGTACAAAGTATATACGACGAAAGGTGAATGCCTGGATGTCCACAATCCTTCTGGTCTTCCTGCCCCGACCCTCATTGAGAGGATCGAGGAGCCTTATATCAAGGCCCAGATCATAACGAACACGGATTTCTACGGTCCGATCATGAAGCTTTGCCTCGACAAGAGAGGAACGCTTAAGGGGCAGCATTATATCACTGCAGACCGCGTTGAGCTCACATATGACCTTCCGCTCTCTGAGATAGTGTTTGACTTCTATGACAAGCTGAAGTCCATCTCCAAGGGATACGCATCATTTGATTATCACCTTATGGGATACCGTCCGGCCAAACTGGTGAAGCTTGATATCCTTCTCAACGGTGACCCTGCGGACGCTCTTTCCACTCTCATACATGAAGATCATGCATATGATTTCGGAAGGAAGATCTGTCTCAAATTGAAGGACCTTATTCCCCGTCAGCAGTTCGATATCGCCATCCAGGCCGCTATCGGAGCGAAGATCATCGCCAGGGAAACTGTCCGTCAGGTGAGGAAGGACGTTACCGCCAAGTGCTATGGAGGAGACATCACCCGTAAAAGGAAACTCCTCGAGAAGCAGAAGGAAGGAAAGAAGAGAATGCGTCAGATAGGTACCGTACAGGTTCCTCAGAGCGCGTTCATGGCAGTCCTTAAACTCGATTGACGATGATGACCGTTGCTGTTCTTATGACCTCTTTCAACAGGCGGGAAAAGACTCTTGCCTGTCTGGACTCCTGTTTCCGGGAGATAGAGGCCATAAAAGCTCAGGACCTGTATTCATTTACAGTATACTTGGTGGATGACGGAAGTACTGACGGCACGGCTGAAGCTATAGAGGGCAAATATCCTCAAGTCAGGATTCTGAAGGGAGACGGTACTCTTTTCTGGAACCAGGGTATGAGGCTGGCTTGGAATGAGGCGGCGAAGGATGATTACGACTTCTATCTGTGGCTCAACGACGATACTGTCCTTCTCGAAGGGTCTCTGGAATCGATCATGGAGACCTCACAGTTCCTTAGGCATAAGGCGATCATCGCAGGGACAGCAACAAACCCTGAAGGCGAGATAACTTATGGCGGACGCAACCATTCCGGGAAGCTGGTGGAGCCTGAACCGACTATTCCTGTTCCTTGCTATACGTTCAACGGCAATGTCGTGCTCGTACCCCGCTATGCCTACAATATCCTTGGCAATCTTGAGGAGAGGTATCACCATACGTTTGGGGACTTCGATTACGGAGTCAGGGCTGTAAAGGCTAACGTGTCCAGAGTTGTCGCCCCGGGCATAGTGTGCATCTGCAGCAGGAATCCCGGTGTCCCCAAGTGGAGAGACTCGAATTATTCCCTTAAAGAGCGCTATGCTTTTCTGTTGAGCCCGAAAGGAAGGCCCCCTAGAGAACAGTTCCTGTATGATACCAGGGACAAGGGCTTGCTGTGGGCAATAGGTCACGCTGTTTCATTGAACTTCAAAGTACTTTTCCCTTCCAGGAACAATCAGGAAAACCAATGAGCAAATTCTCTTCAGCGGTCCGGTCGATGAGACTAAGGACCCTTCCTTTGTCTCTCTCAGGTGTATGTCTGGGTATGATGCTCGCCGCATCGGATTACAGAGTGCCGTGGACAGTGATCCTTTTCACTGCTCTGACGACAGTGTCCTTGCAGGTGCTTTCCAACTTGAGCAATGAGTTGGGGGACTATTATCACGGGACAGACACAAAGGACAGGCTGGGACCGAGTTACGGTATGATGGAAGGTGGGCTGACAGTGTCAGAAATGAAGATGCTCATCGGGGGTGCTATAGCCCTTTGCATCGTGTTCGGACTGCTGATGATCCGTTCTTCTTTCGGGACCCTCTTGAGCCTTGAGTCAGTATGCCTGATGATGCTCGGCGGGGCGGCCATATCCGGAGCGATGAAGTACACACTTGGGCGCAATCCATATGGATATCAAGGACTTGGAGATATCTTCGTTTTTATCTTCTTCGGACTGGTCGCAGTCCTTGGATCTTATTTCGTGGCTGCTCATATCATTCCTTCATGGATATTCCTTCTACCAGCTTGTACAATAGGATTTTTCAGTATCGGGGTCCTCAACGTGAATAACATCCGTGACATGGAAACAGATGCCGGAAACCGCATTACAGTTGCGATAAAACTAGGAGAGAAGAAAGCCAAGATTTATCAGACTGTCCTTATTGTACTTGGATGGATCTGCATGATAGTCTTCTGCCTTCTGCGCTTTTTTGATCCCTGGCACTACCTTTTCGTTCTCACTCTGCCTCTGTTCATCATGCATGTCAAGGGCGTCTGGAAATATTCCGGAAGGGAACTGGACAAGATGCTTCCTCTTCTTGTGATGTCCACTTTCGCTTTCGCCCTTCTTGCCGGTTTCGGCTTTCTGAAATTCCTGCTTTTCCGGTAGTACGGTATTAGTGGAAACAAAAAAAGGGGACAGCCGAAGCCGTCCCCGTAAAAGGTTTTTGTATTTTATGACCCTTCTTCTTTGGGAGGGACATATTCAAGGATGTCGCCAGGCTGGCAGTCCAGAGCCTTGCAGATCGCTTCCAGGGTTGTGAACCTTATGGCTTTCGCCTTTCCTGTCTTGAGGATGGAGAGATTGGCGGCGGAAATGCCGATCTTCTCTGCCAGTTCACCCGAATGCATCTTGCGTTTGGCCAACATCACATCAACGTTGATCACTATCGGCATGGCTTATTCCTCCTCTTTGGGGGCGGTGGCGGGTTGCTCGTCAGCGGTTTCTCCCTTGAGGTAAGAAGGAAGGTTCATGCCGGCCATCTTGAAGAGGTCCTCAAGCGGGGGAACAGAACCCATCAGCCCTGATATGAAGTTTGCGGTAGAGGTCTTCCCGTCCTTGGAGCCGTTACCGTCCCAAACGGTGACCTTGTCAATCTTGATGCCCTTGACGGCCTCGACCTGGGTCTTGACCAGTTCAGGGAGCTTGTCAGCAATAAGCATGAGGACAGCCTTCTGAGGATCCCCTGCGGCAGCGGAAACCATCTGGTTGAAACCTTCTGCCTGCTTGGTGAGGATTTCCAGCATACCTCGAGCCTGTGCGTCCATCTTTGCGTAAATGGCGTCAGCCTCTCCCTTGGCCATGCGGCGGATCTTCTCAGCTTCAGCTTCTGCGTCGATGATGGCTTTCTCTTTCTCGATCTGAGCGGGTACGACGACGTTTGCCTGCATGGTAGCGTTCTCCCTTTCGGCACGTGCGAGCTCAGCGTCTCGTTCGCTCTTGTAGGCCTCTTCGAGAGCCTTTGCGGCCTGCACCTTTTCTGCAGCGACTGCGACCCTGGCAGCCTCAGCCTCTTTCTCTCTACGGAGTGCGTCAGAGTTTGCGATTGAGATCTTGGAGCTGTTTTCTCCTTCGACCGCCAGAGCGTTGGCGGCAGCTGTCTTGATACGGGTGTCCCTTGAGGTTTCTGCGATACGGATGTCCTTGTCCCTGTCTGCCTCAGCCTTACCGATTTCACCGAAGCGGTTCTGCTCAGCGACGCTCTTCTTCGCGTCATTGATAGCCTTGGCGGCAGCCTCTTTACCGAGAGCCTCGATGTATCCGGACTCGTCGCGGATATCGGTCACGTT
>DBWN01000201.1:8132-8675 GCA_002308935.1 Bacteroidales bacterium UBA1237 | reverse complement strand
TTGTCGCGGTCTGAGTTGATTTCCTCGATGTCCATTGTAGCGATGACAAGACGGAGCTGTCCGAAGAGGATATCGGTCGCGATATTCTGGATGTTCTCAATGGACAGGCCGAGGAGCCTTTCGGCTGCATTTGTCATGCTGTCCGGTTCAGTGGAGATACCTACTGTGAACCGGCAGGGTACGTCGACACGGATGTTCTGCTTGGAGAGTGCGTTGGTAAGGTTGCATTCGATTGAGATGGGCTTCAGGTCCAGGAATGCATAATTCTGGAAGACGGGCCATACGAAACTGGCTCCACCATGGATGCATCGTGCCGATGAAATTGAACCTTCCTTGTTCTTCCCGGTCTTTCCGTAGATGACGAGGATCTTGTCGGAAGGGCAGCGTTTGTAACGCCTGAGGATTGCGGCGAATGTCACGAAGACTACCGCTACGATGATAAGGAGAAGATAAAGTTCCATAATGAATGGTTTGTGTTCTTATTGGTATTTGTGATTAGCTATGACTATATGACTAAATGATCAGGGACACGAGCTCTTCTAC
>DBWN01000201.1:0-8019 GCA_002308935.1 Bacteroidales bacterium UBA1237 | reverse complement strand
CCGGGAATCGTGAGGTAGACTGTACCTTGGCATCCGATGGCTGACTTGTAGATATTGATCGTACCGGACTGCTGCATCGTGCTGAGCCACTTGAAAAGATACATCACGATAGCGACCAGGATGACTCCTATGATTGCGGCGATGAAGAACAACAATCCCGTAGAAGAAATCTTGCCCGCCATAAGCACTGATGTCCATCCGAATCCCAGGAAGAAGTTGACGAAGTTGCGGAACGTGTAAAGGTTCATTCCGCTGTGGCCATCATAAGATGCGTCAGCCCCTGCATCGATGTCAGTGTCGAAGGATGCGTCGAAATCCGAGTCTCCTGCATCCGCACCGAGGAAGGTGGCGATCGTCTGGATGAGGAAGATGAGGGAAGCCGTAAGGGTTATTCCCCAAAGGACCTTCATTAAGGGGGTGAGGTCTGCCCACCACTGTGCTATCATCTCTATTTGTTTTGAGTTTGTACTGATTTTTGGAGGAATGAAGGGATGTACTATCCCCTTTCCTTACTGCAAAAATAGTAAGATTTATCGAAAAACAATATATTTTTATAAAAAATCAGAAAGTTTTTTCAAAATCTTTGTGTTTTTTCAGCAAGATTACGGCCGTTCGGTTCGGATACTTCAGAATTATCCCGTACCTTTGCTCTCCCGTCACCATATTATATATAGTTTGGATATGCCGAAGAAAGAAAAAATCCGCTCGATGTTCGACAGTATAGCTGGAGACTACGATGCGCTGAACCATCTGATGTCCCTCGATGCGGACAAAGGATGGAGAAGGAAAGCCATGAAAAAGGTTCTTGAAGGGACCGTCCCGTCTCAGACCCTCAGGATCCTTGATCTGGCTTGCGGAACCGGGGATTTCTCGATCGCGATAGCGAAGGAGATGGTTTCAAGGGCTAAAAAAGAAGGAGGACCGTTATCCGGACATGTCGACGGAGTCGATCTTTCGGAAGGCATGCTCAAAGTGATGGAGAAAAAAGTGGAGGAGGAAGGTCTTGCGGACCTGATATCCATTTCCCAGGGTGACGGGGAGGACCTGCCATACGCGGATTGTACTTTTGACAGGGTCACCATAGCTTTCGGTATACGCAATTTCCAGGACAGGGAAAAAGGCCTGAAGGAGATGCTCCGGGTTCTGGTACCCGGAGGAAAATTGGTGATTCTTGAACTCTCTCTTCCTGACAATGCTCTGGTCAGATGGGCGTTCAACCTGTATTTCCTTCATCTGCTCCCGCTTATCGGCGGGAAAATTTCCGGGGACAAATCCGCTTACAGGTATCTACCTGCATCAGTAGTCGGTTTCCCGAAAAAGAAGGAATTCATGGAGACAATGTCCTCGTGCGGTTTCCATAATGTCGCGCACAAGGCCTTCACTTTCGGGATTTGCAGGATGTATACAGGGGAGAAATCCCGATAGATGATCCTCAAGGGACAGGATCATATCCGCTTCCGCCCCAAGGGTGGCATCTTAGGATCCTTCTCACAGAAAGGTACAGTCCTTTTATGGGGCCGTGTTTGCGGAACGCTTCGAGGGCGTACTGGGAGCATGTAGGCGTGAACCTGCATGTCGGAGGTTTGAGCGGCGAAATGCAAACCTGATAGAACTTTATCAGGACTATGAAAGGGAAGATCAAAATCTTCTTCAGTATCTGCAGGAATTTGTCCATGGTACCGCGCTTCAGAGGGTTGAAAGCCTTTTGGATGCCGCTGAAAGAATCTCGCACATGGATGCAGTGATTTCCTCCGAAGAGATGACTTCCTTCGGCACATATATGAAGAGCATGTCCGCTCCCTTCCCTTCCGGAAGCAGATGCTTGTTCAAACGGTACGCTTCCCTTATCCTCCTTTTGAGAAGATTCCTTTTTACTGCCCTTTTGAAAGATTTTTTACCGACGGATACCATGATCCGGCAATAAGGGAGGGAGTTTTCTGCAAGGAAGCAGCAGCGGATAGCTGGTGAGACGATATATTTGCCGGAGGACAGAAGCCTGGAGATGTCCTTCTTTCCGCAGACCTTTTCTTTCTTCGGAAGAGTATGACGCACCTTTTCCCCGGAAAGGTTCTCCGGAGAGGGTGCATTCAAGACACCATCCTTTATGATTTCCTTCTCATTGTCCACGGGAAAGAGCGTCCAGACGGTAAATGGCTGTTGTATGATTCAAGAAGGAGTGCTCCTCCTATTTGTTTTTCTCGAGATAAAGTTCCAGAGCCCTTGCGACAGAGGGAGCTTCAGGTGTGGGAGCTTGGACTTCTATCGGCAGTCCGGCTTCTTTCATCGCGCCCACGATCTGTTTTCCGTAGGTGACGAATTTGATGTCCCCACGCTCGAAGTCCGGGAAGTTCTCCTCAAGCGACTTGATGTCTGAGGGGTTGTAGAACACTATCATGTCATAGGAATGCAGGTCGATGGACTTGATATCCTGCGACACGGGTTTTACGAAAACGGCGGCATGATAATCCAGGCCGGCTCCGTCGAAAAGTTTCGTGATGGCTTCGTTGCTTCCTGCAGATGAGGTCGTGATGAGGAATTTCTCGTCCTTGTGCTTCGTGCCGATCTGGTCGACCACTGATTGGGCGGTTCCGTTACCGAAGAATATCTTGCGTTTGCGATAGACGATATGCTTCTGAAGGTATACTGCTACTGCCTCAGTTGTACAGAAGTACTTCATCGTCTCGGGAACCTTGACTCTGAGTTCTTCGCAAAGAGCGAAAAACGCGTCGATGGTATTCCTGGCGGAGAACACAATAGCGGTATAGTCGAGAACGTTTATTCTCTGAGCACGGAATTCCCTTGAAGAAAGGGGCTCTATGATGAAGAACGGCTGAAAGTCAATAGTGACCCCGAATTTTTCCCGAAGGGCATCATAGGGGGCCTGGTTGCTTGTCTTCGATTGGGAGATAAGTATCCTTTTTACGGTCATTTGCAAGTTCTTGTCGTTTAAAAAATCATAGCTGCTGCGACAAGTATCGCAAGCGGCAGGATTTCAAGGGCGCAAAGATACAAAATTGCTGTGAATTGATTGCAACCGTTTGATAAAATTTGTGTTCTTCGCACCATGTTGACAAGAATGAAAAATCCTAAAATGTAATACGATACCCTCTTCATGACCCCATTGTCAACACCAATGAAAGACATGATTCCGAGGGCCAGAATCAGTATGAGAGTCCCTAGAATGAAGAAATCGTATGCTGACCTGTTGGAGATCTGGAAATAATCCCGGCTGGCATTTCCGTTTCCGACGATTTCTATGAGAATCGCCCTCAAAAGAAAAAATCCTACAAAAATTCCTGCTGCTCCGGCAGTACGTAAGCCGGGAGAGAGTCCCGAAAGAAACTTGAAGGGAAGAAGGTCGGCGTATGAGCAAGCCAGACAGAACGGAATGATCATGATGACGGCGACACCGTTACGGTCCCTCATCCTTCCCATGCTGTCTTCAAGATTCACTATCGCCTTCCATCTCCCTATTCCTCCGACAAAATAAGGAAGGAGTTCCACGATTCTTTTCAAATAAAGAATGAACAGGATCGTGAAAACCGTGATGAGCCCCCAGTTTATCGGAGAGTCCGCCCAGCTTAAAGATGTGATGGCGGTATCTGCACCATGAGTGGGGAGAAGAAGCCTCCCCGAGAAGAACTCACCGGCGTCGTGGATTATGGTTTCGGGTGCGGACGGCTCGACAGGTAGAGCCGACAGAAGGCTGTCATCGACTGCTCCATTAAGGGAATCCGCGGCCATTGACAGGGAATCCGTCCCCACAGAGAGAGAGTCTGTGGCGGCAGTATGGAAAAGAGTATCTGTAAGAGGAATCTGCATCGTCTTCCAAGGATCAATTGCCCCTCTTGGCTTTGGCGTAGCCCATCTGCTGGAGAATCTGTACCACTTTGTCGCGCATGTCGCCCTGGATCAGGATTTCACCGTCGGAGGCGCTTCCCCCTGTTCCGCATTTGACCTTGAGGGCTTTTCCGAGTGCTTTGAGGTCATCCTCTTTTCCTTGAAAGCCCTTGACCAGGGTGACCTGCTTTCCGGCTCTTCCTTTACGGTCGATGGCTACAATAAGCTTCTGCGAAGATGGCGGGAGAGTTTCCGCTTCTTCTGTCAGAGGCTCTTCCTCATATTTGAAATCAGGATCGGTAGAGAACACGACCCCGAGTCTTTTCTTCCAGTCATTATCTGCCATGGCGAGTATCTTTCGCTCAAAATGAGCACTATTTTTGCAAAGATAACGATTCGTCCTTAACTTTGTCATTTCATAGGAGGAAGAAAATACTCCTCTTATTGACCGGCCATCTTTAAGGCCTTATACGGAAACGATTATGCAGGATAAGAAATTCAGACTCTGGAACAGGATAGTGTCAATAGCGGTAGGAATTGTCGCCGCCATCACATACCTTTCCACAATAGAACCGACCGCTTCATTCTGGGATTGCGGAGAATTCATCGCATCGTCATACAAGCTTGAAGTGGGACACCCCCCGGGAAACCCGGTGTTCCAGCTTATCGCGAGATTCTTCACAATGTTCGCCAACGCTGATCATGCCGCCCTCGCAGTCAATGCGATGAGCGCCATCTGTTCGGCTTTGACGATCTTCTTCCTGTATCTGACGATAGTTTTCTTCGCCAAAAGAGTCATCAAAAGGTCTGAAGACGGAACATATTCCTTAGGACAGGCAATCGCTATCTTCGGGAGCGGGGCTGTAGGAGCCTTGGCTTACTGTTTCTCCGATACCTTCTGGTTCTCAGCAGTTGAGGGCGAAGTTTATGCGATGTCTTCCCTCTTCACGGCCATGGTGTTCTGGGCTATGACCAAGTGGTATGAGCAGGCGGACCAGCCTCATGCTTCGAGGTGGATAATCCTGATATCCTTCCTGATGGGCCTTTCCATCGGAGTCCACCTCCTGAACCTTCTCGCCATCCCTTGCATCGTGTTCATGTATTATTACAGGATGAAAGAGGACGGCAACTACACGTTGTGGGAGCTTGTCAAGATAGGGCTGGTTTCGGTGGTAATTCTCGGTGTTGTGGTGTTCCTTCTCATTCCGTACATTCCGAAGTTCGCCGCTTATACCGACATCTTCTTCGTGAACGCCCTTCACCTGCCCGTGAACTCTGGAGCCGCTTTCTTCGTGCTCGCCGTTCTCGCCCTTTGTTTCTGGGGGATCTTCAAGACATACAAGATGGGCAAGGTGTTCTGGAACACGACCATCCTCTGCTTCACCACCATAGTTATAGGATTCTCTCTTTTCAGCGTAGTGATCATCCGCTCAAGCGTCATGACTCCTACTAACGAGAACCAGCCGGACAACGGTTTCTCTCTGGTGAGATACCTCTCCCGTGAACAGTACGGAAGCACCCCTCTTCTGTACGGACAGTTCTACGGCTCTGAATATGCTGAGCTCTACAATCCCAAATACTGGGCTCTTGTGAACGGCAAGTACCGTAAGGTTGACGGTCCTCTTGATGCTAAATACACCGAGGGCAGCAAGATGCTGTTCCCCAGAATGTGGAATAACCAGGACCAGAGGTACATCAATTTCTACGAGTCCTATACCAAGGGCAAGGGCACAGCCCTTCCCGGCTCCCGTTACAAGAAGCCTACGATGGGGGCGAACCTCAGGTTCTTCTTTGACTATCAGGTCAACTGGATGTACTGGAGGTACTTCATGTGGAACTTCGTGGGAAGGCAGAATGATATCCACAGCCCTTCCCCCGGAGAACTGTTCTACGGCAATTGGGAAAGCGGGGTGAGCTTCATTGACAACCTGCGTCTGGGTGACCAGAGCGACGCCCCTAAAGCGCTTAAGGAAAACAAAGGGAAGAACCACTATTTCTTCCTTCCTCTGCTTCTTGGCCTTCTGGGTCTTTTCTTCCAGTTTGATAAGGACAAGAGAGGATGCTGGCTTACTTTCCTGCTGTTCTTCATGACAGGACTCGCCATCGTGCTTTACCTCAATCAGCCACCTTATCAGGTGAGGGAGAGGGATTACGCGTATGCCGGATCTTTCTATGCGTTCTCGATCTGGATCGGTTTGGCTGTAGCAGCTATTTTCTCTTGGGTGGAAACCAAATCCAAGGGTAAGGGACAGACGGTCACATCTTCCGTAATTACCGCAGTCTGCCTTCTTGTTCCGGTGCTCATGGCTGCCCAGAACTGGGATGACCATGACAGGAGCAACCGCCGGACCGCTGTGGAAATGGCTAAGAACTATCTCCAGCCTCTTGGTCCGCAGACCATTCTGGTGACTCACGGTGACAACGACACATTCCCTCTGTGGTATGCGCAGGAGGTCGAGTCCATCAGGCCTGACGTCAGAATCTGCAATACTTCATTGCTGGGTACGGACTGGTACATCGGACAGATGAAATGGGCCATCAATGAGTCCAAGCCTCTGCCCATCACTATAGGAGAGGATCAGTACCTCTACGGAACGAACGATTTCGTGTACATCTATGATACACGTGACCAGGTCATTCCGCTCAGGGATGTGATGACTGTCTTCAAACATCCCGATGCGAAGGCTACACTTGAAGACGGTTCCCGCGTGGACTACATCGTCTCAAGGAAGATCAGTGTGCCGGTCAACAAGGAGAATGTCATCAAGTACGGCATCCTTCCCGAAAGCTACAGGGATTCCATTCCC
Organism: Bacteroidales bacterium UBA1237; assembly: GCA_002308935.1. Classification (GTDB taxonomy): domain Bacteria; phylum Bacteroidota; class Bacteroidia; order Bacteroidales; family UBA932; genus Cryptobacteroides. Next base: position 1,372 of record DBWN01000201.1, on the reverse strand, counting down.
GATTCTTTCGTCATTCAGATTCCAAAGGACAAGAACTATCTGAGCAAACCCGAACTTTTCATGCTCGATCTTCTTGACGGCTATCAGTGGGACCGTCCGATCAACCTTCTGAGCCTTGGCGGAGATATCAATATCGGCATAAAGGACTATCTTATGTTCGACGGATTCTCAAGCAGGCTCATCCCTATCAAGAACCGCCAGACCAGTTCAGATATCGGTATCATTGACCATGAGTCTTTGTACAACACGATGATGAATGTCCTGGAGTTTGACGCCCTGAAGGCACAGGACTACTTCGTGGATTACCAGAACCTCTATACCTTCCTTGGTGTGCTTCCTATAAGGGAGACTTTCCTCAATGCGGCAAACGCATTCATGAGGGACGGAGAGACCGAAAAGGCTGTAGCGCTGATGGACAAGGCCATGGAAGTGCTCCCCGTAAGCTCATATCCGATAGAGACGATCTCCATAGGATTCTATAATCAGGACATCTCCGTCATCGGAATGATAGATTCATATTATGAGGCGGGAGAACCCGAGAAAGCGAGAGCCCTGTCATCCATGTTCTCAGAAGAGATCCTTTCTTCCACCAAATTCTTCATGGAGTATTACGACTATGCCAAGACAGACTTCGAAAGATGCTGCAACATAATCTATTATCTTGCGGACATCATGAAGCAGAATGGTGACAAGGACGGCTCTGATGAACTGATGAAGAAGTTGGAGACTATGCTGAGGGTGGCCGTCGGAGATTATGACACTCTGCAGGAAGACTCTCCTCAGGAATACGAGGATACCATGGCCGTAGGCTGATTCCGTTCTTACAATAAGCAATGAACGCCTCCTTGAATTACCAAGGTGGCGTTTCCGTAACTGTAAGCCTATGTCAGGATTTGCGCAGGCGGACGTATATGCTCAGAGGCAGTGCCTTCCCGAAACCGTCCTTGAGTGCGAGTTCCCCGCTTTCAATTGAGAAAAGTGAAGGGTCGCTTTTGCCCAGATGGAAAGCTTCCTTCACGAGTGTCTCCCCGAGCATTGCCGAATAACCGTTGGAGTAGAGGTTCAGCACCATGAAGCTGTCTTTCGGGGCCAGAATCGAGGCCACGCATTTGAGCATGTCGAAGAGGCATTCGTCAAGTTTCCACTTCTCGCCGTCGGGACCGTGTCCGTATGCCGGAGGATCGAGGATTATCCCCTGGTAGGTGTTTCCTCTTTTCTGTTCCCTTCTGGCGAACTTCATCGCGTCCTCGATTATCCACCTTATCCCGTCCAGCTTGCTGGATTCCATGTTCCCTCTCGCCCATGTCACTACCTGTCTCACTGAATCAAGATGGGTGACATCGGCTCCTGCCGCTTTGGCCGCCAGGGAGGC
>DBWN01000113.1 GCA_002308935.1 Bacteroidales bacterium UBA1237 | reverse complement strand
GAAAGCATCCTTGTCAGAGTGGTCTTACCGCTTCCGATGTTTCCGGCTATTCCAATGTGCATATGCGGTCAGGATGCGGAATAAGGCCGCATCAAGACAAAAATACCATTATGCGAAGAAAAATGAAAATTTATTTTCTATCTTCGCTTAAGTATCCTTTGGACTGCCCGTACAAAAACCGGTATCATGACCGCTAAATTCCTTGGTGACTGCTGAAAAACATGCTATCGTTAAAAGTATTCCACTTCAATCCATTCGGTGAAAACACCGTTATCCTTTGGGACGAGACCTCCCAAGGGGTCATCATCGACCCTGGATGCCTTGGTCCCAAAGAGGAGGAACGCCTTTTCTCATTCATTTCGGACGAAAAGGTCACACCTGTCGCAGTTCTCCTGACACATGCCCATTTCGACCATATATATGGAGTACCTGCCATCATCAAAAGGTATGGAATACCTGTATACATGGACCCGAAGGAAAAGACTATCATTGAAAACAACGGTTTTCTTTCAAGAGGATTCTCAATGCCTGAAGCACCAAAGGGTTTCCCGACCACAGACATCAAAGAAGGAGACACCATAAAGGCTGGAGAGACAGTCTTTGAAGTGATATCCACCCCCGGACACACTCCCGGAGGAGTCTGTTTCCTCGACCGTAAGCACGGAATCCTGATAAGCGGTGACACTCTTTTCGCAGGCAGCATCGGAAGGACGGACAGCCCTTGGGGTGATTACGACTCTCTGATTGTAGGAATAATGGACAAGCTGATGGGACTTGACGGGGACATCGAAGTGATCCCCGGACATGGACCGTCCACCAACATAGGAAAAGAAAGGACCCACAACCCCTTCCTCCAACCCTTCAACGAAAAAGAAGAACTTGACTGGGATGCAGACGGTCTGTCGATAGACCCGGGACTTGACGAAATCTGACACTGATTGATAAAACGGACTATACTTGAACCATGGATGCCCCTTCAGGATTTTTCTTAGAGATTCCCCCCTCTGACAATCAGTTCCCCCAGTCAAAACCGGAGAAACTGGATGTATCCGTCAACGGATACACTGACTTGTACAAGATAAGGTATGAAGGGAAATTCCTTGTCGTAAAGATACTGAAGAGCGAATATCGCGGTGACCCCATTTATGAAGGGCTGCTTAAAAAGGAGTATGAAATAGGCAGTTCACTCGAGCACCCCGGAATATGTCCTTATGTTTCATACGGAGTCGATCCGGAGTACGGGAGCTATATCGTCACAAACTTTCTGTCCGGAAAAAATCTCGAGGAGTTCTTGAAAGGCAACCCGGACAACCACACCTTGAAGAAAATAGCTTCCGAGCTATGTGACGCTCTCGGATACATACATTCAAACCAGATCATCCACCGGGACCTGAAGCCTTCAAATATCGTAATAACCGACAACGGGAACAATGCCAAGATATTGGATTTCGGTTTCGCGGACGGCGAGTTGTACTCCGACCTCAAGTTCCCTGCCGGAACAGAATTCTACGCATCCCCGGAGTTGAAAGCCGGGAAACCGGTCGATCAGCGGTCAGACATTTATTCCCTTGGGAAAATCCTTGGAGAAATGTCCCCGCGTTTCAGAAAGATATCATCCAAATGCTGTGAACCCGATCCGGACAAAAGGTACCGCAACGCAGCGGAAGTGAAAGCCGCCATCGGGAGAAGCGGGCAATGGGTCATATCATTAGTCATTCTTATGGTAACCCTCACTGCTGGCAGTCTCATAGGAGGACTATTCAATCATTTCTGGGATGACCTCACTCTCGACAATCCGGGACTTCTCGATAAAAGCGAGCTGGTCCCTATTGAGGATCCGGAGTTTCTGAACGATGTGGCCATGATGTTCGACAAGGACGGTGACGGGGCGATCAATTACGGAGAGGCACTTAGAATAAGGGAACTGACTGTCAGTACCGAAGACATCTCCTCTTTAAAGGGGATTGAGTATTTCGCGAATCTTACGATTTTGAGGTGCTACAGCGGAACCGGACGTAACCAAAAGCCTAAAGGAAAACTGACAGAACTGGACCTTTCCGGGAATCCCCTTCTGGAAGAACTGCACTGCGACAGGAACAGAATAATGCATCTCAACCTTTCGAAAAATCCTAAATTGAGAAACGTTTCCTGCGAGGACAACCTCATAACAAAACTGGACCTTTCAAAGAACGTGAAGCTGAAAATCCTATCCTGCTTCGGAAACCCTTTAGAATTACTGGACCTAAGCAAGAGCAAAGATTTGGAATACCTGGATTGTACCGGGGAAGGTTTAGGACAAAAGCGCAAGCAGGAAAAAAACTATTTCAAAGAAGTCTTCCTTCCCTATTTCCGGGAAAAATCTTCTATCCGATTATTCCTGCCTGAAAACACTGTCGTGACTACTCTCCGGAAACCTTGAGAAGATTGAGTCCTCCGTCCTTTCCGGCCACATAAGAAGCCAATTCGGCATCTCCCCTGATCACTTTACCGATAAACATGGGTTTCCCTAGGATGAATTCGCTCTTACGGAATTTATCCCCTTTCTTCAACTGGGATTTACCCCCGTCTATGACTTCAAACAGGGTGTCTCCATGATAGCGTAGAGTCACCATCCTGTCTGGAGCCCATCCTATTGTTACCAGATCACCTTCTTTGAGTCTCTCCGATAAAACAGTCTTTGCCGTGAAGAACAAGGAAGAAAAAACATCAGATTTCCTGAGCTCCTCGCAGAAGCCCTGGAAGCCAGGATATCCCACATAGATTGAGAGGATGTTAAGAGTAATCTGTCTAGGAGAAGGAGACGGTTCAACATAACCCCACATCCTTTTAAGAGTAGAGGCTGACAAATGCTGTCCTGTAGCAGTCTCGATTGATGAAGACATGTCATCATAGTCGGAAGAAGTGACTGGCTTACGACCGTATTTTTTCTCTACTTTTTCTAATAGGTAAGCTAATTCCGGAATGTCCTTTTTCATATGAGGAAAGTTAATCATTTCGCAAAAATAAGAATTTATCCCAATCTTGTTCAGTTCATTTCAGTTCATTTCACAAGAGTGTGAAGCCAAGCACACGAGAACCAGCTTGAACATACCGAGATAATCTTCGTGTACAGGCGGTTTCGCGTGCAAAAATGACTATATTTGTGTTCTTGATGCCCGAAAATGGAGAAGAAGGAGTACATAACCATAAGGGGGGCGAAAGCCCACAATCTCGATGACGTTTCCGTTGACATACCCCGGGGAGAATTCGTGGTGGTGACGGGGCTTTCCGGGAGCGGAAAGTCATCCTTGGCCTTCGACAC
>DBWN01000110.1:889-4751 GCA_002308935.1 Bacteroidales bacterium UBA1237 | reverse complement strand
GGGGAGGTCATAGTAAGGACTTTCACCGTGCCGGATTTCACCATGCTCCTCTCCAAATCCAATCTCCTTCCTCTCATAGTCTTTTCGGCGATACTGGGACTGGCCGTGGCCGCCTTGGGGGAGAAGGCCTCCACTGTGCAGCATTTCCTGGATGAAGGCGTAGCTGTCATCATGAAGATGATGGAGATCGTGATGTATCTCGCTCCTGTGGGCCTTGGGTGTTATTTCGCGGATATGATAGGGAATATCGGAAGCGCGATAGTGGGAAGTTATCTTGAGGTGTTCATCGAGTACTGGATAATGGCACTTGTTGTCTATGTCCTCATCCACTCCGTTTATATCATATCCTGCCGAGGCAATCTTGTCCGATACTGGAAGAACATGATCACCCCGTCCCTTACTGCTGTCGGCACTTGCTCTTCAGCGGCATGCATACCGGTTAACATCGCTGCTGCAAAACGGATGGGAGTGAACAGTTCGGTCGCGGAGAGCGTGATCCCGATCGGAATCAACATCCATAAGGACGGTTCGGTGATGACGGCAGTGGTGAAGATAGTCTTCGCCATGGTTTTCTTCTCAAAGTTCAGCCCTTCTCCGGGCAATGCAGCATTGGTGATACTGATGTCAATCCTGGTAAGCGTTGTGACAGGTGCGGTTCCTATCGGAGGAATGACCGGGGAGATCCTTATCTGTTCGATCCTCGGGGTGGATCCTTCGTTCGCTGCGACTTTGCTTCTTATAGGAACCATCACGGACATGCCCGCTACCTTGGTCAACTCCACCGCCAACGTCGTAGGAGCATACATGGTGTCTTCAATTACCGACGATAAGGATGTGCCACGATAGGGTGGAAGACCTTTCAAAGCGCGAAAACGGAGATTTTGGTAAATAAATAAGTGAAATTGGTATGGTTGCATAATATCTAAGCATTATTTTTGAAACTGGAACAACTATTATTCAAAAGGATACTTAAACACAACAGTTGATATGGATAATAAGATTTCAAGACGAGATGCCATCAAAGGCATGTTTTTCGCCGGATTCGGCCTGGCGACAGGAGGTTCTCTGATCCAGGCTTGCGGCTCAAACCCCAAGACCCCCGGTGCTGACACCGCAGCAATTCCTTGGACAGAAGCTCCCGAAGGTTCCAAAGTGGACACCCGCACCTGGAGCAAAATGGGTGAGACCCTGAGCCTTCTGGGACTCGGTTGCATGAGACTTCCTTCTGTGCCTGTTGAACCAGGACAGGGCGGCCGCGGATTCAGGGCACCGCTCGATCAGGAGGCGGTGAACGCTATGATCGATTATGCTATCGCTCACGGTGTGAACTATTTCGATACGGCTCCCGCTTACGGCGAGTCCGAGGTCGTTACCGGAAAGGCTTTGAGCCGTCATCCCAGGGAATCCTACAAGATCGCGACAAAGATGTCCAACATGGCTTTCGGACCCAATGCCAACCCTACCCTTGAAGCGGCCAAGACCATGTTCGAAACATCGCTGAAGAACCTTCAGGTGGATTACGTGGATTTCTTCCTCCTTCACAATGTAGGCAGCGTTGATGAGTTCAACAGGAGGTTCCGTGACAACGGCGTCTTTGACTATATCCTCGATCAGAAGGCCCAAGGAAAGATCAAGCACCTTGGCTTCTCATTCCACGGCAGCAATTCCACTCTTCCTCCTATGCTTGACCTCTATGACTGGGAGTTCGTCCAGATTCAGCTGAACTATTCAGACTGGAAGGACATGCCGGCCAGCTTCGGTCCTTCCCAGGGTGAGACAAGCTCGGAGTTCTTGTACAACTGCCTTACCGAAAAAGGTATTCCCGTTCTCGTCATGGAGCCTGTCAAGGGTGGTGCTCTTGCAAGCGTCAGCGATGCTATCGCCGGAGTCATGAGGGAGCGTCATCCCGACCTCACCCCTGCAGGAAACGCACTCACTTTCGTGGGTTCACTTCCCAATGTGATGATTACCCTGAGCGGAATGTCCAATATGGAACAGCTCAAGGAGAACGTTTCCATTTTCACGGACTTCAAGCCCTTCGATGACAAGGAAATGTCCTTCATGCAGACAGTCGCCGACCTTTACAAGTCAAATATCCACATCCCTTGTACGACTTGTTCATACTGTATGCCTTGCCCCAACGGTGTCAACATCCCCGGTAACTTCAAGGCATTCAACACCGCCAGCGACATGCTGAGTATCCCCAATCCTGACAACAAGGACAAGGATTACAACAAGAAGAAGAAAACCTTCCTCAAGCTGTACAAGGAAATCGAAAAGGGTGCTACAGCTGACGCTTGCGTGAACTGCAACGTCTGTCTGCCGAAGTGCCCTCAGCGTATCAGGATTCCTGACCAGCTGAAGATGATAAGCGACCTTGTAGCGAAACTGTAGGACGTTTATCAGGCAAAATGATTTCTCCGCGACCATCCCTTTCCGGGAAGGCCGCGGATTTCCGTTGAGGCCGATTGTGGACCGAAGTGAACATCTTTACCGGAAATTTCACTAACTTCGCATTGAGTAGCGGCCCATGGCCGCTCATTCAACAGCACTCAACTATGGCCAGAAACTCTCTTGACAGAAAATATAAGGATTTCGTGAACCTGCTGATGGAATTCATTCCGGTGGACAGGGTCTATACCGATGAGCTAAGAAGGCTCTGTTGGGGTACGGACGCGGGATTCTACCGCATGGTGCCCCAAGTGGTAGTAAGGGCGGCAGACGAGGAAGAGGTCTCAAGGATCCTTTCCCATGCCTATGCCATGGATATCCCTGTCACCTTCAGGGCAGCCGGCACATCCCTTTCGGGACAGTCGATAAGCGACAGTGTGCTCGTGGTGGCGGGAAAGAACTGGGAGAAGTATTCATATGACCCTCAATCCGGAAAGATAACCCTTCAGCCAGGAATCATCGGCGCTTCCGTCAACAGGATGCTCGCCCCATATGGGAGGAAGTTCGGACCCGATCCCGCTTCCATAGGCTCCTGCATGGTCGGAGGAATTGTCATGAACAACGCTTCCGGAATGAGTTGCGGAACTCATGCGAACTCGGACATGATGCTTTCCGGAATAAGGGTGATCCTTCCTGACGGCACCGTCCTGGACACTTCTTCAGCCGAAAGCAGAAGGGATTTTCGCCTGTCCCACCCGGAGATCATAGAAGGGATTGAACGCCTCAGGGATGAAGTCCAGATGGACTCCGAACTCTCCAAGAGGATAGAGTACAAGTACTCGATAAAGAACGTGACGGGCCTCAACATATATCCGTTCATAAGGTACACCGATCCTTTCGAAATAATAGCCCATCTGATGGTGGGCTCTGAAGGCACACTCGCCTTCATGAGCGAAGTGACGATGGACACTCTTGAGTCGGCTCCGTTCACCGCCAGCGCGATGATATATTTCCCGGACATAAAGACCGCGGCCAAGGCGGTAGTCGCCATGCGCAAGCTCTCGATCTCCGCTGCGGAACTCCTCGACAAGAGGAGCCTCTCTTCAGTGAATGACAAGCGCTATGTGGCTGAATGCATGCGTTTCCAGAACGAAGGCAAGGAAATCTCGGAATGCGATCTCACAGCTGTCCTCACCCAGACTGAATCCTCTACCATAGACGGCCTCAACAAGAACATCGCCGCCATCAAAAAGGCGCTGAAGCCTTACGGGGTCGAAGTCTCATTCACTTCGGATCCCGCAGAATACGGCAAGTACTGGGCGATACGCTCCGGAATATTCCCTTCGGTGGGCGGAATGCGCAAAGAAGGCACCACCTGCATGATAGAGGATGTGGCCTTCCATATCGAGGATCTTCCCGAAGCCACTGCGGACCTTTCCGCTCTTCTTGACCGTCACGGGTATGATGATTC
>DBWN01000110.1:0-764 GCA_002308935.1 Bacteroidales bacterium UBA1237 | reverse complement strand
TCCCTGAAGGCTGAACACGGCACCGGACGCAACATGGCTCCATTCGTTGAGTTCGAATGGGGAGAGAAGGCTTTCTCTGTAATGAAGCGTATCAAGGAGCTCTTTGACCCCAAGGGGATACTCAATCCAGGGGTCATCTTCAATGACGACCCTGAGTGCTTCCTGAAGAACTTCAAGGCGATGCCTGTCCTCACTCCCAAAGTCGGGCAGGAGGATGAGGAACTGAAGGATACCTACTCCACTCTCAACAAGTGCATCGAGTGCGGATTCTGCGAAGTGAACTGCCTTACTTGCGGGTTCTCCCTCTCTTCGAGGACGAGGATCGTGGCAAGAAGGGAAATCGAAAGGCTCTTGGTCACTCATGAAGATGATGCGCTCCTTTCACGGTTGGTGAAAGATTACTCCTATCTCGGAGAACAGTCCTGCGCCGGTGACGGCCTCTGTTCCACATCCTGTCCCATGGGGATAAACGTGGCGGACCTTACCCATCAGCTGCGGCGGGAATCCCTCAAACCTGACGGCAGAGTCCTTAAGTTGGCCACAAAAGCTGCGGATGACTTCCCGAAAGCCAAGAAGTTGGTACGCGGTATCCTCAACCTGGCTTCATTCGGACAGAGCGTTCTGGGAACAACGGGGATGGCAAAGATGGCAAGGGGCCTTCATAACGGATTCGGGATACCTTTGTGGACGCCTTCCACTCCCAAGTCGTACAGGATTCCGGCGGATCTGCCGAATCCCGAGGAGAAACTCAAAGTCGTTTACTT
>DBWN01000292.1:2230-3369 GCA_002308935.1 Bacteroidales bacterium UBA1237 | reverse complement strand
TCGAGCTCCAAACTTGAGGACAGCAACTACCAGCCTTTCGCCGGAGTCTACTCGACCTACATGATCCCTTATTCCAACAACAGCGGCCAGATGCTGAGGATGCTGGACAACGCCATAAAGAGCGTCTACGCTTCAGTGTTTTACGCGGGCAGCAGGACTTACATCCAGACTACCGGCAACCTCCAGAGTGAGGAGAAGATGGCAGTCGTCATACAGGCCGTGAGGGGTTCAGAGCACGAGGGTCTCTACTATCCGATGATTTCAGGAGTGGCGAGGAGCGTGAACTTCTACCCGATCGGCAACGAGAAGGCGGAGGACGGAATAGTGAACGTCGTGTTCGGCCTCGGAAAGAGCGTCGTGGACGGAGGACAGACCCTGAGGTTCAGTCCACGGTTCCCGAGGAAGATCCTGCAGCTTTCACAGCCCGATCTCGCGGTGCGTGACACCCAGAGGATGATGTACGCCCTGGACCTTCACCCCGGAGCGTTCAAGATCTCCAGGAACGAGGGCATAAACCTCGCTTACATACCCGTGCAGGATGCGATGAAGACCTATCCTCATCCCCATTACGTGTTCTCCACCTTTGACATTTCATGTGAGAGGATGGTTCCGGGCATTGAGGCAAGAGGTCCCAAGATCGTTTCCTACGAGAGCATTCTAAAGTACGGCCGGTTCGCTCTTGCCCAGGCTCTCAAGGACATTCTTGAGATGTGCCGTGACGAGATGCAGTGCGAAGTCGAGATGGAGTTCGCCGCTGACCTTGACGCGAAGGGTGAGAACATGAAGCTGAGCCTCCTGCAGGTGCGTCCGATCACCCAGTACACCAATACCGCCAACGTCAATCCCGATGAGGTCCTCGCTGAGATGGAACTTCCTCTGGTTGAATCGAGAAGGGCTCTTGGAAACGGGTACATTTCCGGAATGGAGAAGATCGTGCTCATCGATCCCGGTACCTTCGACAGCCTCAAGACCAGAGAAATGTCACAGGAACTCTCGGAAGTGAACGCAACGTTCCGCTCTTCCGACGGAGGTTATCTTCTCATCGGTCCAGGAAGATGGGGTTCATCAGATCCGAATCTTGGAATACCGGTTATCTGGAGTGACATATCTGAGGCCAGGATGATAGTTGAATGCGCTAT
>DBWN01000292.1:0-2162 GCA_002308935.1 Bacteroidales bacterium UBA1237 | reverse complement strand
GTGAACCTCGCTACCGGTGACGGTAAAGTCGACCTCGACGCTATCGCATCACTCCCCTGCAGCTATGACGGGAAATGGGTCAAAGTCTACGACTGCCCCAAGGAACTCAAGGCCTTCATCGACCGTAATTCCAACCGTTCGGTTGTAGGAGTCCCCAAGGAGGAAGAGGAAAAGGACGAGGATTTCTTCAAGGACGCGAAGACACAAGCCTAGAAACTTGCATAGACTAGATAAGAACAATGCCGTAGCTCCTGAAAGATGCTGCGGCATTGTCATATCAATATGTATCTGAATTTTCCCTAAAGCGGAATGATGGTCCCGTCGTGAGCGGGCACTTTCACATCTATGAGAGTCGAAGTGTTGAGCGAAAGTGTCTGTTTGATCCCGAGCCACTGGAAAGCATGGGCAGGGATGCAGATTTGCATTTCAGCATCTTTGGCTGAGAAATTGGCGACGATAAGGAGAGTGTCATCCGTCGTCCTCCTCAGGAAAGCGTAATGCCTTTCCCTATCGAATCCTTCGGATCCGTAGTTGCAGTAGCAGAGGTCATATGTCAGGCCTTCGCCGATTGCAGGAGAAGTTGAGGCGAAAGTAAGTATCTCTCTGTATTTGTTGAGGATAGCCCTTTCTCTTTCTTGGAGAGCCTTCTCTCCGTGGATCTCCTTGTAGAGCCTTGCAAGAGAAGCTGGACTCCACCAGTCGAAGATTGTGGTCCTTCCGTCTTTTCCGCTGAATCCTTCAGCATCCATTCCCCTCTCGCCGACTTCTTGTCCTGCGTATATCATAAGAGGTGCGGTGTTCATAAGGGCGGCGACGTACATTCCGGCGTAGGTCTTGTCGGCTTCTCCCGCGAACATCGGAGAGCAGAGCCTCTGCTCGTCATGGTTCTCCAGGAAATTGAGCATGTAGGGCTGGAGTCCTCCGAGGAACTGCCAGTTCCAGGTGATCCTGAGTGTTGACTGCCACTCCTCGACTGGAACCGGTATGTCGGATGCGTTGTTCACCAGGATGTCATGCAGAGCGTCGTAGAGGCCTGACTTGTCATACAGGTAGTCGAAGCCCACTTCGTGTACGTACTGGTCATAAAGATGCTTCTCGTACACTTCAGCTATGAAGATGACGTTCGGAAAACGTCTTTTCGTCTTTGAAATCAGCCAGCGGCAGAACTCCTTGGGGACGAGCTCAACCATGTCGCAGCGGAATCCGTCCACTCCTTTACTTGCCCAGAACTGAATGACTTCCAGCATCTTGTCCCATGTGCCTGTCCGGTAATCACAGTAATTGAGCTTGATGGTGTCATACCAGTCATTGACGGTAGGCTGAGGAGTATAGCAGTTGCCTGATGCTTTGGCGGGGTATTCCTTGTATTCGGGGGTACCTTCAGGAGGAGCGACCGGAAGTTCCAGTTCCTGGTCAGGATAGTAGAAGAAATCGTTCTCGGGTCTCCAGTGAACTGAAGTCTCATCGAGGGCGCCGAAAACGGGATGACCGTTTGCGTCACGCCCGTCCTTTATGGGTCCCGGCGAGAATGCGCCGTAGTCCCTAGCCACATGGTTCGGCACGAAATCCATTATCACCTTGAGTCCTGCCGCATGTGTCCTTTTCACCAGGTCCTCGAACTCCTCCATCCTCTTGGAAGGGTCATCGGCAAGGTAAGGGTTGACGTCAAAGTAGTCGGTAATCGAATATGGGCTTCCGGCCTTGCCTTTCACCCATTGGGCGGATGAAGGGGTGCAGCCTCCGGTGGAGGTGGCGGTAGCGTGGCGGACTATACCCGTGTACCATACGTGGGTGACGCCCAGGGATTTGAGATAATCGAATGTAGCGGAGTCTATTCCGGAGAAATGACCGGATCCGTTTTCTGAAAGTTCACCTCCCTTCTTGAGGGAAGAGGTCTGATTGCCCCAGAGCCTTGGAAGCATCTGGTATATAATGGATTTGCTCATCAATGCGATTTTAGTACGTGTGACATTCTGTCACAGGGGTCGTGTTCAAATATACATCTCTGCATAATCCGAGCCAATAAGTGTGTGTTGGAGGGAACAATTTTAAACGTTTTTACCTAATCGGCTTTCTGGGCATTCCAGTGGCAGAAAAAAGTTTGAAAAAAAAATACTGAGAGAAAGATCGAGAAAGAAAAAGAGGGTGACCCAAAAGTCCGG
>DBWN01000281.1 GCA_002308935.1 Bacteroidales bacterium UBA1237 | reverse complement strand
AAGCTCATTGAGGCGATATTGAAAGCGTTGCGGTGGATGAGCTTGGCCGGATCCGCTTCCATAATCTCAACTGCACCTCTCAATGCGTCACTCATGTACATCATGTCCATGAAGGTGCCTGCCGCTATAGGGCAAGAGAATTCTTCTCCCTTCACAGCCGCATAGAATATCTCGACGGCGTAATCGGTGGTTCCTCCACCGGGAAGAGTCACGCTGGAGATGAGCCCCGGGAAACGTACGGCCCTTGTGTCCACTCCGAATTTCATGAAATAGTAGTCACTCAGAAGTTCGGTGGCCACTTTGGTCACTCCGTACATCGACTTCGGCCTCTGGAGAGTGTCCTGAGGAGTGTTGACCTTGGGAGTATCCGGTCCGAATGAGCCGATGGAACTGGGAGTGAAAACCGCGCATTTCTTTTCCCTTGCCACCTCAAGAATGTTGAGAAGACCGTTGATCTGGATATCCCAGGCGAGGAGGGGCCTTGTCTCAGCCACAGCGGAAAGAAGGGCGGCCAGATTGTATATGGTGTCGATGTTGTATTTGTCGGCGATTTCAGCCAGCTGCTTGGCATTGCGCACGTCAGCTTCCTCTGCAGGACCGCTGTCTCGAAGCACTCCTTTGGGCTCCGCTCCTCTGATGTAACCTGCAACGATATTACCTTCAGGATATAAATTCCTGAGTTTCATTGTCAATTCGGATCCGATCTGTCCGGTGGACCCTATGACGAGCACATTCTTCATTATACTGGTGTGGACTTATGTGGTTCTGTTTGCCATTGGCTTGTGCAAATTTAACTTTTTTTCGAGAAACTGCACTAAACAATGACAGAATAGTTGAATTTCGACTGAATTATTATAAATTTGTAATGCTTTTGGAGGGACCTCTTCCATGAGCGGAACAACCGCGATAACTAAAAACTGATATACCATGTACGGAAAATTCCAGCAGCATCTACAGAATGAGCTCGCATCAATAAAAGAGGCGGGTCTGTACAAGAATGAAAGGAACATCGTTTCGGCCCAGAGCGCAGAAATCCTTCTTGAAGACGGATCGAAAGCTCTTAATTTCTGCGCCAACAACTATCTCGGTCTGGCTGATTCCCCCAGGCTTATAGCAGCCGCTGAAGAAGCTATGAAGACCCACGGATTCGGAATGTCATCAGTGCGTTTCATCTGCGGGACCCAGGATCTGCACAAGACCCTTGAAAAGGCGATATCCGACTTCTTCCATACTGAAGATACCATTCTTTACGCATCCTGCTTCGATGCCAACGGTGGAGTGTTCGAGCCTCTTCTGACCGCGGAAGACGCCATTATCTCCGATTCTCTCAACCATGCTTCCATAATTGATGGAGTACGCCTCTGCAAAGCGGTCCGTTACCGTTATGCGAACGCAGACATGGCTGACCTCGAGCGCTGCCTCAAAGAGGCCCAGGCGCAGAGATTCCGTATCATCTGTACTGACGGAGTCTTCTCAATGGACGGCAATGTCGCTCCTATGGACAAGATATGCGAACTTGCTGAGAAGTATGATGCCCTTGTGATGGTCGACGAAAGCCACTCTGCAGGTGTTGTCGGAAAGACAGGAAGGGGAGTAGCTGAGCAGTTCAACTGTTATGGCCGTATCGATATTTTCACCGGAACCCTCGGAAAGGCTTTCGGAGGAACAGTCGGAGGATTCACGACCGGAAGGAAGGAGATAATCGACATGCTCCGCCAGAGGTCACGTCCTTATCTGTTCTCCAACTCTCTCCCTCCTATGATTGTCGCTGCGGGAATCGAGATGTTCAAGATGCTTTCCGAAAGCAATGAACTCCATGACCGCCAGCAGGAGAATGTGGTATACTTCCGTGAGAAGATGATGGCAGCAGGTTTCGATATCAAACCCACACAGTCTGCCATCTGCGCAGTCATGCTTTATGACGCTAAGCTTTCACAGGAGTTCGCCGCCGAAATGGCCAAGGAGAACATCTTTGTCACAGGTTTCTACTACCCTGTAGTACCTAAGGGCCAGGCCAGGATCAGGGTGCAGCTTTCCGCAGCCCATAAGCGTGAGCATCTTGACAAGGCGATCGAGGCATTCATCAAAGTAGGAAAGAAGCTCGGAGTGATCAAGTAGCATCTTTTTCCCACAAGAAAACATAGAGGGGATCCGGTTTTTCCGGGTCCCCTCAAATCGTAAAGCGAAAAATGCGGGCTGTTACTTTCTGTCAGTCTTCATCGATGCGTAGATCATGTAAGCTATGAGGCAGACGAAAGGAATGATGGAGATGGCTTCTCCCCACTTCTCATTCCATCCGTACATGAACAGGTCCACGTTCGCGAAACGCAGTATCGCGCTGACTACACCCATGAGTGCTCCACCGGCAATGAATCCTGAAGCGATGAGAGTTCCTTTCTCGGTTCTTGCGTTATTGACGGCTGCATCCTTGCTCCTGGATCCTACATACCATGAGATGCCTCCACCGATAAGGAGAGGAAGGTTGAGGTCGATGGGGATGAACATGCCGAGAGCGAAAGGAAGGGCAGGAACCTTAAGGACAGTCAATATGATTGCGATTGCTGCACCGATTCCGTAGAGCAGCCAGGGAGCTCCACCACCGTTCATCATAGGCTGGATGACAGC
>DBWN01000020.1:20387-24868 GCA_002308935.1 Bacteroidales bacterium UBA1237 | reverse complement strand
GCTATCTGCTCATAGGAAAGGCCTTTTATCTTGTCGAGGAATTCCCCTTCGCGGGAACCGGCGTATACAAGATGGGTATGGGAGTCGCACCAGCACGGCATGACCATTCCGCGTTCAGCATCTATGGTTTTGTCGGCACAGAGCCCCCCGGGAAGGTCTTCTTCCCGACCGAAGGACTTTATCAGCCCGTTTTCAATCAGAAGGAAAGCGTCCTTTATCTCCCCGACATGGTCCATCTCTTCTCCATGAAGCCTGAGTTTGCCTTCGGGGAGGATTCCGACGAGTGAAGATATGTTCTTGATAAGTGTCCTCATCTGCTTAAAGTCAGATTTCGAAAAGGTCTTCTCTGGAGAGAAGCGCCTTTGCCTTCATAATGTAAGGATGAAGGTATTCGTCATTCTTGATGAACGGTACCTCCTTCCTTAGTTCCGTGAATATCCGCTCAAGGACAGGCGAAGTCTTGGCCGGTCTCCTGAATTCCAGAGCCTGGGCGGCGTTGAGGAGCTCTATGCCGAGCACGGTCTCGACATTGTCGACGATTTTTACGAGTTTGGTTGCGGCGTTCGCTCCCATGCTCACATGGTCCTCCTGACCTTGGGATGACGGTATTGAATCGCATGACGCCGGCCAGCACAGGCCCTTGTTCTGACTGACGATGGATGCGGCGGTGTACTGCGGAATCATGAATCCGCTGTTGAGGCCGGCTTCGCTGACCAGGAACTTGGGAAGTCCCCTTTGCCCCGAAATCAGCCTGAAGATCCTCCTTTCCGAGATGTTCGCGAGTTCCGACATCGCTATAGCGAGAGTGTCCATCGGTATCGCTATGGGCTCTCCGTGGAAGTTTCCGGCGGAGATGATCATGTCCTCATCGGGGAAGACGTTGGGATTGTCAGTCGCGCTGTTGATTTCGTTCTCGATGACTGACTGGACATAACGGATGTTGTCCTTGACTGCACCGTGTACCTGAGGAATGCACCTGAAGGAATAGGGATCCTGAACATGCTCCTTTTCCCTACGTATGAGTTCGCTCCCTTCGAGAACCTCCATGAACCTCTTGGCAGTGTCTATCTGGCCTTTGTGGGGTCTAAGGAGATGGGTCAGCGGGAGGAAAGGCTCAATCCTTCCGTCATATGCCTCAAGGGACATGGCTCCTATCATGTCAGACCATTTTGACAGTCTCATGCACTGTATGAGGCACCATATCGCATGGGCGCTCATGAACTGGGTACCGTTAAGAAGAGCAAGACCTTCTTTTGATTGGAGACGGATCGGAGTCCATCCGAACTCCTTCCAGACATCAGCGCTTTGCCTTACCTCCCCCTTGTAGTAGACTTCTCCCAGTCCCAGAAGAGGAAGGCTCATATGTGCCAGTGGAGCGAGGTCGCCTGAGGCTCCGAGCGACCCCTGTTGGTAAACGACCGGAATGATGTCGTTGTTGTACATGTCAAGGAGCCTCTGGACAGTCTGTAACTGGACTCCCGAGTGGCCGTATGAGAGGGACTGTACCTTCAGAAGGAGCATCAGCCTGACAATCTCTTTTCGTACAGTGTCACCGGTTCCGCAAGCGTGGGATACGACGAGGTTGTATTGCAATTGGGAAAGCTCGTCCTCGGGTATGGTCACGTTGTATAATGACCCGAATCCGGTTGTGATTCCGTATACCGGACGGTCCAGGTCCTCCATTTTGGAGTCAAGGTATTTGCGGCATTTGACGATAGCGTCCACCGATTCCTCGGATAGGGCTATCCTTTCATGGTTGTCAAGAATATCTTTGAGTCTTTCAAGGCTCAGATGCGCATGTGAAATGATGTGTGTCATAGGTGTCGTTCCAGAATTGTATTCGGGTCTACCGCCCGAGAACTGTTTTGATCATGTCCGGGTCGGCGTCGTTCGGAAGAGTTACGCGCAGAAGGGGAGTCCTTTCCATCTGGCGTCGGATCGCCATCATGGAACCGCTGTTCCTTGCCCAGCTCCTTCTGGCTATTCCGTTGTTGACATCCCAGAACAGCATTGAGGATATCCTTCTGTCGGCTTCTGGGCTTCCGTCTATCACCATTCCGAACCCTCCGTTGATGACTTCTCCCCAACCTACGCCTCCGCCGTTATGGATGGATACCCAAGTGGCACCTCTGAAGGAGTCTCCGATTACGTTCTGGATAGCCATGTCGGCAGTGAACTTCGAACCGTCATATATGTTTGAGGTCTCCCTGAAGGGAGAATCCGTTCCGGATACGTCATGATGGTCCCTTCCCAGAACTATCGGGGCGGTGATCTTCCCTTCACGTATGGCCTTGTTGAAGCCGAGCGCTATCTTGGTCCTTCCTTCGCAGTCCGCGTAAAGGATTCTTGCCTGTGAACCGACTACCAGATGGTTCCTGCCGGCTTCTTCGATCCAATGGATGTTGTCTTCCATTTGGGATCTGATCTCATCCGGGGATGTGGCGGCTATCTCTTTCAGAACGCTTACCGCGATGGCGTCAGACTTGGCCAGGTCTTCAGGATCCTCTGACATGCATACCCATCTGAAAGGTCCGAACCCGTAGTCGAAATACATAGGTCCCATTATGTCCTGGACATATGAAGGGTATCGGAAATTACCGTCGGGAAGAAGTACATCTGCTCCTGCCCTGGAACTCTCGAGAAGGAAAGCGTTGCCGTAGTCGAAGAAATACATGCCTTTTTCAGCAAGGCGGTTGATTGCGGCGACATGCCTTCTGAGGGATGCCTGGACTGCTTCTTTGAATTGCTCCGGCTCTTCTGACATCATCTTCTTCGATTCCTCGAGAGAATATCCTACGGGGTAGTATCCTCCCGCCCAAGGGTTGTGAAGAGATGTCTGGTCGGAACCGAGGTCCACTTTTATCCCTTCGTCAGCGAGCCTTTCCCATAGGTCAACCACGTTGCCTACGTATGCAAGGGAGACTGTTTCCTTTCCGGAAGTGGCTTTGTGTATCCTCGAGATAAGGGCGTCAAGGTCTGAGTGCATCTCATCGACCCACCCTTGCTCATAGCGTTTCTTGGCCGCCAGAGGATTGATTTCAGCCGTGACGCTTACGACTCCGGCTATGTTGCCGGCCTTAGGCTGCGCCCCGCTCATCCCTCCCAGTCCGGCAGTGACGAACAGCATGCCGGCCATGTTCTCTCTGGTGCCTTCCATTCCTTTCGCCCTAAGCTGTTTTCGGGCTGCGTTCATTACAGTGATCGTGGTTCCGTGGACAATTCCCTGAGGACCTATGTACATGTATGATCCGGCCGTCATCTGCCCGTACTGGGAAACTCCCATGGCGTTGAATTTCTCCCAATGGTCGGGTTTTGAGTAGTTGGGTATGACCATTCCGTTTGTGACGACCACTCTAGGAGCATCCTTATGGCTGGGGAAGAGCCCCATCGGATGGCCTGAGTACATGACCAGGGTCTGCTCGTCTGTCATTGTGGCCAGATACTGCATGGTGAGCCGGTACTGGGCCCAGTTCTGGAAAATCGCTCCGTTCCCTCCATATATGATCAGCTCGTGCGGGTGTTGGGCGACCCTCGGGTCAAGGTTGTTCTGGATCATCGCCATGATCGCAGCGGCCTGCTTTGACTTGGCGGGATATTCACCGATGGGACGGGCGTACATCGGGTAATCGGGGCGGAATCTGTACATGTAGATCCTGCCGTATTTCTCCAGCTCGTCGGCGAACTCTTTGCAGAGCGTTTCGTGCTGTCGCTCCGGGAAATACCTCAAGGCGTTCCTCAGGGCAAGCACCTTTTCATCAGGCGAAAGAATGTCTTTCCTTTTTGGAGCGTGGTTGACGCTCGTATCATAGGGCTTTGGTGTAGGAAGTTCCTCCGGTATGCCCCGGAGTATGTCTTCCTGGAATTCTGCTAAGGTCATGTTATTGTGTTATCCGTGGTTCGAGTTGATGTCAGGCTTCTATTGAGGAGTTCACTTTCGCAAGCACTTCCTTTTCCATTTCTTCCGCCTTCTTGACCAGTGAAAGGGCTTCCTCTGTCAATGCGGCGGCCGTCTGCTTGTCCTTAAGGGATGCCGCATTGATCCGGACATTGAGACATGCGCCTTTGATTGCAGCCGTAGCGGCAAGGGCTCCGACTCCTGCATCGGATGCTGAAGCGGGATTGCCTTTTGAGGCCATTTCGAGAGCGAGAGGGAGAGCCTTGAAGGCGGTCTTCATCGTCTTGAGAGGGACTTGGGCTGCATAGAGAGTGGCTTTCTCCAGCGCAGCGGCTCTGGCCTCTTTCTCCTCAGGTGTTCCCTTAGGCATGGCGAAGACGGCCATTATCGCGTCGAATGAGGCAGTGTCCTCATCAACGAGAGCGAGCAGCTCATCAGTAAGCGCCTGTCCTTTTTCGGCGACTTGAGAGAACTCCTCCCAACGGTCATCCCAGCCTCTTTTGTGGGAGGAGAGATTGGCGACCATGGTTGAAAGAGCGGCTCCAAGGGCTCCCATGTAAGCCGAAATGCTTCCTCCTCCAGGAGC
>DBWN01000020.1:646-20249 GCA_002308935.1 Bacteroidales bacterium UBA1237 | reverse complement strand
TCGTCGATTCCAAGAGAACGCTGCTGTTTGCGGAGGAAGTGTTTACCGGCATCGATAAGAACTTTCTTGGGAACCAGACCGACTATCTCAGTACCGGTCACCCTGAGACCTCTGGCCTCTGCGGCACGGCAGACTTCTTCGAATGCCTTGTGAAGGGGAACGGCGTCAATATCAGTGATGTTCATCGATACCTGTGCGATGCCGTATTCGTCAATGAACCATCCGATGGCCTTGCATCCCTTCAGTGTCCCGGGTATCCATATCGTGTTTCCGTTCTCGTCCTTCAGCGGCTTCCCGGTGAGGGAACCTCCCTCTCTTGCAACACGGCCTTTCTCCCTGACGTCAAACGCGACAGCCATTGCTCTTCTAGTCGAAGTGGTATTGAGGTTGAAATTTACGGCAATCAGGAAGTTCCTTGCTCCGACATTGCTCGCTCCGGTTCTGGCCACGGTCTCATTGTATTCGTCCGGACCGAAGTCGGGCTTCCTTTGAGGATCCTTTATCTTTTCGGGGAGGGCCTCATATTCTCCGCTTCTGCAGACGGCGAGGTTCTTTCTTTCCGGTTTGAAAGCGCTGGCTTCATAGCAATAGCATGGGATGCCCAACTCTTCATACATGCGTTTGGCAAGGTCTCTAGCGAGGACGGCGCATTCTTCCAGAGTTATGCCGGATATAGGGATGAGAGGGAGTACGTCGGTGGATCCGCTTCTGGGGTGTGCTCCATGATGAAGCCGCATATCTATGAGACGGGACGCGGCTGCCGCTCCTTGGAATGCGGCTTCACATACTGCTTCAGGGCTCCCCACGAAAGTCACGACAGTGCGGTTTGTCGCCTCACCGGGGTCCACGTTGAGGACTTTTACCCTTTCGCCTTCAAAGGAGGCTGAGCTGATTGCTTCAACGATACCGTCAATCACTTTTCTGTCCCTTCCTTCTGAATAGTTGGGGACGCACTCGATTATTCTTGCCATTGGTTATCAGTTTTATACGTTGAGACAAGGTGAGAAAGTACCCACAATGCCTACAAAATCTCAATAAAAGTAGGGATTTTTATTGAGAAACGTATCGGAACTGGCCGATTTTATGTTTTTCTGTTATTCTTCTGCCGTCTCTTCAGGTTTGACGCTACGCACAATCTTGTACCCTATAGCCGCCATCGTGATGCTCATAAGAGGGCATAGATAATTGAAGAAGCAGAAAGGCATGTAAGCTATAGTCGGGACACTCAGGATTGTAGCTTGGGTCATTCCGCAGCTGCTCCAGGGATAAAGGGGAGATGTGACTGTGGCCGAGTCCTCTACGGCACGGCTCAGCAGCCTGGTCTCATACCCTTTCTCTTTGAAAAGGTCTTTGAATATGCTGGAAGTGAGGATGATAGAGAGAAACTGGTCAGATACTATACCGTTGAGCGCGGTTCCGGTAACGACCGTGGTCCCCACAAGGGAGGTCCTTCCTTTGGCAAGTGGCAAAATGAGCTTTGAGAGGGAAGCGAGCATGCCGCTGGCCTTCATGCATCCTCCGAAACACATAGCGCATATGATCAGGTAAACCGTGTTCAGCATTCCGAGCATCCCTTTCGATGACACAAGAGAATCCACTTCAGGATTGCCGGTGGAGATGCTTACCGAGTTGTAGATTGACTCGATCACACCAGTGAAAAGGACTTTTCCATGGGGTTCTCCTATAACGGTGGTTCCGATTTCAGTGAGGATGTCGCTCTGGAAGAAGAGAGAGAAAAGCGCCGCAAGAATTGTCGAGAGGGCAAGAACTATTAGAGCAGGAAGCTTCTTGGCGATCATGATCGCAGTCAGCAGGGGCACGATAAGAAGCCAAAGGCTTATGTTGAATTTCGAGGAAAGGACGTCAGTGTACACTTGGATTGTCGCGGTGTCACCCTCTCCGTGTGAAAGACCAAGGATGGTGAAGATGACAAGGGAAATGCAGATCGCCGGAACGGTGGTGATCATCATGTACCTGATATGTGTGAAAAGGTTTACCCCGTTAATGGAAGAAGCCATGACGGTCGTATCCGAAAGTGGGGACATCTTGTCTCCGAAATACGCTCCCGAGATTATCGCTCCAGCAATCATTCCGTCAGGGAACCCTTCCGCACGGCCGATTCCCATCAGGGCAAGTCCGATAGTCGCGATGGTGGTCCATGAACTGCCTATCATAAGCGACACGATGGCGCAGATGACACAAGCGGTAAGAAGGAAGAGTTTCGGGGAGATTATCTTGACGCCATAGTAGATGAAAGTCGGAACGATACCGCTCATTGTCCAAGTGCCGGATATGGCGCCGATAAGGAGCAGTATCACTATGGCGGTGGTGACGTCTCCGATGTTGCTCTTGATAGCCTCTTCGAACTTGCTCCAGGGTGTCTTGTAGAGCCACATTCCCAGCCATACGCAAACGCCGGCGGAGAACAGCAAGGAAACCTGGCTGGCTCCGAGGATGGAATCGCTTCCGAAGATTCCGATGTCAAGGGCGAGAAGTCCAATGAGGACTACAACCGGGACGACTGCAATCAGCGTCTTCCCTTTTTCAGTTATCGTCATGTCCTATCTGTTTTGTCGTTTCTTCTGTGGGGGGTGTATGCTTTTTCTTGAGACCGGTCCCTATGGCTGTCATCGCTACAGTCATGAAAGGACTGATCAGATTGAAAAAGCAGTAGGGGAGATATGTGAGAGTCGGTATTCCGAGAATCGTCGATTGGGTCATTCCGCAGGTGTTCCAAGGGACGAGGACGGAGGTCACTGTTGAAGAGTCTTCTATCGCCCTGCCGAGCAGTTTCCCCTCGTGTCCTTCTTTTTCATATATCCCTTTGAAAATGTTTGATGTCAGGATAATGGAAAGGTACTGGTCAGAGACTATCGCGTTCAGAGCGACTCCTGTTGCCGCCGTAGTCGCGACAAGTGGAGTGCGCCTCTTAGTGAGGGGTATGATTCCGGAAGCGATATGCCGGATCATTCCGCTGGCCTGCATGCATCCGCCGAAGAACATCGCACAAATTATAAGGTATATGGTGTTGAGCATGCCGCTCATGCCTTTCGAAGACACAAGATTGTCGACTTCAGCGTTGCCGGTAGAGACGCTCACACTGTCATAAACTGTACGGATCAGTCCGACTAGAAGCCCTTTCGTGCCACCTTCATCTCCGGTCAGAGGAACCGCTATTTCCTGCATTACGGAAGGCTGTGCGAAGACGCAAGTGACTCCAGCTATCGCAGCGGAGCATGCGAGTACCACTATCGCCGGAATCTTCTTGTATATCATTATGATGGTGACGACGGGTATGAGCAGAAGCCATAGGCTTATGTTGAATCTTCCGGCCAAAGCTGTCCTGAACCCCTCAAGGTCTCCCTCTCCTGCAGGGATGTGCAGCAGACCGATGACAAGGAAGACGACAAGCGTTATGGTGAGGGTCGGGACTGTGGTGGTCATCAGGAACCGGATGTGCTGGAAGATCGGGACTCCGCTCATGGAGGATGCCATGGCCGTTGTGTCCGAAAGCGGTGACATCTTGTCTCCGAAGTATGCTCCCGATATTATGGCGCCTGCTGTTACCGCATCGGAGAAACCCTGGACGCGTCCTATACCGAGAAGGGCCACTCCGATTGTGGCTATCGTAGTCCATGAGCTACCGGTCATCAGAGAGACCAATGCACAAATGACAGTGGCGCTTACTAGGAATAGTTTCGGTGAGATTGCCTTTACTCCATAATATATCATAGTAGGGACGATCCCGCTCATTGTCCATGTTCCTGAAAGAGCTCCGATGAGAAGCAGAAGAAGTATGATATGGGCTATCCCTCCTATGCTTGAGCCGATCGCTTTTTCGAATTCGTTCCACTTAGTTCCGAAAAATGCCCTGGCGAGGATGCAGCAGACTGCTGTCGAGACAAGGAGCGCTACCTGGCTGGCGCCTGAAAGTGCTTCGGTCCCGAAAATGCTGACATTGAGCGCAAGCAATCCCATCAGTACCACGATCGGCACCAATGAAATCAGGATTCTTTTGCGGGCGGCTGTATTCATTTTGAGAAAACTGGGGAAATGTTAACAGCTTTTCTTCGCAAATGTACACATTATCATCGGGATTATTCCGGTACACGTTCAATAATAACGTATTAAGTGAATAATTATTCATCGGAAACTGTCCTTTTTTTCTTGTAAGAGTGCTGAAAGGTGTTTTTGACGACTAGATAGAAACGATTCGGACAAAAGCGGTTGATGAAACTTTATTCTTTTCTGCATATTGCTGAAACGATTCAAAAAGTCCGAATTTTTATTTTGTGTGAATATAAATTTTATATATTTGTTGGTGATTTTGGATATGATTCGGAATCGAATTGTTGTAACCAACTAATCCAACATAACTATTATTATTACTACTATGATTCAAAATCGTCTAACTGGAGGTCTCTGTTTAAGTAGGGTCCTCATGAGCTTTGTTGTTGTCTCAGCTCTCGTGACCGGCGGTATGTGGTCTTATTCAGCTAAGGCCGCCACTGCCATCGCTCAGGCCGAGCAGCAGCAGGTGAGCGGAACGGTAGTGGATGCACAAGGTGCCCCCGTCCCCGGTGCGAGTGTTATTGAACTCGGTACCTCGAACGGCGTCATGACTGACAACCAAGGCCGTTTTACAATCAATGTCCGTAGAGGTGCGACTCTTCAGATTTCCTGCATCGGATATGCTACTGCAGAAGTCGCCGCTTCCAACGGAATGAGGGTTGTCCTCAGCGAGGATGCTGAATTCCTCGACGAGGTTGTTGTTGTCGGTTTCGGTACTCAGAAGAAAGTCAACCTGACAGGTGCTGTTACCGCTGTTGACGTTGAAAAGGCTTTCGGCTCCAAACCGATTACCGATGTATCAAAAGGTCTGCAGGGTGTCGTCCCGGGCCTCACCATCACCTACAACTCCAATGACCTGGATGCTTCCGCGACAATGAAGATTCGTGGTATCGGTTCAATCAATGGCGATAACACGCCGCTCATCCTCCTTGATGGTGTAGAGGTACCGAATCTCTCCTTCGTTAACCCGGACAACGTCAAGAGTATCTCCGTTCTGAAGGATGCTGCTTCCGCTTCCATATATGGTAGCCGTGCAGCATGGGGAGTAATCCTCATCACATCGAAAGATGGTTCTGCCGTCAAGGACAACGTGACGATCACCTACTCCAATAATTTTTCTTGGAACCAGCCTATCGGTCTTCCGAATTACATTACTGACAAAGAAGGCGTTCTCGCTCAGCTTGAACAAGGCATACTTGCCCAGAAGAATGTTGACGGAAGCCGTATTGAGGCCTTCGGTATGTACTTCGACACTATAGGCCCCGGTATTGCTAAATGGTTTGACAACTATCAGGGCAATCTGAGCAACCCTATATATACTTACGGAGAGGACTATGAGTTCATCAACGGAACGCCGTACTACTATAGGGTTTCTGATCCTAACAAGGAGATATTCAAGACTTCCTTCACACAGACTCACAACCTGAACATTTCAGGTAATACGGGCAAGACCAACTACAACATTGGTCTGGGCTATGTGAAGAATGACAGCAACCTCAAGGCCGATGTGGAGAACTTCGTGAAGCGTTACAACGTGAACCTTTCCACTAACACTCAGGTTAAGGATTGGCTCAACATCGGTACTAAGGTGATGTACGTAGAAAAGAACTTCACTTATCCGTACGGATATGAGGCCAGTAATGGGGCCATGGGTCTTCTCTACTATACTATGCGTTTCCCTGCATTCTTCCCCTTCGGTATTTCCGACGGTGGCCCGAAGGATGCCAATGGCAATCCTACGGATGCCAGAGCTGCTACAGGTGAAGGACTCTATTTCCGTCACGGAAACGGTTGGCTTGTGGGAGAAAGCACTTGTACATCCAATGATCAGTACCTGAGCCTCGGGGGCAACATGAGGATCAACCTGGCCCCAGGACTCTCCTTCTACGGTGATTATACCCGCGGTCGATACAACTACGAGAACCGATCCATCCGTCAGCCTTACTACACGGCCAACTGGAGTTTCCCTTCCAAAACGGCCATGACCACGAACGACTTCCTTTCCAGGACATTGGTCTCGAGAATCACCAACACCTACAATGCATACTTCGATTATATCTTCAACATCAATAATGAACACAACTTTGCCCTAAAGGTTGGTGCTAATGCTGAAGATCTCCGCTATAACAGCCAATCTCTCACTTCAAACGGTGTCCAGAACGTAGATATCCAGACCTTGAACCTCACCGACGGTAACAAGGAGGCAACGGTAAGTGAACAGCTCCGCCACCGTGCTACTGCCGGATTCTTCGGCCGTATCAATTACAATTATAAGGACAAGTACCTGCTTGAGCTCAATGGTCGTTACGACGGTTCTTCCGCCTTCCGTCCGGGCAAGCAGTGGGCTTTCTTCTCTTCTGGTTCTATCGGTTACAAGATTTCCGAAGAGCCATTCTGGGCTGCCGTCAAACCTTATATCCCGATGTTCAAGATTCGTGGTTCTTATGGTTCGGTAGGTAACCAGGCCCTTGATTCATGGTATCCTTACATAGCTACCCTCTCCACAGTAACCGCTGATTGGCAAGGTACTGATGGAAATAAGAAAGCAACTGTTTCCACTCCTTCTGCAGTCAATTCAGACATGACCTGGGAGAAGATTCGTACTCTCGACATCGGTTTCGATGCTGGTTTCCTGAACAATGAACTCACTGCCACATTTGACTGGTATATTCGTGAGAACATTGGTATGCTCGTCAACGGAAATGAGATTATCCGTTATGTCGGTATCGCTTCCGCCCCGCTTGAGAATGGTGGCAATATGCGTACACATGGATGGGAATTCCAACTAGACTACAACCACGCTTTCAATAAGGATTTTGCCGTTTACGGCACATTCACCCTCTCAGATTCCAAGGCTAAAATCACGAAGTGGAACACCAATACTGGTGCGCTGACAGGTTGGTATGAGGGCAAGGAAATCGGTGAAATTTGGGGTTTTGAGACAGACCGCTACTTCGAATCTGATGCGGATGTCGCCTCATCCCCTGATCAGAGCAAGTTGAGTTCAGGTTCCTTCAGGTATACCGCCGGTGATATCAAGTATAAGGATCTTGACGGAAGTGGTACCATCGATTCCGGTAAGGGTACAATCGACGACCACGGTGACATCAAGCGCATTGGTAACGGTCTCCCGAGATATGAGTACTCACTCCGTCTTGGTGCGATGTTCAAAGGCTTTGATGCTGAAATTCTCTTCCAGGGTGTCGGCAAACGCGACCTTTGGACCACTTCATCGCTGTTTATTCCTAACGCCGCAGGTGCCCAGATGAACATTTTCAAGGACCAGCTTGATTACTGGACTCCATCCAATACCGACGCTCGTTTCCCGCGTCCGTATATCAACAGCGCATTTGGCTCCTTAGCAGGTCTCCCGAGCAATTCAGGGTGCAACAACTTCGCCCCTCAGACGAAGTACCTCAACAACCTTGCATACCTGAGGGTAAAGAACCTCACCATTGGCTATACACTTCCCAGAAATCTGACACAAAAAGTTTCTGTTGAGAAACTCCGTGTTTACTTTAGCGCCCAGAATCTGCTGACCTTCGACCATATCGGAGGAAAGATGGATCCTGAACTTACCGGTGGTTGGTCTTCTACCTTTGATGTAGCCGGTGTAGATATGCGTTATGCTGGTCGTGCTATGCCGTTCAACCGTCAGTGGACCTTCGGTGTACAACTCTCCTTCTAAAACAAAGAACAAGATAATTGCATATAATATGAAAAAGACAATCTATACTTTTGCTATCGCGGTCTTTGCGGTTCTTGGTCTTTGCAGCTGCAGTGACTATCTTGACCGTACCCCGCTTGACAGCAACTCCGACGCCACGAACTGGACTTCCGAATCGTCGCTTGAGACTTTCGCCTGGAAGTTCTACGGCCGCCTGAGCGAGCAGAGTTACGGAAGTGGATGGACTCGTGGACAGTACCATTCCGAAACTCTCTCTGACGACTATTCAACCGAGGATTTCTCCGAGTTTACGAAGAATGTCCCCAACTCTTCAGGAACCTGGAATACCAATTATGATAGAATTCGCGAGACTAACATCCTTCTCAACAGGATCGACAAAGTTCCAGACCTTTCCGAAGCCGCAGCGAACCACTGGAGGGGCGTCGCCCGCTTCTTCCGAGCTTTGTACTATTACAATCTAGTACGTACATACGGTGATGTTGTTTGGGTGGAAGAAGAGGTTGACTTCTCCAAGGAGGAGAATGTTACCCGTCCCCGCGATTCCCGCGTTCAAGTCATGGACAATATGGTCGCAGACCTTGAATTTGCCATGAATAACTGCTATGACCCTGCCAAGGCCGGTGCCAATACTATCAACAACATGGTCGCGGCAGCCTTACTTTCCCGCGTCGCTCTATATGAAGGAGCATGGGAGAAGTATCATAAAACGGCAGGAGGACACCCCGATACCTTCTTTACGAAGGCTAAAGAGGCAGCCAACAAGGTTATCAGCAGCAATCTGTATGAGGTTACTGACAACTATAAGGGCATGTATACATCCCTTTCCCTCACAGGCAATAAGGAAGTTCTCATGTATAAGATATACAGCTTGGCAAATGTCAACGGCGGTAAGATTACTGAGGCTCATGCTCAGTATGGCTGGATAGACTCATCTACTCCTACTTGGGGTCTGACCAAGAGCGCCATGGAGAACTATACCAACGATAAAGGCCTTCCAGTCCATATGTTCAATTATGACGACAAGACGATGGACGGCATCTTCAATAATAGGGACAAGCGTCTGAACGCCACCGTTTATGAAGAGATTCTCCCGATTATCAACTTGTCCTGGGATTATGGTATCCTCTCGACCACCGGCTATTGGACATTTAAGTTCTTGCCTCTTGAGCGCAGGGCTGAGATGGAGGCTAATGCCAGCTGGAACGCTCCGTCCAATGATACAGACGGTCCTGTCTTCACCTATTCCGAGGTGCTCGAGAACTATGCTGAAGCCTGTGCCGAACTGGGGTCTTGTACTCAAGCCGATCTTGACAAGTCAATAAATCTCCTCCGTACGAGGCATGGTAAGATTCCTGCACTTACAGTGAGTGGCACTAACGTGTCGGTTAATGGTACTGCTATCACCAAAGATCCGAAGGATCCGGCAGAGAATGTCCTCCTCCAGGAGATTCGTCGCGATCGCCGCAGCGAGCTCATGTGCGATGGTTTCCGTCATGATGACCTTATGCGTTGGGCTTTGGGAAAGAATCTTGATACTAAGGAGAATCCTGACGGATATCTCGGAGCATCCCTTGATGCCATAAAGGCTTATTACCTTTCTAAGGGCGGTGATGAGAGCGGTTGGGCGACAATTCTCGGAAAGAACTTCTCCCTCAAGGGCTACAAATCTCCGTACAACACTTCAGCAGTCAATGCAGGTGGTACGACAGTCGACCGCGTCTGGAATGACAAATACTATTTGGAGCCCATCCCTGCAGGTCAGATTCTGCTTGATCCGAATCTTACCCAGAACCCCGGTTGGTAGTGCTTAGCGAAAGGTACAGGTTTTCCCTGTGACCTGAATCACAAAAGAGACCATTCCTTATTTCTTGGAGTGGTCTCTTTCATGTTGAGGTATCATTATTGCAGCGCTTGATGCATAACCAATAAAGAAGAAAGAATCATGGAATATGACATTCAGCTTCCCCTTCCGGAAGGGTGGGTATCTTCAGTTGACCAGTATATCGATGAGGACGGAAGTGAGATCTCTCATCTTGAGGCCCAGTTACGTGGAAGAGGTATAGATCTGTACGTAGGGCCCATGCCCGAAGGCGAGACCGCTGCGGACCAGGCTTTCTCCAACTATGTGGATATGGTGGGCTTTGAAGACGGTGATGAGGGTGACCCCATAATCCAGTATCCCTTCGACGGAAAGAAGGCGTATGGATTTGAAGCTTATGACGAAGAAGACCATCCTCTGAGAGTACTTTGCCTTGAACCCAAGAAGGGTATATTGGCGGTAATGTGCCTGTCAGCTGCCGATGAAAGGTCCCTTTCGGAATTGCAGACCCTGGTAGAAAGGAAACTGAGGATAAAAAAAGCTTGAGGCTTTTCCCTGGTTGACTGCTTGAACCCCGTCGTCAAAGGCGGGGTTATTCTGTCTCGAAGTATGCTGTCCGGTATATAGGATTTCCTTCGCAGTCAATCCCTTCAACTACAATCTTGAAATCGCCGCTGTATGCGGGGAGGACAACCTCTATAGGAGTGCTTTCCCCTCCTTCAAGAGTCAGTAAGGGATTCCAGTAGATTGTCTCACGTATGTTGGGGTATTCGGCAGGGAAGTTCTTTCCTGTAATGGCTACGGGAACTCCAGCTCCCTGGAAATCCGTTATCTTCACTTCCGGCCCGAAGTTGAATGAAGGCATATTCCCCTCGAAAGTCACGAAATCTGCCATTCCATAGTAGGAACGTCCTCCTATGAAATACACATAGGGGTAAACATCGATCCGTTTTACAAGGGCGGGGTCGTATTCATAGATGAGGTTGTGGTCGAAAACGGGAACTCCGTCTATCATTATCAAGGATTCTCCACTTGGTACATAGGAGTTCTTCCGGACCTCGTCATTGCAGCTTACCACGAGTTCAATCCCTTTGTCACGGTTTCTTCTGGTGGTGATGTCGAAAAGATATTCAATGAAGATTTCTCTCATAGTCGAGAATCTCGTATAGTCATCAAGGATATAGGACACCCTGTCTTTTCCGGTGAAGTGGATCGACCTTGAAGGAAGATAATCATAAAGCGTATCGGCATCGAACATCTTCACAACTTGCATAGACTCTCCCAGTCTTGATATCGCCTTTTCCATGGACTGGGAAATCTTCATTACCGGTATCCCGTCCTTTGGGCCTTTGCCAACAAAAGGGTTGACGAAAGAGAATGAGAAGGGCTTTCCGAAATCCTTGATTTCTATCGCCATGTCCTTGTTCCCGAAAATGTTGGTTGTGAAATATTCCGCTACACCATCTTTTCCAAGAGGGGTTGCGTATATGTCGGAGATGGAACCTGGAGTCGAGATGAATACGTCTTTCCCGCTCAAATCAGCGATTGTCCCTTCGGATGGTTCTATCTGTATCCTGACTATTTCTCCGTCATATTCCGGAACCGAGTTGTCCAGGAATCCCTGGGGCTTTTTGATTGAAGAGAGGAATGATTTCATGGAACCGGTATCATAAACGGGCAGATGCTCGTCATGATAGATGCTGACACTTACGAAAGTCTGCTTGCCGCTGTTCATGAATAGGCTCAACCCGCCTTCAGATGATTCTCCGAGGGTGATATCGAGGTCTCCGGTTCCGGTCTCTTCCTGTCCACCAGAGGCCATGTCCGGAATGATTTCAACTCCGCCTTCCACTCTTGATGCGGAAGAAGTGTTGTAGACTGATACAGTCTTACTGAAGGAACCGTAATCGAAACCTTCTTCATTATGATTGACTGCAGTGTATGCTATCAGGCGGTAGTTGCCAGTAGGGAGGTCCGAAGGAAGATCTATGCTTCCTGCCCCTCTTCCTTCCGTGAGAGCTATTTTCCCGGTTACGCTGTGACCGTCAGCACTGTACAATTCCATGTATGATACGGCACTGAACCCTGACAGTTCACCTTCTGGAGTGAGACAGAATGCGGAGCAATATATCTTGTCGCCAGCAGCATAATACGGGCGGTCAGTGGAAATGAACATTCTCTCAACAGTCCTTCCTTGTCCGCTGCAAAATACTGATGCACTGAGTATGGCCAAGACAATAATGAAAGTCTTGGTTGCGGCGCGGTATTGTGTTCTGAAGTCGCTCATGGTGTTTCTTTTCAGGTTGTCAGTTATTCTATCCAGTCTTCAGGCTTGTCCGGGATGCCCCCTGCGAAAGTGCAGTCAAGGCAGCGTTTGTCAATCCACCGGTATCCAAGGAAAAATCCCATGTCGCTGTAAACGTCTACCCAGGGTCTCATCCCTTCCTTATAGAAAGGGAACCATTCGTTCTGGGGGACAGTCCCTTCGGACACATGCTTATAGAACTGCTCGGTGAAAGCTTTGCTCTCCCTGTAAAGCATGTGGTCGGCGTTACGGATATACAGATCCTTGCTTGTCTCACGGCTGATACCGATATAACCTAGCACCATTTCAGCCTTGTCGTCTATGTTCGAAATATTGCCTCTCATGCTGCTTGGCGTAGGAGTGAAAAGGTCTCCGGTCATGGATGACGTCTTTTCAAGGTTTTGCCAGTACAGATAACTTTCTTTCGAAATCTGCCTTGCCTTCATCCTCAGTCGCAGAGTCCCTGAAATCGTCCTGTCGTACCTGTCGAATGAGTCCAAGTCATAGTTCACCAGCTTTCCTTCCTTCATCGTCACTGTGGCGAAAGTCTTCACGTGGTCGTCATTGATAGTGTAGCAGTTCTCCGGATAATTGTTCCCTAAAATGACTATCCCGAAGGGATCAGTCTCTGTGGGCAATTGATAATCGAAGTACGCTTTTGCCCATGGTGACACTCTCCATGAGTATGAACTGGTGAGGCTTATGTACGGCGTATCCTGTGCGGTTACGGATACTCGCGTGACGAGGCGGTGATTGTCATGGTCTATATAATATGAAAGTGAGTCAATCACCGGAGCGCCCATCACTTCTGACCATGAACTTCTGTATTCGGAACCGTTAGATGTGTTCTTTAGGCAGACGCGGTATTTCTTATTGATGTCCAGACCTGAGGTGTCGAAATTAAGGCCATTATTCTTTTCCAGATTCCCTTCAATCCTTGAACCGTCTTCACTCTCCAGGTATCCTTCCAGAGGGATGGTATCGTATCCGTAGTAAGCGGAAGATGGGTCATGAGAGGAAGATGAACCCTGAGAGGACGATGGGTCAAAGTAAGAAGATGAGGAACCATCAATCAGAATCGGATTATACGGCTTTGTCTGGCCGCCTTCAGGGTTACCGAACCCTTTGGTCAAATATCCGTATATAACGGTTTCCCCGCCAACAACGATGTCTCCGCTGAAGACGATGATTCGGGTGTCATCTTCGTAATCTATATCGAAAGGGTATGTGCATCCTGAAAAGAGGAGTGCGCATGAAAGAACCGCACATGCCGCCCGGGATGCATTACCTATGAGCCCTTTTCTTCTTGAGTCTGTGTTATTTGTCTCCATATCAGAAAATCAGATTGAGGTTGATGTAAGGGATGGGGACAGCGAACACGGAAATCATGTAAGCCGATGATCCGTTGAAGTAAACGGAATAGGCGTTCTTGCGTCCTGTCACGTTGTACACCCCCAGGGTGAAGGACATGTGGGTGAATTGTTTCAGATAATGTCCCGGTTCCACGTTGATGGCGAGGTCCAGTCTGAAGTAATCCGGTATCCTGTAGGTGTTCCTGTCAGAATAAGCCAACCTCGTACTGCCTCCGTAGTAGAAGGTGCCTATCGGGACAGTGATTGGCCTTCCTGTTGCATAGTCCAGATTCGCTGAGACGCTGTACCTGTGAGTGAGCTTGTAGTTGAGCGCCATATTGACCGCATGAGGCTTGTCGTGTGGCGTAGAGTACCAGTTTCCTCCGTTGATGGGGAAGGGATCGTCCGGATCGGTTTCCTGCATCAGCGATCTTGAATACGTATATGAAATCCATCCGTTCAGCTTTCCGATTGACTTCCTTGCCATGAGCTCCACTCCGTAGGCCTTAGCCGTAGTGGTCACAAGGTCATCCGGGAGGTTCTCATTCATTACCAGTATGGCCCCTGGAATGTAATCGACACTGTTGTATGCCCTTTTGTAGTAGGTCTCAAGGCTGAGGTCTATGTTCGCTCCGACGCTCCAATACGCACCTCCTGCTACCTGGAAACCGTCCTGAGGTTTGATCCTGTCGCTTGCCAATGTCCACACGTCCATAGGGGATACGGTTGAGGAATTGGTGATCATATGGATATTCTGCCTCATAGAGTTTATTCCCGCTTTCAGGGAGAAGTTGGCAGCGGGGGAATATTTTCCTGACAGCCTCACTTCCGGCATGATGTAGAATTTAGAGGGATCGGTCGCAAGGAATGTGTTGAGCCTTATTCCTCCTTCCAGAGAAATCTTGTCATTGGCGTTCCATACGTCACTGATGAAAAGGTACGGTTCCAGGGCTTTCTGGTGCTTGAGGGTGAGGTCTATGACTCTGGACTCTTCGCCGACATGGACTCTTTTCCCGGGGGCTATGTCATAGATGACGCTTCCCGCTCCGTAAGAGAGGGTGTGCTTGTCGGAAAGGATGTGCTTCATGGAGGCCCTGAGATATTCCTGGGAGATTCCATTCGAGTATTTGAATGTCCCCCAGACCCATTTCATGTCTCCGTCAAGGGATGTCCTGTATGAGTCATATCCGGCTGACACTTCCATTGAAGACTTGGGACTTAGTGAACTTCTGAACTTCATTCCAAGGTTGAGGTTCCTGTAATGGAATACGGTATCACTGTCGAAGGAGAAATTGTCTCCTGAGGCATATCCGTATATCTGGACGGAGCTGTTATTCCCGATCTTTTGGGTGAGGGACACATTGGCGTCTTGGAATCTTGTCTTGCCTCCATGGTAGTGGCTTTCTTTAGGAATCAGCCCAAGTATCCAATTAGAATAGGTCGTCCTTCCTCCCAGAACGAAAGTCGTCCGGTCTTTTTTGATAGGGCCTTCCAGCTCGAAACGGCTCGTGAGAAGTCCGATACCCAAGGAACCGGTCACCTTCTGGTTGTTGCCTTCTTTGGTGTGAATATCAAGTACGGAGGATATCCTTCCTCCCAGATTTGCCGGAATGGAACTTTTGTAGAGCTCTGCATCGCTGATGA
Organism: Bacteroidales bacterium UBA1237; assembly: GCA_002308935.1. Taxonomy (GTDB): domain Bacteria; phylum Bacteroidota; class Bacteroidia; order Bacteroidales; family UBA932; genus Cryptobacteroides. The sequence continues at coordinate 5,370 of DBWN01000020.1, read as the reverse complement.
TGTCCGAGTTGAACGCCGAGAGTACGCCGAAGATATGGTTGGGGTTGAAGATTGTACCGTCGTTCAGAAGGATGAGATTCTGGTCAACGGACCCTCCTCTTACGTTGAACCCCGAGGAGGCTTCTCCTACAGATTGAACTCCTGGAAGGGAAAGGACAGCTTTGATGAGGTCACTTTCTCCGAATGCAGCCGGGATTTTCTTGATCCTGTCAAGCTGTATCCTTTCTATGCCCATGGAGGCGCTTCTATGGAAAGATACGCTTTCCGCGGAAATCGCGGCAGCTTTCAGCGTGCTGACTTTTTCCTTCATCCGGATGTCAAGCGCACCGTTGTCATACACCAGCACTTCCAGGTTGATATCGTCCATCGGATAGCCGCTGTAAGATATAGTCCTTCTTCCAGTGGGGATCGTTATCTTGTATGAGCCGTACGAGTCAGTCATTGCGTACCTCCCGCTCTCTGCATCTACAACGGATATCCCGGGAATGGGCTCTCCGGATGAAGCGTCCCTGACCACTCCACTGATTATCACAGGACCGCTTTTGGGACGTGCCGGGTCACCTATTTCATATACCTTGTTCTGGTAAGTCACCTCAAGAGCATTCTGGTCTTCATCCGTGGTGGAGGACAGAAGGCCTCCTTCCTGAAGGAACCATCCTCCCGGCAATGAAGACTGTATCCCTTTCCCTCTGGAAATGAGTATCATACCTTCGATTTCCGAGATGCTGTATCCGCTTTCCCTGAGAACTTTCAAGGCTTCTTCAACGAAAAGCTCTTTGGGTTGGGAGATGCTGTAGAATCCTTCGTCCTTTGAAGCGTTCGCGATATGTATGCTGTTACCGCTGACTTCCCGCATTACCCGCACAAGGGTTTCTGCTGAAACGTTCTTGACTGAGACGGTGTCATTCTGAGCACTTGATGTGAAGGGGAGGAGGAAGATTATGGCAAGTGCGGCCAATATGGTCTTGGATGCCTCCAGTGCATGGTGTCTCATGGCCTGTTCCCTCCTTCGTTTTCAATGTAAGTCATCAGAGTACTGTACCAGAAAGCATGGTCCGATTCATTGAAGTATGGAAGACGTGCTTTTGCGATTCTCTTTGAGCCGGGATATTTTTTGAAAAGGAATCTGCTGTTTTTGAACGGGAACAGTTCGCCATCACCACTTTCCAGATACCAGCTCTCTTTAAAGTTGAAGAAACTGATTATGCTGTCATCGTAGTTCGGATCAGTGTAACCGATATTCACGATGTTTGAGAAGGTGTTCACGTCGATGCTCTTGTCAATTCTCCGGTAGATTTTGTCTTTGCCGTCATAGACGATTTCGAAGAAACCTTCTTTTACATCATGACCTTCTTTCCTTAAGTTGATGTATTTGACTCCGTCACGGATGAACCAATCAACATCATCTGTGTCGTAAGTCCTGGTGAGTGGACTTTCTGGAGAGCGTACTTCAAGGGATTGGAGGTTGACGTTGTAATTGACGATGAGGTTACGGTAGACTTTGCCGCAGATGCAGGCTTCCCCGTCCTTGAAACCGTTCGGGTCATGATAGGGGGTGCCATTGTAAGCGAAGGAATAGCGTTGCGCCCTTTTTGCTCTTAACACCGGAAGGCGGTCTCCCGCCGCCTCAACGTACCTGTCATAGTCTGTCTTCTCCTCCTGCCCGGACGATGGTACAGAAAGCAGCAAGGTCAAGACAAAGGAGGCCAGGGTCGCAGTAAAAAGCGGTCTCATAGTGTTGTGGCTTATCTGAGAGTATATGTGTATAATTGTGTTACGGCGGAAACCTATCCGTTTTCAGAGATATTCGATTTCCATTGAGTAATCCCATTCGGGGAAGTACAGATTACCTCTTCTCCATTCGACTTCGCCTCTTTGGAAGTCGACAGTCTCGCTTCTGGGATAAGTTTTCTTTGGGTCAAGGTCCATTCCGTAATCCTGGTTCACGACCATTCTCCAAGAGTCGATTCCTCCGAGGAAGAAGTATTTCGAATCAGGGTATTTTTCAAGATATTCACCTTCGGCGTATCCCGGAATACCGAAATTCTGGTCAACGGGAACCCATCCCACGCCTTCGAAATAAAGTTCACCCCAGTCATGAAGGTTCCATGCGTCAGGATGCATCATGAATCCGCTCTGGAAATGCCCCGGTATCCCTTTGTAACGGCACATGGTGAGAAGTAGAAGTGTCTTCATGCCACAGTCCCCATGACCGTTCTGGAGCACATACATGGGTATGTTTTCCATGGTTGAGTACTCTCTGGCCGATGCCCACGGGAAGTTGTCCGATATCCATGAGAACATGGCCCTTGCCTGAAGGTAGGGGTTTTCGATTCCCGCTGTCAATGAATCCGCTATCCGCTTTATTTCGGGGGTGAAGATGATATGCTTCTCCCTTTCGGCTGTGAATTCCCTGTATAATTCAGAGTTCTTGTCATACGGCTTTACCCTGTTCTCAAGATCCGGGTGATATTCTCCGTAGGATGTGTATTCGAACTCTTCAAAAAACACTGTCGGCTTTCCCTTTATTGCAGGCATCTCCATGTACAGGGTACTGTGCTTGCATGAAGGGGAAGAGAAGTGCAGAAGATCGGAGTATTTGTCTGAAGTGGAGAAGGTGTCCAGCTCGTCAACGAACGCTCCAGCCTTGATGAACTTGACATCCTTCTGGCGGTCTTCATCACTTCTGGGATAGGGAAGCCAGCAGCGGAGAATTTCCCCTTCAGGGACAGCATTTGCCTTGACTGTGAGGGTATATCGTATCCTCATCCTCTTGGGTGCCGAGAATGTCTGCCCGCTCTGAAGGATTTCAGGGAGATTCTTCATGTTGTCCAGATCTTCCTGGTCAGGAACATATGGAGGATTACCTTCCACTGCGTCCTTTTTCGCCTTGCATTCCGGATCTATCCTGAAAAGGTTCGGTGCGGCATTCCTGAAGTACATTGTCCTGGAGTCGATTTCCATGGCCTCAAGACGCCCGCTTTGTGTCCATGCGTCAATCTGGCTTTCCGTCACATCTGGTATGTATTGTCTGATGTATCCGGTCACCTCCGCCCTGGTTCTGCAGAAATCGGTCGATATGCGGTACTGAAGGTCCTTATCCCAAGAATAATTACTTTGGCATGAAGGGATCACCTGCATAAAAAGCAGTAAGATTGACAAATGAAATATGAAAGTCTTTTTCATCTTTTCGGTAGTCCGTTTTCTGTAATATGTGAAGGATTCTGCACTGCCAAGTATCATCCGGGGAAGCAGTAGCGGTCTTCCGTCTGCAAGATATAAATAAAAGATGGGGAGGATATCGCAGAATCTTCAAATAATCCCCCCTTACTTGTCAATAGTTACATTTTTCAGAGAAATCTCACTAAAGTTTGATGACTCCGATTCCCGGGCGATCAGGAAGGGTTATCTTTCCGTCCACCACTATCATGCCTTCGAAACGGTCGTTGGCGATTAGGAGGTTGCCGTCAAGGTCAGCGAAGTCGACGACAGGGGAGAACTGTGCGGCAGCCGAGCAGGCGCAAGAAGTTTCAGTCATGCAGCCCACCATCACTCTCATGCCTTCGGCCCTTGCATAGTTGGCCATCTGCCAGCCTTCACGCATTCCGGTACATTTCATCAGCTTGATGTTTATTCCGTCATAGGCGCCCTTTATTGAAGGGATGTCCTTCAGCCTCTGGATGGCTTCGTCCGCATAGATGGGCAGGGGACTGCGCTCCCTGATCCATGCGATGTCATCTATCATCTCTTTGGGCATGGGCTGCTCCACCATGACGATTCCGTGCTCTTTGAGCCAGAAAATTTCATCAAGAGCCTTTTCCTTGTTTGTCCATCCCTGATTGGCGTCTACAGCTATCGGCAGATCGGTGATTTCACGGATGGTCTCGATCATCTCGTAGTCATTGTCAAGGCCGACTTTCACTTTCAGTATCTTGAATTTGTCCGCACATTCCCTGGTTTTTTCCCTTACCACATCAGGAGTGTCTATTCCGATAGTGAAAGTGGTGTTGGGAGCTTTCTCGGGGTTGAGTCCCCAGATACGATACCAAGGGGCGCCGAGAAGTTTGCCGACCAGGTCATGGAGCGCTATGTCGATAGCTGCTTTTGCTGCGGCATCCCCTGGAGAAAGACTGTCAACGTATGTGAGGATATCGTCCATCTGGAAAGGATCACTGAACTGCTCCAGATTCACTTTCTGGAGGAATGTAGTGACACTTTCAACAGTCTGACCGAGGTATGGAGGCATTGAAGCTTCACCGTACCCCACGAATCCGTCATATTCGATCTCGACCTGCACGTCAGGAGTCGTGGTCCTTGAGTATGATGCGACAGTGAAAACATGCTGCAGTTTCAGCTCATAAGGGAAGAAACTGAGCTTCATGCGGGGTTTGCCGCTAACGATATAGGGACTGGGAATATTGGATTTTTGACCGGAGCATGAGCCGGCTGTTCCAAGTATCGCTGCTCCAGCAGTAGCTGTCGCTGCAGTCTTCAGGAAATCTCTTCTTTGCATGGGGAAGTGTTTTATATTGCTATCAAAGTTAGTACATGTCAATCTCTTATACAACAGTTTCCGTCAAAACCTATTGAACGTTCTGTTGTCTGGAAGCGATGGCCGAGAGGACTTCTTTGTCCAAAGCCACTGCTTCCTTTACGGATTCCTTCAGGTGTTTGGTCATATAAGGGCGTCCTTTGCCGAAAAGTCCCGCCTTTCCCTTCAGCAA
>DBWN01000020.1:0-452 GCA_002308935.1 Bacteroidales bacterium UBA1237 | reverse complement strand
AGCAGTCCGGTTATTATAGGTTTGGAAATCGATGCCGGAACTCCACTGGGGTCGAGACTGGGTACTGCCAAGTGCCCTATCATCACAAGATCCACTCCTTGTGAAATGAGCCTTCGATAGGGGAGGAGCTCCAAAGAGTCAAGCCTTTCTCTTGACAGGTTAAGCACAGGAAGCCCCAGATGTGAGTCCACGGCTGCCTCCCCGTGTCCCGGGAAATGCTTCGCACATGTGATGATCCCTCCGTCCTGCATCCCTTTCATGTATGCTTCAGCATAATCTGTCACAAGATTGACGTCGCTGCCGAAAGACCTTTCCCCTATGACCTGGACATCAGGATTGGAGTTTACGTCCACCACAGGAGCGAAGTTGATATGAATACCCGCGCCTCTGAGTTCTTTCGCGACGGCTTTACCCATATCGTACACCAAATCTTCAGCATCTGGTATTTTTCC
>DBWN01000271.1:14377-22601 GCA_002308935.1 Bacteroidales bacterium UBA1237 | reverse complement strand
ATGTACCGAGCCCGTTCCAGTTATGTCCATACGACGCTTCCGTAGAACCGGTGATGCGAAGCAAAGAGGACGGTGTGTAAGTGAAAGATGACCGGAAGGAAGGACCAAGCAAGAAGTTGTGGTCAAGAGTCTCGGAATAGTACTGGGGAGTACTTGAGAAAGACAACTGCGGATACATAGTCATAGTGAAGATCCTCCCGAACAACTTCATTTCGGACTGGAACATGTTCAGAAGTATTTGCGCGTTGAGGGAATAGTCGGCATTCTCATAAGTCGAGAGGTATGCTCCCGCCGGGGCTTGATAATTCCCGTATTCCCGGAGGATTGTTGATGTCGGGAAGAACAGGACTTTCGGGACGATCGGGTCAGTGGTTATTCCGATAGAGGCGGACAGCATGAAGCGGCTTTTGAAGCTGAACCTCTCCTGCATCGTAAAATTATGACTGAAGCTGCGCTTTATAGAAGGGTTTCCGGCGACGAGGTGGAGAGGATTGCCGTTTTCGATTCTTCCGCGGATCTGATCCACATGGGGAATTTGGACTGAACTTGTGTACGTGAAAAACCTCAGGCTCGAAAAGCTTATGGATGCTCCCGGAAGCAAGGAGAAGTAGGTCTTTCGGGTCTGGGATTCCGGAACTCTTTCCAGGTCACTTAAATTATGAGCTGCGGCTGCAATGGATAGGCTTCCTCTGCTTTTCGTCCCTTTAGAAAAGTAAAGATCCAGCCCGGCCTTGTTGCCTGTTACTTTGTATGTGTAGTCATATGTGCCAGTCGGATCATCCGTCCACATGGGGAAAAGATTGTAGGAAAGCTGATCCTTCCCGTTCCTGGAATGCGACCATTCGTATGACGCTCTCAAGCCGATGCTTCCGTTTTCGGAAGACTTCTGGAAAAGATATTTGCCTATGGACAAGGAGATGTTTTCTGTCTTTCCCTCACCCTCCTTCACCAAATGCCGTTTCACATAGGAGGAAGAGAGTGTGTCCAGTTGGAAAGAGGGAAATCTGTTCTCTTCTCTCAGATAAGAGGCGTCAACAGTAAACAGCCGTTTTTTTCTTGAAATGGGAGTGAAGGAAAGATTCCCTCCGACCCTCCAAGATTGGTCTTCGGAGTTATCCAGAGGGCTCTGGCTCATGCTCAATTGCTGGATTACGGTCTTTTCAGAGTGGTCAATCCTGCTATGGGAATCGGAAAAAGAAAGGAAAGAGGAAAGGGAAAGTTCGAACTTGGGGTTTGTCCAGATCTTGGCATCCACGTTGAAATTGTGGGAAGACTGTTTTGATCTTGACAAAGATGAGGAGTAGACGTTTCTGCCCGGGATATCCCCAGCGGCAAAATACTCCGTCTCCTTTTTCGATTCCCTCTTTGACCAGGAGTCCCCATAGGTGTAAGACAGCCTGAGGGCATCTCCCATGAGCGCATCCTTGAAATGCTTTTCCATGGAGAAGGAAGCGTTTTTGCTTTCCTGGTAGTTCGTCATCACGAAGGGAAGGCGGGAAGATGTTGAAGTCATTCCCATGTTGCTCCCGACCACCTCTCCTGTCAGCTGGAAAGTTTCCGAGAAGAATTTCCCGGAAGCCCCTAGGGAATACCGTGCTTGGAGAGATTCCCCTTTTTCCTCCTTTCCGTCAACTCCGGCATATGCTATGGCTCTGACGTCCGTTGCGGAAAGGATGGGATTCCTGGTTTTTACGTTGATCACCCTGTCCTTTTCCCGTTCTATCCCGTCCTTCCTTTCCATAACTCCCGCTTCATCGTAGACATCCATCGTGAGGATTTCACTTCCTTTGATGTTTTCCATGGCGGCCATGGGAGAGGATCCGAAGATCAAGGCTCCGTTGACATAGGTCCGTGATACGGATTTCCCGAAGACGGCTATTTGTCCGTCCTTGACTTCTACACCCGGGAACTGCCGCAGAAGATCTATGGCATAGTCGCTTTCCTGGAGCGGAATGGCAGCAGTGTTGAAGACAAGCGTATCTCCTCTCATGGATACGAGAGGGACATCTTCTGTTTTGACTGCGGGATTGAGGGTTTCGATTCCTTGCTTCAGTTCAACGATTATAACATTGTCCCCATGGGTAAGGACAACGTCCTCCGAGAACTCTTCGAACCCTTCTTTCTCGATTGAAAGATGAACATTTCCGGAGGGTAATCCCCTGCAGCTGAAATTTCCCGTAGTTCCGGTTTTCAGTTTGAAAGACTGCTTCCCTGCCGTGATTGTGACTTTGGCATCGGAAACCGGTATTTCGAGTGAAAGCCCAGTACTATTCTCCGATCCTTCCACTTCTTCACCACTGAGACTGAACCTGCTTATCACCTTCCCGGAGACCTTGGCTTCTCCATTATCCTGGGCTGAGGCAGGTTGTATTGGCATGAACAATAATGCAATGATCAGAATAAGCAATGGCCAGCCCGCACCGTTTCCGACGGCCCGGAATCCAAAGGTCCTTTTGGCGGGACTGGACATGCAAAAGGAGATTTAGGGGTTTTTATAGTTCTCCCAGGGAGAAGAGCATCGCACCCTCCATCAAAGTCGTATGAATATCTTCGAGATCAACAATCAGTTTTTTGTTTTCCACTTTTGAGATGGGCAGATTGGCAAGGAGTACCAATGTCGGGGATTTTGTCTGAATGCCTAAATCCACCGCGTCGTAAGTGAATATGTTTCCTTCAATCGTTGCGCCCTTCAGGCCAAGGGGCTGGTCGTGGCCATCTTCATTGCTGTATTCCAGATCCACAAGAAGAGCGTTCATACCCTCTGAAAGATCAAAGAACAGCTCCCGTGGTGCTTTGTTGGCGACTTCAATCTTCAGGGTGTATTCCCCGCTTTCCAGACCCTCATACACGAAATCCTCAAGATTATTGTTTTCTTTGACAGAGAGCGTTTCTTCCCCATGAATAAGAGAAACTTTGGCATGTCCGGGCATGTCATAAACGGAAGCAGGAAGCATGAGATTTGTTCCTTCCAAAGGTGTACTATCAAAAACGGTCCTGGAGAAAAGTCTGCAGCTCAGAGAACAATTTCCTTGAGCGTAGGAGATGTCAGAGACTCCGACAAATACAAGGAGTGTAAGAATAAGTAGAAGTGTTTTTCTCATAATGAACAATAAACGAAAAACTAAGTCTTACTGATCCGCTTTCTTTCTTTTGTAAACGACAAACTCGTACTGTATGCCGGATACGGGATCGGTCTGCATCTCAGAGCGGGAACTTACCTCCCAAATTTCCGGATCTATTTCAGGGAAGAAGGCGTCTGCATCCTCAACTACATCATGTACATGTGTTATGTATAGGGTGTCCGAATATGCCATCGCTTCCTTATATGTATATGCTCCACCCATGACGAAGCATTTCGTTGGGGCTCCTTCACTTTCGTCGCAATCCTTTTCGGCGATCTCGTAGGCGTTCTCAAGTGACGATGCAAGGGTTATCCTTTCAGGAGCATCGGGCCAAGGGAACAGGGATATTACGATGTTGTGCCGTTTGGGGAGCGGTCCTCTTAAGGAAAGGAATGTCATATATCCCATTATGACGGGGCATCCGGTGGTGTTTTTCCTGAAATATGCCATGTCTCCGGGAAGATTCCAAAGGAGGGCATTCTTCCTTCCTATTGCCCAGTTGTCGGCAACTGCTACTATTAGGCTTTTTTCCATTTCTGTGGTCTTGTCGTTGATTGTTTTAAACAGCTACAGGTGCCTTTATCGCCGGATGAGGGTCGTATCCCTCAAGGGTGAAATCTTCATACTTGAAATCGAACAGGCTCTTTACTTCAGGATTGAGTTTCATTGTTGGGAGTGGTCTCGGTTCTCGAGAGAGCTGGAGGTCCACCTGCTCGAAGTGATTCAGATAGATGTGTGTGTCTCCCGTAGTATGGATGAACTCTCCTGGTTTAAGTCCGCATACTTGGGCCATCATCATAGTCAGAAGGGCATAGGATGCGATATTGAAAGGAACGCCGAGGAATGTGTCAGCGCTTCTCTGATAAAGCTGACAGGAAAGCTTTCCGTCCGCCACATAGAACTGGAAAAGGCAATGGCAGGGAGGAAGGGCCATCTTGTCGATTTCACCGGGATTCCATGCCGAGACAAGGATCCTTCTTGAATCCGGGTTGTTCTTTATCATGTCGATAACCTGTGAAAGCTGGTCAATCGACCTTCCGTCAGGAGCTGGCCAGCTTCTCCACTGGTGACCGTAAACGGGACCGAGGTCTCCGTTTTCGTCTGCCCACTCGTCCCAAATGGTGACCTTGTTGTCCTTCAGATACTTTATGTTGGTGTCTCCGGAAATGAACCAAAGGAGTTCGTGGATGATGGATTTGAGGTGAACTTTTTTTGTCGTCAGAAGAGGGAATCCTTCTTCAAGGTTGAATCTCATCTGGTATCCGAACACACTCTGTGTCCCGACTCCGGTGCGGTCATGCTTGATGACACCGTTCTGCCTTATGTGGCGAAGCAGGTCCAGGTATTGTTTCATCGTCTGTTACTTTGTCGAGAATGCGAATATTATTGCCTCCTGGAATGTCTCTCCGGGACGGAGAACAGTTGTCGGATAATCCGCCTTGTTGGGAGAGTCGGGGAAATGCTGGCACTCGATGGCGACGGCGTCATAATCATGATAGACGGCTCCGCCCTTGCCTACGGGGCATCCGTTGAGCCAGTTTCCGGTATAGATCTGCACACCGGGCTGGGTGGTCAGAACCTCCAGGAATCTTCCACTGGGTTCGCTGTAGAGTTCAGCTGCAGTCTGAATTTGTCCGGGTTCATAGCCGTCAATGCAGAAGCAGTTGTCGTAACCCTTACCGTACTTGAGGGCCGGGAAATCCGCGAACATGTCCTTGCCGATCGGTTTTTCGTTGACGAAGTCCATAGGGGTTCCAGCGACGGGTTCGCTATCACCAAGCGGGATGAGGGTGCTGTCGGTGGGAAGGTACTCGGAAGCGTTGAGCTTCAGGAGATGTTCTTTGATGTCGCCCTTTCCTTCCAGATTGAAGTAAACATGGTTGGTCAGGTTCACCACTGTCGGAGCATCGCATTGGGCAGTCAACGTGAGTTTGAGCGCATTGTCATCGCCCCACTCATATCTTGCAACGGCCTTGAGATTGCCGGGGTATCCGGCTTCTCCGTCCTCTGAAAAATACATGAACTCCACCCAGTCTTCACCGTTACGGCTCTCCCATACCTGGTTCTGGAATCCCTTGGGACCTCCATGCAGATGGTTGGGACCGTTGTTGATGGGGAGGGTGTACTCCTTGCCGTCAAGAGTGAAATGTCCTTTAGCGATACGGTTTGCGTATCTTCCTGGGCATTTGCCGGAGCAGGGGCCGTCAGCGAAGTAAGACATGGGGTCGTCATATCCGATGACCACGTCTCCTATTTTGCCGTCACGGTCAGGAACGCCTATGGCGACGATTGCGGCGCCTACGCTTCCAAGTTCAACATATGCTCCCTTGCTGTTGGTGAGAGTATACTTGTAGATTTCTTTTCCTTCGGGGGTTTTGCCCCAGAGAACTTTCTTGATTTCCATATTGAGGGTGTTTTTGTATCAAACGGGAATGCGGGCGGAAAACCGGTCCGCGAAAGCCAAAGTTACCGCTTTATTGGGTAAATGCCAACAAACGGGAGAGGATTTCTACTGTATCTCCAGAAGCCTTGGGAAGAGTATTTCCGGTGGGGCGTCCTTGAGTATTACATTCTTATCGGCATCAAGAAGATACAATGAAGGAATAGCCCTGACGTTGTAGAGCACATCTGTTCTGATGGCGTAATTGTAGTCATATCCGTTTGTCCATGATGACGGATACTCCTTGGAATACTCCATCCAATAATCCAGATCCTGGTCAATGTAGACATTGATTACGGCGAGCTTCCCTGAGGAAATGAGGTTGTCAATATTCTGGTTACCCTTTATCTGCTCGATGATTTCCTTGCAGTTCTGACACCCTGGGTTTGTGAAAAACAGGAGCGTGTAAGGGGCTTTTGTTCCGTAAAGACTGTGGATCTTTCCGTTCCTGTCTTTTATTTTGAAGTCAGCTGCTTTTGTTCCGATTCCGTTCAGAGCGCACATTGACGCATCAAATGCGTATGCCATCCTCATGCCTTCAGAAACGAACTCTGATTTGGACAGCCCTTCAGCGAAGGGGCGATAGAATCCTTCATCCCTTACAGGAGAATTGGGGTCATAGAGATACTTGGTGACAAGTTCTGTGAGTCCCTCGAACACGTTTGAGGCAGTGTCCGCCTTTTCACAAGCCTCTATTCTCCTGAAGAGATTGGCTACGGATTCTTCACCCTTTTTCCTTGATGCGTTCTGGAGGATAGTCGCGTAAAGACCCACCTGTGATTCCACATCTTCTTTGCTTACTCCGGAAATCAATGTGGAGTCGCATGCCTTTTTTCGGGAGGGATCCGTGAAAGCGTCCCACATGTGATCCAGCATGTAATCCATCCTTTCCGTCTGGTCGGTGATCATCCCGGGGACCGTCAGAGAGGGGAACTTCTCGGGGGTCGGAGCGGCAGGGGCTTTATTGCCGGAAGAGCATGAAGATACCGTTAAGCAAAGAATAACCGCAAATGCGATATTGATATTTATGATGACTGTCTTCATTGTAATTAACGCGAAATCTGATTGTTCAGCAGGTTGCAAAAATACATCTTTTGCTTGACATAACGAACAAACACCCGTCCTCAATGAGATTATCTTTTGTTTCGACGAAAAGCAGTACCTTTGTGTACTTGTATTTTGCAGATGAGACATTCAATTGTACGAAATATTCTTCTGGCGGCCCTTTGTTTCATTTTGATTGGAACGAAAGAGTCTTTTGCCCAGTTCTATTCGAATGGTGACGATCCTTCGGGAATAAGGTGGTACTCAACAGATACCCGCTCCTATAGGATAATCTATCCTGAAGGACTTGATTCCCTGGCAAGAGTATATGCCACCCAGATGGAAAGATTCAAGCGTCCTGTATCATGGAGTACTGGCCTGGTCCCGGGTTCTGCGTACAAACGTCTGACACCTGTCATTCTTCATGCTTATCACGGCATATCGAACGGTTCTGTAGCTTGGGCCCCAAGAAGAATGGATTTCTATACCCTTAATGACCCTTACAACCCGGAGCCGCTTCCATGGGTGACGAATCTTGCCGTACATGAATCAAGGCATCTTTCACAGATGCAGTTCGGTCACACCCATATGCTCCGCCCGTTTACTTATCTGACCGGCCAATTGGTAGCTTCCGCAGCATCCGCGCTGTATCCTTCAACTCATCTTCTCGAGGGAGACGCAGTGGTCGCGGAAACTGCTCTCACCAATATGGGAAGAGGCAGGAATGCTGATTTTCTTTCGTATTACATGACCGCGTTCGACAACGGGGATTGGCGTAACTGGTACAAATGGAGGTGGGGATCATACAGAAGATATGTTCCTAACCATTATGCCATCGGTTATCTTACAATAGCCGGCACACGATATCTTTATGACGATCCGCTTTTCATGGAGAAGTACTTCGACAAGGTGTCCAGAAGGCCATTGAGGCTTTTCAATCTGCAGAAACAGATGAGAGCGGCTTCAGGGAAAAAGTTCTCTTCCACTTTCTCGGAGATAATGCATGAATTCGACCGGATCTGGAAAGAAGAAGCAAAGGAGCGGGCACCTTTTTCGAAAATTGAACTTCTTTCGGATGTTCCGTCATGGTATACCACGTATTCAAGGCTCTCATTCGGAGGGGAAAGCATATATGCTGTGAAGAATTCCCTAAGGGAGTCCTCTTCCCTCGTTGAATTTTCTCCATCGGGAGAAGAGAAACGAATCCGCCCTTTCTCCTCCTATACAAGTTCTATTGTGCAGTCCGGGAGCAAGCTGTACTGGAGTGAGTACACACCGGACCCAAGATGGACCCTCAAAGGGAGTTCCAGAATACGGTACATGGATCCGGACTCTTCCCGTAGGCCGCATGATCTTACAAAAGAAGGACGTCTTTTCAACCCGTTCCCTTCCGAGGACGGTTCGATGCTTGCCGCAGCGGAATATCTTCTTGACGGAAGAACCGGGATCGTCGTATTGGATTCCGGAAGCGGAGAAACCCTGTCGACGTATTCTGTCCCGGATTCCCTGCAGGCCGTTGAACCGGTGTGGGTGAATGGATCAGTTTATTTCAGCGGAATATCCGATAAAGGATTCGGGATATACGGAATTGAACCCGATGGCGGAATCCGTATGTTGC
>DBWN01000271.1:10163-14243 GCA_002308935.1 Bacteroidales bacterium UBA1237 | reverse complement strand
GACAGCCTTTATCTCACCCAGACTTTGCATGAAGGGAATTTGATTTCACGTGTGGAAGCAGAATCAAAGAAGGTCGATTTCAGAGAGTACCATCATTATCCGATAGCGGACAAACTCTCCCGTCAGGAGAAGGAGGTCGCGTCTTCACTCGGAGAAGTGTTCCCAGAAGAAGTCTCAGGAACAGAAATGTCGGAGCCTGTGCGCTATCGTAAAGTACCACATCTTCCCAGAATCCATTCATGGGCACCTTTGTTCGTGAACGGGGATGATATCGCGAATGCGAGTTTCGAAGGCGTTTTCGACGAATCGGCCTTTGGCGCGACCCTTTTCTTCCAGAACGATCTTTCAACTCTCACCGGTACTCTTGGCGCTTTCTTCTCCAAGGATCCGGACACGAAAAAGATCCGTCCGGGCGGCCAACTGGATTTCACATATTCGGGGTTATATCCGGTAGTCCATTTCACTGGGGAGATAGGCAGAAGGAGTTCCCGCCAGTATTACCGCAAGCGCAGTGAATCAGGACCCCTCATGATAGAACAGGTTGGAGCGGTTGCTCTTGATGTTCCTTTATTGAGCGCGGACATCGAAGTGTACGTTCCTTTCAATTTCTCTTCCGGCGGATGGACAAGGGGTCTCATACCAAGGATAGACTACCATATCTCAAACGACCGGTATTCGAAGGCTGTCACTGTCCTTGATTACAGCCATAATTTCGAAGGGTCGACCATGCCGATCTTTACCGGGCAGATTCCGGGGAAGAACGTCCCGGTCCAGTATCTGAGTACAAGTGTTAGGGGATATGTTATGCTTCCCACCGCTTCATCTGCGGTTTATCCTAGGCTTGGTGCCAGCTTTGAGGCAGGATACCGGGCAAGATTAGGTCTTTCCGACCTTTATACCGCTGCAGTCTACGGTTATGCTTATGGTTATCTTCCGGGCATAGTGCCTCAGCAAGGTCTCCGGTTGTCAGCGATATACCAGAGGATGCTGAGGACAGGGACCGCCAGTTGGGAGAATTCCGTAAGCACGGAACCAAGGGGATATGACGACTCTCGTATTTCTTCTTATCTTTCGTCATATGCGAGAAACCAGTTGAAGGTGACCGCGGACTATGCGATACCGATAAACGCCGGTGACATATCGTGGTTCTCACCCCTTGTGATGATAAAGAATTTCGTGGTGAAGCCCCATTTCGACCTGTCAGTGTTCTCGATAAGGGGAGAATCCTCTCCAGGGTCGCTCTATTCCGTCGGCGGGGAATTCACCGCAGTGTCCGGAAACTTCTTCTGGCTGCCATATGAAACTGAATTCGGCATTTCTTTCGGCTATAATGGCGGCAAGTCCTATGATACGATAAAAGAATTGGGATACGCTCCCGGAAGGACTTATGTCCAAGCTGTGATGAAGCTTGACTTGTAGTGAAAAGTCCACCATTGTTCAAGATTATGAATTTTTTTGTGTAAGTTTGCAATCGTGTATAGAATCATAAACCTTCAAATATCATGAAATCAAACGTTTCTGATCTCTGGAAAAAGGAAGACTGGCTAGCCGTATGGATTGGCTTTGTGATTATCCTCATTGCCTGCATAGCGGTTCTCACAGGAGGTTTCGACTTCTCCGCAGCCAAGTTCTCCACATGGCATCTTTGGGAAGGTGTCGCAGAAAAGAAATCCCTTATCGCTCAGCTTACAGGCCCGTTCTGGGGTAAGCTTCTGAAGACTTTCCTCGTTCTTTGCGTCGTGTTTACGGTTGGAGTCAAACTCCAGGGAGGCGAAGTCAAGAAGTACATTCCCGCGTTCTTGTGCCTTTTCGTTCTTGCGGTTATCGTACGCCTTATAAGCGCTGAGTTCACACTCAACCGTTATCTCGAGTGGGCGTTCTGGGCTCTTATTGTCGGCCTGCTGATCTCCAATACGGTAGGGGTTCCTGCATGGTTGAAGCCCGCTATCCGTACCGAGTTCTACATCAAGACCGGTCTTGTGATAATGGGATTCTCCGTCCTGTTCTCCAACATCGCCAAATTCGGACTCTATGGCCTCGGAATCGCATGGATCGTTACCCCGATCGTCATCATCTTCATGTGGTGGCTTGGAACCAAGGTCTTCAAGATCGACAACAAGCCTCTTGTCATCACTCTCGCTTCAGCGACATCTGTCTGCGGTACTTCAGCAGCTATCGCTACCGGTGCGGCGGCTAACGCCAAGAAGGACGACTTGAGCGTCGCGATATCGATTTCCATCATATTCACAATCCTCATGATGGTGTTCGAGCCGATGATCATCAAGGCTACCGGAATGAGCCAGCTGATGGGCGGTGCCCTTATCGGAGGTACCGTTGACTCTACGGGTGCTGTGGTTCTCGCAGGTAATGCTCTCGGCGCAGAAGCAGAGCAGGCGGCAGTCCTCGTGAAGTCCATCCAGAACATCCTCATCGGATTCATCGCGTTCTTCGTGGCGATTTTCTTCGCTACCAGGGTTGACCGCACCTCTGACAAAAAGGTCGGAGCCGGAGAAATCTGGTACCGCTTCCCTAAGTTCATCATCGGATTCTTTGTGGCTTCAATCGTCGCATCTTTCATCATTCTCCCTCTGGCCGGAAGCTCACAGGTTTCTGCCATCAACGGTGTCCTTGACCAGTACAAGAACTGGGCGTTCGTTCTCGCTTTCACCAGCATCGGACTTGACACCAACTTCAAGGAGATCGCCAAACAGATGCAGGGCGGCAAAGTCCTCTGGCTTTACATTATCGGGCAGGTTTTCAACATCGCTCTGACCCTGTTCGCGGTATGGTTCCTCCTTTCAGGTGTCGTCTTTGACATCCCTCAGTTGGACCTGTTCAAATAGCATGAAACGCAGCACTATATTCAAGGTGGTGACAATCGTTGCGGTTGTCGCCACCTTGGCTTGTGCTTTGTATATTATGGCCCACAGGTTGGGTCTGTCTGATGAGTTGGATTTCGGGGCGGGTGCGTATTATTATGCCGACATCCCCGGATTCGACAAGATCGTGAACACGGACTCCTACAGCACAAACGTGCCGACGTGGGTCCATATCGTCCTTTTCCTCGCTTGGGGTTGGCTCATGTATCGCCTTTGGGTCTGGATAGACGGTAAAGGCGGCAAGTGACCTCTCTCCTCTTCAACAATACCTGGTGATCATGTCTGTCCGGCCAGTCATCCTTGCCTCCGCCTTGTCTTTGGGCATAATTATCTTGGCTTCTTGCTCTGCTCCAGCCCCTCAGCAGACCGGGGTCAGTCAGGAATTGGCCTTGTCAAGGGCGGAGACTGTCTCAGGGGTCGGATACTCCCTTTTCTTCTCTGTTCCTGAAGATGACTCGCCTGTCATGGGGAGAGCTGACATTTCATTCAATCTTTCTGAGAAAGGGGACCTGGTTCTGGATTTCCGCCCTGGAAGCGAGAATGTCCTTTCCGTCTGTGTCGGGGGAAAGAAAGCGGACGCCATAATAGGCAATGAGCACATTGTAGTCCCTTCCAGATATCTGACTTCCGGAAGCAATACTGTCAGTGTGGAGTTCATCTCCCAGGACCAGTCTTTAAACCGTAATCCGGATTATCTGTACACCCTTCTTGTCCCCGACAGGGCGAGGACCGTGTTCCCGTGTTTTGACCAGCCGGACATCAAGGCCAGGTTCTTCCTTACCCTTGAAATCCCTTCATCCTGGAAGGCATTGGCCAATGGCGCATTGGAAGAAGAACAGTCTTTGGACGGAGAACGCAAGAGGCTACGCTTCGGTGACTCCGGAATCATCAGCACATACCTTTTCGCTTTCTGTGCAGGCCGTTTCAATGAATATACGGCCTCCATCGGGAAGAGGATGGTCACGGCCTTATACAGGGAAACAGACCCTCTTAAGGTGGCGCAAATGCCGGATATATTCGAAGAAGCAGGAAACGCCCTCGCTTACATGGAGGAGTATACGGGCATTCCTTATCCTTACGGGAAATACGGTTTTGCGATTCTGCCGGGATTCCAGTTCGGAGGCATGGAGCATCCGGGGGCGATATTCTTCACCGACAGGCGGATGTTCCTTCCGGAGCATCCTACCACGGCCGAGAGGAT
>DBWN01000271.1:0-10131 GCA_002308935.1 Bacteroidales bacterium UBA1237 | reverse complement strand
ATGAAATGGTTCAACGATGTATGGATAAAAGAAGTCTTCGCAAACCATTTCGCAGCGAAGGTGTCCGCTGAAAAATTCGGTGAGGTGGACTCCTCTGTGAACGAGTTCACAAGCTTCAACATCCCGGCCTATGCCGAGGACCGTTCCAGGGGAACCGTTTCTCTTTCACAGCCGCTTGACAATCTTCAGAATGCCGGACTTGTATACGGGAACATTGTTTACGACAAGGCTCCTGTTGTCATGCGCATGCTTTCTTCGATGATGGGGGAAGACCCTTTCCGCAGCGGATTGAGGGAATATCTTTCCAGGTACATGTATTCCAATGCTACATGGGACAATCTTATAGATGTCCTTGACAAATACAGCGAAACGGACCTCAAGGGATGGAGTGACGCATGGGTGCATTCAGAAGGCATGCCCAGGATAACCGCTGAACTGAACGCAAGAAACCTCGTTGTCCGTCAGGAAGATCCCCTAGGAAGGAACGTGGTATGGCCTCAGGAAGTGGACTTTGCTTTGGCCGATGATGGAAAAGTCCTTGAACGCATCACCCTTTGGCTTGATTCTGACAAGGTGACTTACGACCTCGGGCATTCTTACCCTACAGGAACGGTTGTCGTTCCCAATCTTTCTTCGAAGGGTTATGGTTATTTTGTGCTCGGACCGGATGATGTTCTTCGTCTTGAGAAAACATATCATGGACTTTCAAGTCCGGCAGAAAGGGTGTCCGTACTTGCCACTTTGTATGAGAACAATCTGGAGGGACGCGTAAAGCCGGAAACGTTTGCGGGATTCCTGAGGGATGCCGCGCTTTCTGAATCCAACCCTCTTGTAGCAGGAACTGCCGTATCTTATCTAAAAAGTATGGCTGTTCATGGTCCCTTGAGAGGAAGCGAAGTCACCGAAGGGTACTTGTACGACATCTCTACGCGTGCTTTGTCCCAGGAGTGCAGGGTGTCCGCGTACCGGGCTCTTATCGGAGTTTTCCATAGTGGAAAGGTCGGAGAAGAACTGTATTCGGTATGGGAGCATGAAAGCACGTGGCATGGCATTTCTCTCGGAGAAAGGGACTATATGACCCTTTCGTACGAATTGGCGGTACGCTTTCCTGAGAAGTTCGATACGATAAAACGGGCGGAGACGGAGAGATTGTCGGACCCTGACAGGAAAAGGGAGTTTGAATTCGTCATAAGAGCTGTTGACCCTTCACAAGAAAACAGGGATGCCTTGATGGAAAGCCTGCTTGAGAAGGAGAACCGGATACAGGAGCCTTGGGTGAATTCGGCCCTCGGGTATCTGAACCATACCCTCCGCCAGAAAGAAGCCGTGAAGTACATCCGTCCGGCATTGGAGGAATTGTTGGAGATCCAGAGGACAGGGGACATCTTTTTCCCGAAGAACTGGATTTCTGCAGTTCTCTCACAGCACGACACCCCGGAGGCCAAAAAGGAAGTCCAGTCCTTCCTTTCGGAAAGACCGGACTATCCCGTTATAATGAAAAACAAGATTCTTCAGAGCGCTGATCTTCTTTTCAGAGAGACGGTGCGCTAGAGTACATTCCAGAGGGCTGATTCTTCACCTTGAGGGGTCACTATCCTTACGCTATTGTTCCCTTTCTGCAGTTTGACATCCTTCCATTCGACAGTGGAATAATTGTCCGCCTTCTTCTGAGACACTTTTTTCCCGTTGAGGTAGAGTGTTGCCGTAGGGGCAGTAGTGAAAACAATGATGTCGGTAAGGTCCTCTTTCCTTTCGGTGTAATTCTTTGAGCAAAGGTGGACAGTCGGGACGGACTTGTTCCAGTTGGCTTTGTAGTAATAGAAGGCGTCTTTTCTTGTCTTCCTGTCGATGGTGACAAGGCCTTTGTCATTCTGGTTGGGGCTGTCTCCTTCGTATCTGCCCGATGCTCCGAAATCGAACATGTTCCATACGTAGGATCCCCAGATCCAGTCTCGCTCGGCTATGACAGGCCATTGTACCCTATGTATATCGGTCTGTCTTTCCATAGGATGGTTCTTGCCCATAGAGTCATATACGGTGAAGTCGTCCTCGTTATATTGCCCCACATGCATAAGAGGGCTGGCGCCTGCCCCGTATTCGCTTATGCCGATTGAGGCGGTAGGGTGTTCAGCGTGCCACTGGTCAAGGAAAGGTCCCAGATCGTTCTTCTTTCCATAATACCATCCGTAGTATTTGTTGAAGGCCATCACGTCCGGGATGAATTCATTGGACGAATCTATATAGACGGCGCAAGTTGTCAGCCTTCCGGGATCCATTGACTTGGCGACAGACTGCAGTCTTGCTACAATCTTGTCGGTGCCCGCTTGTATCTCATTATAAAGCCCCCAGAAGCAGATGGAGGGATGGTTGAAGTTCTGGGCGATCATCTCCCTGAGCTGAAGTTCAAGATTGTCTTCGAATGCGGGGTTCGCGACCCATGTTCCCACGAAGGGGATTTCCTCCCATACGACATAGCCTCTTCTGTCGGCTTCTTCGAACATGAAATGCGCCTGAGGGTAGTGGGCGAGCCTGAGTGAATTCACGCCCATCTCATCGAACATGTCGTAGTCTTTGAGGTGATTCTCTTTTGTGAGGGCGTTGCCCAACTTGTCCCAATCCTGGTGACGGGATACTCCCTGAAGCTTGAGATGGTTTCCGTTGAGGAAGAATCCCTTGTCCCTGTCTACGTGAAAATACCTGAATCCGATCTTGTCTTCTATGCGGTCAATTTCCTTGCCGTCTTTGAGAAGGGTTGTGACGGCGGTGTACAGATAAGGATCGTCTTTCCCGTTCCAAAGGTGGGGATTGTCTATTCCCAAGTTGCATTCAACAACGTCGTTGAAGATTCTGTCGTAGTAAGTCTCGGCGACCTTTTTCCCAGAAGCATCGGACAAGGTGAAACGGACCTCGCAGCCTTCGAAATCGGAGAGCGTGGACAAATGAACTTGGGCGGTCACATCTGCTCTCTGTGGCGTTGTCCTTTGTGAAATGAGCACTCCGTCAGAGCCATAATACAGAGGGGAAATACAGGTGGATTCCGTAACTTCAAGCCACACGTCCCTATAGAGTCCTCCGTAGATATTGAAGTCTCCGCCGAAGGGTGCGACTTCGAAAGTCGGGGAGTTGTTGCACACAACGGTAATGGCGTTCGAGCCCGGCTTGACATAGTCGGTGATTTCGAAAGTGAAGGCGTTATACGATCCCTTATGTTCTCCGACAAATGTGGAGTTGACTTGAAGGACAGCAACGCTTCCGGCCCCCTCGAATTTGAGGAAGATCCTTTTTCCGATCATGCTTTCAGGAATGTCCAGAGTCCTGTTGTATGTGCCGTAGCCCCTATAATAGTCCCCTTCTTTCTGGAATTCATCGGCATTCCAGCAATGTGGGAGGGTTACGGCTTCTCCTGTGGGCCCTTGCCCGAAAGAAGAACCGGCGACAGGACCGGTCTTTACGAATCCCTTGAAGAAAGACCATCCTTCATTGAGGGATCTGACTTCGCGTGCTCCGAGAATGAAAGGAACAAAGAGCAGCAATAACGCAAGGCTGTTTTTTTTCATTTTTATGTGGTTTGGTTTGAATTGGCAAGTATAGAACGGGGGTATTATCCGAAGATTTTCAGCACTTCCAGACACATTCTGGAATTATGGTAGGGGCATTTCCAAAAGCCGGCCTTGTCGTCTATAGTGTTGACTGAGCCGTCCGCTTCAATGCTCCAGTACCATTCACCGTTCTTTGTGTCTACCAGGTTGTTCTTGATGTAGTTCCACCCGGAAACTGCTTTGTCGGCTCCTTCCGAAAGATTGTGGTATTTCCATAGCCAAAGAAGACCTACTACACTCTCTGCTTGGACCCACCACTGACGTGATTCGTCGAGAGTCCCGTCTGCCTTCTTTTCATAAATCATGCTCCCGTCTTCCAGTAGCCCTTCAAGTCCGGCTTGGCCGATCTTGAGGCAGCATGGTTTCACCTTGTTGATAAGGTCGATGTCCTTAAGGATGAACGCCGACTCCAAAGCGAGCCATGACGTCTCGATGTCATGACCGAAAGATACTCCTCCGGGAATCACATTCCATTCCTTAGTGAAATAAAGGTTGAGGTGTCCTGTCTGCTTGTCCATTATCTTGTCTGTAAGAATCTCAAGAAGGGCGGATGTCCTCTCCTTGAGTTTCCTCTCCGGCCAGACTTTGTAGAGATTGGTGTAAGCTTCCAGAAGATGGAGGTGCGAATTCATGGTTTTGTCAGCGTTTATGTCGTGAGCGCTTAGAGACATGTCTTCAAGCGGAGAGAAGTCCCTTGTCAGGGCCTCGACATATCCGCCGTTCTCCTTGTCCGCGAACCGTTTCTCGGTAATCTGGAAAAGATTCCTTGAGGCCTTGAGCGCCTGATCGTCTCCGGAAGCTGAATAGTATTCGCTGAGACCGTAAATGGCGAAAGCCTGCGCATAGAGTTGCTTTTTGGTGTCCTTGCGCTTCCCGTCCAGGTCCACGCTCCAGTATACGCCTCCATGCTTATGGTCCATGAAGTGTTCCTGGAAATATTCTTTGGCGTGAGTCGCCGCGAGGAGATACTCCTTGTTGCCTGTGGCCTTGTATGCGGCGGAAAAGGCCCAGATTATCCTTGCATTGAGGATTACCCCCCTGTCGGCATCCTTGTCAAGTTCCCCTTCACCGGACATCCTGCCGTAGTAACCTCCTTTCGGATCTTTCATTCTCTCGATCCAGAAGGGAAGTATATTGTCTGAAAGTGCAGCCTTTGTCTCGCAGATGAAGGCTTCAGTCCTGTCCATGGCTTTGTCGATTGATCGGTTATTGGTTATTGGGTGAGAAGTTTCTTTACGATGGCGGATATCGTTCTTCCGTCGGCGAGGCCGGCGAGAGCCTTGGTGGCGGCGCCCATTACTTTGCCCATATCGGAAGGCTTGGAGGCACCGACCTCCTTTATGATGGAGCTGATCTTTTCCTCCAGCTCAGCCTCACTGGGGGCGGCGGGAAGGTATTCTTCCATGAATGCGGCCTCGGCCAGCTCGTTGTCCGCCAGTTCCTGACGTCCGCCCTGGACATATAGCTCCGCGGCTTCTTTCCTTTGTTTGACGAGCTTACGGATAAGGTTTTGTATGTCGCCGTCAGTGAGCTCGCTTCCGCTTCCTGAGGTCTTGGCTATAAGAATCGCTGATTTTATTCCCCTTACTGCGTTGAGCCTCACGTTGTCGTGAGCCTTCATTGCAGCCATGATGTCTTTCTGGATCTGTTGTTCAAGTGCCATAGCTGAGTGTATTACGTGGTAAATTATCTGATGTCTTCAAAACCGGGCATTCCCAGCCCTGTTATGAAATCCTTGTAGTCTTTGTCGTCTTTCGGGCAGATGAGCAGCACGTCATCGGTGTCGACCACGATATAGTCCTTGAGACCTTTTATTGCGAGAAGTTTCCCGGGACTGGTCGTTAGGATCAGGCTGTCCTTGTCATCTTCGAAATAAGGTCTTGTACTGTTGCAGGCGTTGTTGCTGCTGTCCTTGTCCGGATAATAGTTGTACAGTGTGTCCCAGCTGTCGATGTCGTACCATTCGAACCTTGCCGGGAAGAGCCACGCCCTCTCGGTCTTCTCCATCACTCCGTAATCGATGGATATCTTCTTGCAGTCGGAATATATCCTTTCGAGGAAAACACCCCTTGTCTCGTCAGATCCGAGAGCGGTTTCCCATCCGGTGAACAGGTTAGTTATCTCAGGGAGGTATTTCTCAAGTTCTTCGCGGATGACGGCGGCCTGCCAGACGAAGATGCCGGAGTTCCACAGGAATTCTCCGCTGGTGCAGAAAACGTCAGCGAGATACTGGGGCGGTTTCTCGGTGAATGTCTTGACTTTCACGGGAATGTCCTCTTTCATTGCGGAAGCGCCTCCCGCAATCTGAATGTATCCGTAGTTGGTATCAGGATGAGTGGGCGTGATGCCCAGAGTCATGAGGATGTCGTTGTGCTCCGCATAATCAAGGGCTTTGGTCATGGCGTTACGGAATTCTTGCCAGTCTTTGATGATGATGTCGCAGGGGGTCATCGCCATCACTGCCCTGGGGTCTCTCCTCAGAATCTCATAAGTGGCATAAGCCACACACGGGGCCGTCTTCTTCCCGATGGGTTCGAGCAGCAGGTTTGAACTGTCCAGATCGGGGAGTTGCTCCTCCACGATGCTGCGGTATTTGCCCAAGGTGATGACCAGGATATTCTCCTTCGGTACAATCCCTTGGCACATCTCATATGTCCTGACCAGGAAAGACTCGCTGTCTCCTGTCAAGCCGAGGAATTGCTTGGGATTGTTCTCCCTGCTGAGGGGCCAGAAACGGTCTCCGCTTCCACCGGCCATAATTATACAGTAGTAATGACTGTTCATATGAGTGTTCATTATGCGGTTGTTCTTGGTTTTTGTAATCCGGTCATTCGAAAGTGACTATCGTCACTCCCGTTCCGCCGAATTGTATATGTTCGTCTTTGACAGAAGCGACCCCGGGGGTAGCTTTGACAAAGCGTTGTATTTCATCTCTGAGAGCACCGGTGCCTTTTCCATGGACGATCCTTACGGAGCTCATGTTAAGCATGATCGCATCGTCAATGAATTTCATGACGATCTCCAGAGCGTCATTCACTCTTTCTCCACGGACATCGATCTCTGGCTTGAAGGCCAATTTCCTTTCGGCGAGAGCCGCATCCTGGACTATTGTGGAGGGCCTTGAATCCCTCACTTCCTTCATGGCGCTGCGGTACTCGTTCGAACTTATCCTTTCGACCTTTGAAAGGGGCATCTTGGTGCTGACGTTACCGACGATCACAGTGACAGCCTTGTTGGATACCAATGACACTTCTCCCACCATTCCGTTGTCTTTGATCCTCACTTTCTCTCCGACACTGAGAGGGCCGGTCCTCTGCTTCTCGGTGGGTGCATCTTGCAAGTCGGGGGCGCTAGTATCCGGTTTGGATCCGCCACGCCTGGCTTTGCGCTCCTTTTCCTTCTGCTTGTGTTGGGCGAGTTTCTTGAGCTTGTTCTCCAGATAGTCCTCTTTGTTCTTTTCTTCCTGAAGTTTGGCTCCCGCTAGCGCCCCGAGGAAGTTCTGGAGCTCTTTTCTTGCTTCGGTGGTCTTTTCTTTTTCCGCCTGGGACTCCTTGATGGTGCGTATGGTATTCTCGACCTGCCTGTTTGCGCCTTTCACGATCTCCTCAGCCTCTTTCCTGGCCTGGTCAAGGATTTCTTTCTTTTTCTGCTGGATTCCCTCGAGTTCCTTCTGGTACTTTCCGGTTATGTTCTCCAGGGTCTTGTCAGTATTGCGGATCTTCTCCAGTTTCTCATCAAGAGCCCGGCGGTTCCTGACGATCTTCCTGAGGTTCCTTTCCATCCCCACGAAATCTTCACCTGCTCTCTGTTCGGCGTCCTTGATGATCGCCTCGGGCAGCCCCATCTTTCTGGCGAGTTCGAAAGCGAAGGAGTTTCCAGGCAGACCTATGTCAAGTTTGAACAGGGGGACGATGTTCTTTGCATCGAACTGCATCGCTCCGTTGACCACTCCGCTTCCCTGTCCCGATGCATAGAGTTTGAGGTTTGTGTAATGGGTTGTTATCACTCCGTACACACCTCGACGGTCCAGTTCGGCGAGGATGGCCTCGGCGATGGCGCCTCCGGCAGTCGGTTCCGTACCGGAGCCGAGCTCATCGATAAGGACAAGGGTCTTGTCGGTAGCTGTGGAGAGGACTTCCTTCATCGTGTCAAGGAAGGAACTGTATGTGCTAAGGTCATTGTCGATGGACTGTCCGTCCCCGATGTCGACCATTATCCTGTCGAAGACCACCATTTCTGAACTCTCGGAAGTCGGAATCAGCATTCCCCATTGGAACATGTACTGGAGAAGTCCTGTGGTCTTGAGGCAAACGGATTTTCCGCCGGCGTTAGGTCCGGAAATCAGGAGAATATGCTTGGCGGGAGTCAGCGTGATTGTCAGAGGGACGATCTGTTTGCCTTCTCTCTTCAGGGCTTTTTCAAGGAGAGGATGGCGGGCTTTACGGAGATTCATCTCCCCGTTGTCGGCTATCACGGGCATTCCTGCGATGTAGTCAAGCGCCACCTGGGCCTTTGCCATTATGAAGTCAATCTCTCCAAGGCATTCAGCTGAAGAAATGAGCTCGGGAACATAAGGACGCAGGAAATCACTGAACTCAGAGAGGATCCTGGCGATTTCCCTTGTCTGTGCGAAATTCAGTTCGCTTATCTCGTTCTCCAGTTCGACGATTTCGGCGGGCTGGATGAAGGATGTTTTCCCAGTAGAAGACTCGTCAAACACGAATCCCGGTACCCTTCTCTTAAAAGCGGAGTTGACGGGAAGAAGCATCTTTCCTTCACGGACGGCAATGCCCGCGTCACTGTCGACGTATCCGTCAGTCTGGGCCTTTTTGAGGATTGAATTCATCCTCTTTGAAATCGCACCTTCCTTGTCCTTGATCTGTCTCCTTATTTCGTAAAGGGCGTCTGAAGCTGTGTCCTTCACGTTGCCGGTCTTGTCAAGGATGGCATCTATCCTGCGGGAGACTTCCGGGAACACGTTGATCTTTGAGGTCATCCTTTTCAGAGCAGGATAGACCCCGTCTTTGATTGAGGAGAAGAAGGCCAAGATCTTCCTGGAGGTCTCCGTCATTGTTCGGAGTTTTCCCAAAGAGTGCAGATCTATGTTGGAGCCCTCCTGGGCAAGAATGCGCAGGAATGGCAGGGTGTCTATGTATCCGCTTGTGGGAAAGCTCTCCTCGAACATCAGGATGAGCCTCATTTCATCGGTAAGTACAAGACGATGGCGGATTTCTGCGGGATCAGAAGAAAACTCTTCCCTGGAGACCCGATCGGCTGCATATTCTGTACTGCAGCGGTCTTCAATGGATTTCCTGACCCGGTCGAAACCGAGTTTCGCCTCAAGCTTTATGTCCCTCATCTGGTCTGCCATCTTATGCTGTCTTCTCGTTCTGTCTTTTATGATTTTCCGGCCTTATCTGTTGTCTTGGGAGAAGGCCGCACCCAGGAGCAGTTTGAGCTCATTCATGTTGCCGATCGGCGTGACTTTCCCTTCTTTGACGAAAGAGACGTTTCCTGTTTCTTCCGATACGACTATGATATCCGCGTCTGATTCTTCAGAAATACCTATAGCCGCTTTATGTCTCATTCCGAAGCTTGCGGGGATGTCTGTCCGCTCGGTGATGGGGAGAGTACATCTTGCGGCCACAACCCTGTCCCCGCTGATAATGACAGCTCCGTCATGGAGAGGAGAGTTCTTGAAAAACAGGTTCAGGATGAGCCTACGGTTTATAAGGGCGTCTATCTTGTCTCCGGTTTCGATGATATGATTCAGATTCACCTCATGTGGAATCACTATAAGCGCACCGGTCTTTTGGTTTGACATAGTCCTGCACGCTTCAGAGAGCTCCTGCACTGCAACAGAGTCAAGGGTCTTTCCTTTCTCTCCGAACAGCCTGTTGAACATGTTCCTTCCGGTAGATCCGATCTTTGTCCCTGCCCCGAGTTTCATAAGGAAGTGCCTTATTTCCGGTTGGAAGATCACAATGAGCGCTATCACACCGACGTCGATGAACGTGGAGATGAGTTTCGACATCAGTTTCATGTTGAGCGCTTCGACTATGACCATCAGGACATAGATGAATATGATCGCCAGGAAGATGTTGAGTGCGGAGGATTCTCTGATCCAACGGAAAGCGAAATAGATGATCAGGGCGACCAGAAGGACGTCCAGAAGGTCCGTAAAAGATATGTTCAGGAATCCGAAGAGTTCCAGTGGCACCATGTGAATATCATGTGGGAGCATCCTCCCGATAATGGTTCTGCTTAATAATGAGACCGATGCCTTTCGGCCTTATGTCAACTATAATATATGGTATACAAAAGTAATGCAAATTATCGGATTGGCAAAAAGTCTATTATTGAGATAGCCTTAAAACGGTTCATATTCAAAAAATTGCGCAAAAGTAGTTGAAAATTAAAGAAATAATGCTACCTTTGCAGTCCGCAAAAAATGTGCGGAAACTATTAAAGTATTAATTAACAAACAATTAACAACCAATGCCTGGATTAATTGGAAAGAAAATCGGAATGA
>DBWN01000268.1:5825-6005 GCA_002308935.1 Bacteroidales bacterium UBA1237 | reverse complement strand
AGCTCGCACTTGTACTGGTCTCCCTTTTTGGTGAAGTACTCGAGAGCGTCCTGCTTTGACACGTCAATCCTCTTGAACTCCTGCTTCTCTTTAGCGAGTTCAAGCATCTTCTTCTCAACCTTGGCGAGATCGGAATCTGAGAAAGGCTGGCCGGCGAGGTCCACGTCATAGTAGAAACCG
>DBWN01000268.1:4473-5797 GCA_002308935.1 Bacteroidales bacterium UBA1237 | reverse complement strand
CCGATACCGAACTTGATGCCGGGATAAAGAGTTTCCAGAGCCTCGGCCATAAGGTGTGAAGAAGAATGCCAGAATACCTTCTTTCCGGCTTCGTCATCCCATTTGAGAAGACGTATCGAGGAATCCTTGGTTATGGGACGTGTAAGGTCGATCACCGTGCCCTTGTCGGCGGTGGTGTCGTTTGCGTCTTTGACTTCAATTGCAAGCACCTCAGCCGCAAGCCTGGGGCTGATGCTCTTCGCGATCTCATAACCGGTTACCCCTTCCTCGAAGGGCCTGACGCTACCGTCAGGGAAAATGATGTTGATCATAACAAAAAATCTGATGTTTATTTGATTTGCCGGGATTCCGCCTGTGGTTACAAACAATGTACTTGAACAGCACGGTCCCGAATTTTCCGAACTGCAAAGATACCTATTCTGCGCTAGAAAACCAATATTAAGGGGATGGTATGTGAAAACGCACAAAAACACTATATTTGCATTCAAATAAGATGAACAATGAAAGAACCCGTCTCCCGCAGAATCCTTTGGAATGAAGCAGGCAAAGCCGGCCTGGTGCTCGGCATAGTACCTATAGTATATTCTCTTCTGGCCACCCTCCTGGCGAAACTCTCCGGAGGCGTCGGTGTAGCGATGCTGCTTTCCGTCTTCAAATTCCTCGTATGGGCAGCGAAGTTCGCAGGGTGCATCTACCTGATGAAGTTCTTCATGACCAAGTTCGCTGAGAAATACGATGGCGTGGACAACAAGAAGTCATTCCGCTTCGGAATGGCTATTGCCGCTCTGTCAGCTCTTATTGTCGCCGCTTTCACCCTTCTTCAGTCGACTCTCATCAATCCTGAAGAGATACAGGAAGCCATGCAGGAGTCCATTTCACAGTATTCTTCCATGCTGGACTCCAACTCAATGGCAGCTTTGGACAACATGATGAACAACATGCCCCAGATATTGTTCTTCTCCAACTTGATATACTGCTTCCTGTTCGGAACGGTGGTTTCATCAATACTCTCCAGGAACATCCCTTCCAGGGATCCGTTCGCCAACGGGCAACAGTAACAGTCAAGTAAGCAAAACACCAGCCGTATGGACAGCCTTAATCCCGACATTTCCGTCATTATCCCGCTTCTTAACGAAGCAGAATCCCTTCCGGAACTCTGTTCCTGGATCAAAAGGGTCGTTGAAGGCATGGGACTGAGCCATGAAGTCATTCTGGTGGATGACGGCAGCACCGACTCCTCCTGGGAAGTCATCAGCGGAATTGCCGAAAGCGACCAGTCCGTCCACGGAATAAGGTTCAGGAGAAACTACGGAAAATCCGCCGC
>DBWN01000268.1:0-4404 GCA_002308935.1 Bacteroidales bacterium UBA1237 | reverse complement strand
CCTGAAATGTACTCCATGGTGAAGAACGACGGGTGGGATGTCGTTTCAGGATGGAAAAAGCACCGCAAAGACAACAAACTCACAAAGAACCTCCCCTCCAAGCTATACAATGCCACGGCTAGGTGGATAACAGGCGTGAAGCTCCATGACATGAACTGCGGGCTCAAAGCATACAAGAACGAAGTCGTCAAGAACGTGGAAGTATACGGGGAGATGCACAGGTACATCCCATATCTTGCCAAAAACGCCGGATTCGACAGGATAACTGAAAAGCCGGTGCATCACTCAAAGCGCAAATACGGCAAGAGCAAGTTCGGGATGGAGAGGTTCGTCAACGGATTCCTGGACCTTCTCAGCCTTTGGTTCCTCAGCACGTTCGGCAAGAAGCCCATGCACTTCTTCGGATTCACGGGTATCCTGATGTTCCTTGTGGGATTCGTGATTTCAGTATGCCTTATCGTGACCAAACTCGTACACCAGGCTGCCGGCACCAAATTCAGGCCCGTCACTGACCAGCCCCTATTCTATCTGGCGCTTGTCGCAGTCCTCGTCGGTGTGATGCTCTTCCTTGCAGGATTCATCTGCGAGATGATTTCACGCTCTTCAAGCGAACGGAACCACTACAACATCAGGGAGCAGTTCTGATTGAAACTGAGCAGTTCATATTCAACTAAATAGAAATATTGAGTCCGAATTCAACAATTTTGTTTATATTCGCAGCGTCGCAAATACCGACACGGACTTAATATGAAGAAAACTTTTCTGCTCTTTTTGCAAATTGCAGCATTTCTTTTTGCTGCAAATCCCCTGTTTTCAGCTGAGCCTTCCCCAAAGGATTCAGTGGAAAAAAGGGTCTATTCCGTTTCCAAGGACCTTGATGCCTTGAATGCCTTATTGAAAGAATTCAGGGCCAAAGGAGACAGCACAGCAGCAGGAATCGCCCTTTATCACATCGGACGGTACTACAACCAGGAAAGCGAGTACATCCGCTCCATCAACACATACAAAGATGCTTTGACCGCGCATGGGACGAATCACGACTCATATGAGAGCGTACGTACCATAATAGGCCTCGCCACAAGTGAACGGAGGATAGGTTCATACTCAGATGCGGCTTACGATCTTTTCAATGGCCTCAAAATCCTTGAAGAATCAGATTATGTAGATACAGACGAAGGCAAAAGACACCATTCGTATCTGTACAACGGCCTGGGCAATGTCTACAAGTATCTCAACAACGGGAATGAGGCGGAGGAATACTTCAGACTCTCACTTTTCTATGACGAGCAGATAAACAACTATACCGGTATGGCAATGAACTGGAGCACAATCGGCTCCATATACGAATACCGGAACATGCTTGATTCCGCGGAAGTCATGTACAACAGGGCCATGGAATTCAACCGCCGAGGAAGGTCAACCAGCGGAGTCGGAATCTGCTTGAACCATCTGGGACAGTTGTCCAGAGAATCAAAGGACCTGAAAAAAGCTGAAGAGCAGTTTCTTGAGGCATATGACTCCCTGTCAAAGGCCAAAGACCGCTGGAACCTCGCCAAATCCACCATGTCCCTTGCTGCCATTTACATCGATAACGGTGACCTCGCAAAGGCCAAGCATTATATTGAAGAGAGCGAAGATCTTGTAGGAGGAAGGCACTCCTACGGACATGAACAAGAAGTCCACTCCTTGAGAGCCATGCTGAACGCCAAGGCCGGCAAATACAAGGACGCTTACCAGGAAAGCCTTATCGCCCTTGCATACAAGGACTCTTCAGCGAACCAGAAAGACGACCAAGAGGTAGCACAGAGCAGGATCAACTTCATCCAGGAACAGAATCTCAAAGCACTTGACAAAATCCAGAAGGAGAGGGAACGTGAATCCAGCCTCAAGAGGATCATTGGAGTATCGGGGTTGGCGAGTACGATAATATTGTTCTTGTTGGCCCTCATCATGTTCTTCTACTGGAGGCTGCAGCAAAAGCTCAACAAGCACCTTGCAGAAAGTAACGCTCTCCGTGACAGGCTTCTCTCCATCATGTCTCACGACGTGAAGAATCCTGTAATCGCCCAGAAGAACAGTCTCAAACTGTTGGAAGAGCATTTGGATGATATGCCGAAAGACGTTCTGAAAGCACACATAACGGAACTTGCAAGATCTTCTGATTATACCCTACGGCTTTTCACTAACATCCTCGACTGGTCCAAGCTCCAGATAGGAAGAATGACCCACGACCCCATAAGGGTAGATATCCATAACGTCTGCATGGATACCATTAATACCCTTAAGGAATCAATGAAACAGAAAGAGATAACCGTCGAAGCCAGCATCCCCCCTGAGACATTCGCTTTCTGTGACATCAACATGTTCTCTACCGTTTTGAGAAACCTGATAACCAACGCTATCAAGTACTCCAACTTGGGAAGCAAGATCGAGATATTCCATAAAGATGACGGAAACGGGAAATACTGGATTTACGTCAAAGATTACGGAGTAGGCATGGACTCAGAAATGGCAGCCAGCCTGCTCAAAGGAAAGAACGTATCCTCATCAATCGGCACTTTCGGAGAAAGGGGCACAGCTCTCGGACTAGTCATCTGCAAAGAGTTCATTGAACTTGCCGGAGGAGATATCACTCTGGAAACCAGTCCCGGTGCTGGAAGCACTTTCGGATTCACAGTATTGAAAAGCGAATAAACAAATAGACCATGAACTACCCGATCAGAATCATTATCGTAGAGGACCATTACCTCTTCCGCGCAGGAATCACATCCGTCCTCTCTTCTGTGAAAGACAAATATGATGTCGTTGGAGAAGCGAGCACTGTTGCAGAATTCGACGCATTGTATGAGAAGACCGATGCGGATCTTCTGCTGTTGGACATACGCCTTCCTGACGGGAATGGAATCGATATCGCCAGAAAACTTTCTGAACAAAAATCCGCCTTGAAGATATTGGTCCTTTCAGCCGAGAACGATCCTTCGACTATCACCAATCTTCTTGAAGCGGGAATCAACGGATTCATAAGCAAGAACGCACCTTCACAGGAACTGTTCACCGCTATCGATTATATAATGGAAGACGGAGACTATTTTGGAAAGGACATCTCGAAACTGATCCGTGACATAAGGGTAGCGAAAAAAAGCGCGAAGGAACCTTTCACTGACAGGGAAAATGAGATAATAGCCCTGTGCTCAGAAGGTCTGACCGCCAAAGAAATCGCCGAAAAGATGCACATCAACGTGGCTACAGTCAATACCCACAAGAACAACATCTTCAAGAAACTTGGAATAAACAACTCCGTTGAGCTCGTGATCTACGCCATCAAGACCGGTATCATTACCCTTTAGATATTCTTATCACGGCATAAAAGACTATCGGCAGCGTATCTTCTCGATATGCTGCCGAACATTTTCCATGTCGTACGGTCAGAGTTCCCCTTTCGACAATGACTCAATCTTGGAAGTGTCCCAATCCATTGAATAGACTCTTCCGCCGACAGGGACATTCACAGTAATTACTCCAGAACGGGAATATCTTGCATAAGCATGACCTTCTATAGCGGTATCGGGCTTTATAGTATAGTCCCGGACATAGCCGAGATTCTCGGAATATACCCGGCTCATGTCACCTGAGAAATATGCACTGGCAGCCGCCATTCCCGCAAATGAGAGCTCCGAAATGAAGAATGAAGATGCCTCATGAGCTATATCCCTTCCGAAGGAATATTCATCGGCCCTGCCACCGAAATATTCTCCGTTCACCACTTCGTCAAGTATGACGCCAGTGGTCAGGATCGCGACATTCGTACCGAAAGAGGACCAGAACCTGCGGCGACGGGACTTACGGATGAACTCGTCATGGGTAAAGAGTTTCGCTCTTCCGTCAGGACTTACGACAGAGGCTGATGAGAAATCGAACCTCTTCGGCGAATCCCCTTCATTCAGGATATAATAATCCACCCTGAACCATCTCCCGAAATCCTTGTATTTACGGACATTCACTCCAAGGATAAGGCCGTCGACTCTGTACATCCTCCACTTGTCACCGTTACCATCCATCACAAGCCTGTAAGGTCCGTCAGAAGACAGATTTTCATCTGACACGGAATGAGGAGTCTCGGATGAAGGGATAACCAGATAAGAATGGTCTGAATGCATAACATCCTTAGGGACGATATCCAAAGAGTCCTCTGAATGGAGAGAATCCGGTGCGAAAAGCAGATCGGATGTGTCGTAAGAAAGTGAGTCCGGACGTTCCTGGGAAAAACAATCAACTTTCCCTAAAAGAACAGACAGGACAATTGAAACTGCTATATATGAAAAAATGGTTCTTTTCATTTCCAATCAACAAACACCTTAACTAAGATGCAAGGTACGGGCCAATCGTTGCCCTAGGGTGCATATA
>DBWN01000219.1 GCA_002308935.1 Bacteroidales bacterium UBA1237 | reverse complement strand
GTCACTATCGGAGCAGGTACATCCGTCAATGAAGGATTCTACTTCGCCGGATACGTGGGTGACTACAATCTCCATTATTCTCCCGCTTTGGGTGATGCGGCATCCTGGTCTTCTGTGTTCACCACCGGCTACAGCTGGGAAGGAGCGATCAACAGCGGAACAGTCTTCACCTATGAAGGACACAAGTTCTTGGCAGTCCTGGGCATGAACTATTTCGCGTTCGCCGACTGGGACTATGACGGAACCGTCGACGGATACATGCCGTCCACCTTCTGGGTCCTGAACATTGATGATCCGGCCGCTCCCGCCCTTGTCATACGTCAGGATTATTACGCGACCGAAGGCAACTGGCAGTACGGATCCAACACTGATATCAAGGTGGCCGTTGAAGACGGAGTTCCTGTAGCTTATGTGATGGACGCTGCGACTTCCACCTACCGCAAGTTCGCGATCGAATTCTAAAAAGACGCTACTGCGTCAATACTCAACAACTCTTTCATGCAGGATCCCCCCGGCAGGACTTTCCGGGGGGATTTGTATAAAGACCGGACACTTGACAAATACCCCCATGAAAAGACTTCTGCTCTTTTTCTGTATTCTGGCCACTTTCTCATGCGGCCGTTCCCAACCCCAGAAGCGCCATTTCCTGTGGATTGACGCTTCAGCCAATTTCACATCATATGCGGATGACGCAGACTCCATAGCGAGGGACTGCGCCCGTATTGCGGAGATGGGTTTCACTGACATCGTGGTGGACGTGCGTCCCACTAGCGGTGACGTGTTTTTCAGCAGTAAAGTGGCTCCTGCCCTCACCAAGGTTCCAGCATGGTTCCCCGGCGGAGAGATGGGTTTCCGTCAGAGGAAAGGGAATTTTGACTATCTTAGGACGTTCATTGATGAAGGTCATAAGGCTGGCCTCAGGGTCCATGCAGGAATGAACATGATGGTGGGAGGCTGGAAATACGGAAACGGAACGAAGGAGGGGATGGTGTTTGACGATCCCGAGAAGGCGGACTGGTGTGCAGTGGACCTTCTCCCGGACGGGACTCTAGTCAGCCAGGCTGACAATCCGGATGTGAACGGGGGAGTCTTCCTTGATCCCGCAAACCCCGAAGTGCAGGAGTTCCTTCTGTCTCTTCTTTCGGAAGCGGCCTCTTATGAGGGACTGGACGGGATAGTGATGGACAGGTGCCGTTATGACGACTATGCGATGGACGCCGGATACTCTCCTGCAGGCAAAGAAGCCTTCAGCAGGTATCTCGGCCATGAACCGGAACGTTGGCCGGTCTTCACCGAGCCTGGACACATTTTCCTTGACAAGGAACCGGATGAACTGGAGGTGAAATGGATGACATTCCGTTGCAAGGTGATCCGTGACTTCGTCCAGAAAGCTGTACAGACGGTGCACAGCACATCTCCGGAAGTGAAACTTGGCGTTTATGTGGGAGCATGGTTCAGCGAATACTACCGCAGCGGAGTCAACTGGACCAGCCCTTCTTATCCGCTTATGAAAGAGGAACCCACCTTCTCCTGGGCTACAGCGGAATATCAGGCGACGGGGTTCGCCGACCTGGTGGATTTCATGATCCTTGGGGCGTACTGCTCTTCGGATTCCATCCACGGGAACAAGGAGAAGACGATGGAAGGGTTCGCGAAACTCGGAGCGAAACGCCTTTGCGGGGATGTCCCGTTCTACAGCGGGCCTGACCTCGGCAATGAACCCGGTTTCCGTGACGGGGGCAAAGGGGATCTCATCCCGGAGATAGTGAAGACCATGGATGAGAATTCGGACGGGTTCTTCGCTTTCGACCTTTGCCATATTAGGATGTTTGATTATTGGGACAACTTCAAGAAATAAAACAAGAACGACGATGAAAACCCAGAAAGTCAGTGCATATGTTGTCTTCCTTTCGGTTGTTGCCGCTATAGGAGGAATCCTCTTCGGGTACGATACGGCAGTCATCTCCGGAACGACGGAGATCGTTAAAATGCAGTTCGGCCTCTCGACCGGAGGTGAAGGTTGGTATGTGGGCTGCGCCCTCATCGGCTCAATTATCGGTGTTCTTGTCGCCGGCATGCTGTCGGATTTCCTCGGGAGGAAGAAGACCATGCTCATCGCCGCCCTGATGTTCTCCATCTCCGCGATCGGATGCGCCGTCTGTGCGGATTTCGCGCAGCTGGTGATCTTCAGGATGATAGGAGGATTCGGGATAGGAATCGTATCGATCGTGTCGCCGATCTACATTTCGGAAGTGTCTCCAGCTCATGTGAGAGGAACGATGGTGAGTTTCTATCAGCTCTTCATCACGATAGGATTCCTTTTGGCGTATCTGGCCAACTTCCTGATACTGAAAAGGGCTATTCTTGATTCCACGTCAGGGAATCTGTATGTGAGAATGTTCAACAATGAATATTGGAGGGGAATGCTCGGCTGCGAAACCATTCCGGACATACTCTTCCTCCTTGTGATATTCTTCATACCTGAGAGTCCCCGTTGGCTCATAGTGAAAGGACAGGATTCCAAAGCTCTGGGAATCCTTCAGCTCATATACGGTTCCGATGAAGAAGCGTCCAATGGGCTTTCTGAAACCAAGTCCTCGATCCAAGGGGAAGTCAAGACGGAGTGGAAGACCCTTCTTGAACCAGGAATATTCATGGCCGTCCTTATTGGAAGCGCGATAGCGATTCTCGGGCAGTTCATGGGAGTGAACGCCGTCCTTTACTATGGACCGAAGATATTCGCGGACGCCGGCTTCGAGGATCCTCTGTTCTCCACAGTCCTTGTCGGAGTGGTAAACATGCTTACGACTGTAGTGGCGCTTCTCATCATCGACAAGGTCGGAAGAAAGAAACTCGTCTGGTGGGGAGTCGGAGGAATGATAGTCTGCCTTCTTATGATAGGCATATACTTCCTGCCCTTTACGAACCTTCCGAACTGGTTCATGCTCACATTCTTCCTCCTCTATGTGTTCTGCACTGCGATAAGCATAAGCGCCGTCGTGTTCGTGCTTCTCAGCGAAATGTACCCCAACAGGGTCAGAGGATTAGCAATGTCGATCGCCGGATT
Source organism: Bacteroidales bacterium UBA1237 (assembly GCA_002308935.1). Taxonomy (GTDB): domain Bacteria; phylum Bacteroidota; class Bacteroidia; order Bacteroidales; family UBA932; genus Cryptobacteroides. The sequence continues at coordinate 205 of DBWN01000219.1, read as the reverse complement.
CGCCCTGTGGATCGGAACATACCTTATCGGACAGCTGACTCCCTGGATGCTTGAGAACCTCACTCCTTCCGGAACGTTCTTCCTCTTCGCGTTCATGTGCTTCCCTTATCTTTGGATCATGTACAGGCACGTGCCCGACACTACCGGAAAGACCCTCGAAGAAATAGAAGCTTACTGGAAAGCGAAAGGCGGCAAGCGCTGAACC
>DBWN01000063.1:1078-2948 GCA_002308935.1 Bacteroidales bacterium UBA1237 | reverse complement strand
GCTATAGGAGAAGCATCTATGCCTATCTGCTGAAGAGCGGCGGTAGAAGAAGCTTCCACAAGTTCGAAAGCCTGGGGAAGACCGGCTTCAAGAAGACCGGCATTGGCATGGGTGATGGTTGCTCTTCCTATTCCGCAGGCCGCTGCAAGGGAAATTATCCTTGAGTCCTCATTCCCCTGGGATATGATGACCGCCTCTGAGAAATCGAAGTTGGCTGATATCCTGGGGTTCTCGTCACTGCCGAAATTAAGGTACATGTTGTAGTTCTTTTCGGTAAGCGAGTCGTCCAGGCTCATCCTGATGACGAATCCTCCTTCTTTGTTCTCATCTTCCGAGATGTTGAAAATGAGCTTGTAGTGCTTCTTGGGCTCGATTCCCTTGATGATGTCAGGACCTGCGCTGTAGGCGGTCCCGTCCGTGTTCACCATGTCGAGCCTCCATGTGAGGTCCGCTCCCGATGCGAAATACGCCGTATCGGCGAGAGTCTTGGCATCGTTTCCGAAGACGAGGGTCTCTCCACCAAGACTGCTCGAAACGCTGACCTTGTAGGAGGTGAAAGCTTCGGGAACATCTTCCCCGAACTCAACGGTCACCATACTGGATGAGAGAGAAGCGACTATTTCCGCAGTGGTGGTCTGGTCCGGTTTCACGAGTACGGAAGTCTCCCCGGTATAATAGGGAGCGTTCCAGGCGGCAGGGGAGTTTTCTCCCGATGACGCCTTCAAATTGTATCTGCCTGCGATGAGAGTGAGGGGTTCCGTCTCCAATGTCCTGTAGTCGGGGACAATAGTGGTCTCCCCGCTTTGGGCTGAAGTCACCTCGAGCTTGAAGAGCGGATCTGGTGCACCGGCGCTCTTTGTGAGCGTCTCGACACCCAAGTCCTGATGCAACCTCAGTTTGAGGGAACCATACTCGGAAGGGACATTGTCACGAACCGAGCATGCCGGAAGAAGAGTCGCAGCCAGCATAAGGAATATGCGTGTGGACTTTCTCATCATTAATGCATTACAAAGGTTACTGATTTGGAGAGGGTCTGGCCTTTCATATCAGTCACTTTCATTGTGAAGATATGGTTGGATCCGCTTTGGGGATTGTATATCTTGATCATCGGAACCAGGTTTGACAGAGAGAAAAGCACCTCTGTCTGACCGTAAAGGCTGTCACCGGTGGGGAGCATTGAAGACAAGGCGCTGACAAGTGCCTCATCACCGATCAGATCCATGTCGAAGGGACCGTCCTTCGCCCAACTGTAAGTGGTGTTGCCGGCCATGGCAGCGATTACATCCGAAAGGACGGAAGAATCGACGCTCACTACGAACTCCTTGATCGACTCCGGTGCGGAAATGGTGATGTTCACATCCATCACATCTTCTATGGGAGTAGGAGAGAAAGTGGGATTCACGTCCCAGCTCATTGTGGGGGCAGTAGAAGGTGTCGGGTCGTCAGGATCGTCGTCACCTCCGCTTTCACCTCCGTCCACAGGAGTCTCGTCCCATCCGGGGATAAAGATGTCGGAGTTCTTCTCGTTCACGGTATCATCAACCTTGATGCTTACTCCGTTGACGGAACCCGTGACCTGCGCGTCTATGAAAATGATATGATGGTCTCTGGGGGCGACGTCCGTTATAGACAGCATTGCATGCGCCTCCGAATTGTCGATGTTGCGGTATCCGTCGACTTTCACCATTAGAGCGGCTACCGAGAAGTATCCGGGCTTGCCTGCATCAGCGGCAGCCTTGTCCCATGTCAGAGTCCTTTCACCGGCGTCTTCTGCAGTCCATGAGGATGCATTGGTGACAGAGATGTTATAGTCAGAGAGTTCTTTCTTGAAGTTCTCGCTCAGCTGGAAAGTCACTTTCATGTTCTGCAG
>DBWN01000063.1:0-1017 GCA_002308935.1 Bacteroidales bacterium UBA1237 | reverse complement strand
GATGCGGTTATCGTATAATCGCCTTCGGCCAGATCAAGAAGCTCCGGCATGTCGGCGAAGCGGTCATAACTGAGGCTCCATCCATCTGTCCTGGTGATGTCGATCTTGAACTCATTAGTGTCGTCCTGGGCGGCTTTTGTTATGTAGTCGCCATTGCTGGAAAGCTTGACGGAGAGGCTTCCCGTCTCCTTTGTTGTGGGGTTCTCTTTGCTTGTGCAGGCGCAAAGGACCGCCAGAGTTGCTATTGCCGATAATATCTTTTTCATGATCTGTGCTATTCGTATTTGAGGGTGATGTCGTCCAGGTAAAGGATGTTCCCGGCGTGGATGTCGTGTTCACCGCTGAGGGTGGTGACTGTCTTTGCACCGCTCTTTTCGGTTCCCTTCGGGGATGAACGGAAACTCATCTTTATCATCCCGGCCTTCTTGTCGGTCACTTTGTATTCCAACGGGATCGTGAAATCCGTCCAGGAACTGACCGAAGTGGAATTGTTGTCGGAAGTTCCCGATGCGAGAAGAGTCCCGTCTTCGGAGAGAATGCTCACTGATGCGTAGAAGGGGGTGCTGTTGCTTGAGTCGAACTTGTACTTGAAAGTAAGGGCGGAAGGCCTTGATCCGAAAGCATGGCCCTCACTGGTCTTGGCCCAGGATCCTTCGTTGAGGTTGTTGGCTGTGCCGATGAACAGTTCTCCTCCGTGCTCGTCTCCGAAGAGGATAAGGGAAGCTGCGTCATCGATCGCTATGGTGGCTACCATTGCACTTTTCCCTGAATAGGCTCCATTGGTGAGCAACGACACTGTAGGGAATGTCTTGAAGTCCTGGTATGCGGGAGTACATTCGCTGTTGAGGGTGACAGGGGAGTTGACTGCCCACCAGGGGTCATTGTCATACAGCTGCCACCATGTGACGTTGAAAGGACTGAGCGATACGAGGAGTTTCACCTGAGTGACGAAAGTCTGCTCGGTGAAAGACTCGAAGGAATTGTTCCCGACCTGCTGAGGATTCTCGGTAGATATGA
>DBWN01000023.1:3838-9298 GCA_002308935.1 Bacteroidales bacterium UBA1237 | reverse complement strand
ATCAGTCTCCTTATCGCCTTGACGTTATAGAAGAACTCGGCTGCTATCACCCTTATGACGGTATATGCGGGAATCGCTACCAGCATGCCGATTATTCCTCCGACATGACCTGCAATAAGCAGCACTATGAAAATTTCAAGAGGACTTGATTTGATGCTGGTGGAGTAGATGAGCGGCTGGAAGAGGAAGTTGTCGAACATCTGTGTGACGATGAAACATGCCAGAAGAGTGACAACGACCACCAGCAGCTGAGGGGACGCTCCTATTGCTGCCGCTCCGCTGTACCTTATCACGACACCAAGGACAGTGCCTATCGCGGCTCCGATCCATGGACCTACATAAGGTATGACGTTGAGCATTCCGGTCATGAAGGCGATACCGGCAGCGGCTGATGTTCCGATCTTGCCGAAGATGGAAAGGCTTATGAAGTTGAGCAGCGCAACACCGATGACTTCGATTGTAAGACCTCCGAAATATCTTGTAAGAAGGTGTTCAATGTCTCCGACTGCGTCAACTGCCCTTTTTTCGAGATGCTCAGGGACGATTGCTGAGATTATGTTCCTGAAAAGCATGGGATCCTTGATGAAGAAGAATCCGATGAATACTGTAGAGAAAAGCCCTACTCCGAGCGTTCCGATCGCTGAAGCGACGCTGCCGACGATAGTCGTAACGGATGAAAGGTCGAAGGTGTCAGTAAGGAATTTCACAGTGGCGCTCTGAATAGTCACGTCCTGATCAAGACTGGGGAACCATTCATGGAGGCGGAAGTTCGCTTCAGCCAAGAAGTCCCTCAGAGCTGAAGTGTTGTAAGATGTGGTCTGCAGATTGGCGGAGACGTCCTGTACGATCCCGTATATGACAGGAATCAATCTGGTGACTATCCCTATCATTACAGCAAGGAAAAGGATGAGGGACAGCATTGCGCAAATCCAGTCGGGAAGGTGTTTCCCCTTTATGGAGAACTTCTTCAGGAAGTTCATGATCGGTCTTGACACCAGTGAAACCACTGCTGCCAGGATTATGTATACGAGCACGCTCCTGAAGTACCAGCACAGCAGGCATACGACAGCGGCGACAGCCACCATCATTATGTACCGTGCGAGTGTATCTACACTTCTTTCTTCCATGACATATACAGGTTATGGGTGTTGTTATTGTCTCCCCAAAATCGCTTCTTCGAGTTCTTCAGGGGTATGCACTATCTTCCAAGGGGAGTATGCCTGAAGCTCCTCCACGCTCCTGAACCCCCAACTCACTCCGACTGTGTCCACAGAGGCGTTGATCCCTGTCTGCATATCCACATTGGAGTCTCCGATGTAAACGACATCCTTTTCGGTAATACCGGGTATCAGGGCCATGATGTTCTTCACTATCGCAGGGTCGGGTTTGATCGGGAATCCTTCCCTTTGTCCGCAAACAGCCAGGAAACCGATCTCTGGGAAGAAAGTCTTCATCAGATTCTCGGAACCTGCCTGATACTTGTTTGACGCCACAGCCACCTGAACTCCTGAAGAGGTAAGGTTGTGAAGCATCTCCGGTATGCCTTCATAGGGCCTAGTCAGGTCGCACATGTGGGCATTGTAGTATGGCACGAAAAGTCCGGCCATCTTGTCAACGTTCTCTTCGGATGCTTCCTCTTTGGGAAGGGCGCCCCTGAAAAGATTGTAAATACCTCTTCCTACCAGGAATCTGAATTCCTCGACCTTCCTTTCGGGGAATCCAAGAGTCCGGAGGGCATAATTCGTTGCTCCGGCAAGGTCCGCTACAGTGTCCAGCAGAGTCCCGTCAAGGTCGAATATGGCAAGTTTCTTCATCGGATTTCGAGTTGTCTTTCGGGTTGTAGTCCTATTCAGGTTTTAAATTTCCTAAAAAAGTGAAAAATTTTCAAAAAAAATTAGCTTGTGCCCAAATAATGGCACAAGCTAACTATACCTTTGCCGCTGAAATGAGATAAAACACTCATTCGGACAGTATCAGCAACTAAATACAAAGTGTCATGAAAAATACAGATTACTCCACAAGCGGCATCCAGTCCCTCATCTCATCCGAGTCATCCTTCAACGCTCTGCTTGACATTATCGGCGAGCTGGACCTCGAGATTCTCTCCATCTCCACTGAGGGTCAGGCGTAGGACTTTAGGTTCACCGTTCTTCTTCCCGCGTTTTCCGAGTACGCGGTCAGAGATTATGAACTCCGATACAGGGTCCTCCACGTATTTCATGATGGCCCTCTTCAGAGGCCTTGCGCCGAAAGCGGGATCGTATCCGGCTTCTGCCACGAACCTCTTGGCCTTCGGAGTGATGGTGATCTTGTAACCTGCCTCTTCCGCCCTCTGCTTCAGGCTTGAGAGTTCGATGTCGATGATCTTTTCGATATCGTCCTTTGTCAGGGTGTTGAAGAACACTTTCTCGTCCACTCGGTTGAGGAACTCAGGAGGGAACGCCTTGCGTACGGCTTTCTCCATTATCCCATGGTGGTCGTTTGAGAGACTTCTTCCTGCTGTCACGAATCCGACTCCCTTGCCGTACTCTTCAATGTCGCGGCTTCCCACGTTGGACGTCATGATGACGATCGTATTCTTGAAGCTTACAGTCCTTCCTTCACTGTCCGTGAGGCGCCCGTCGTCCAGCACCTGCAGAAGCAGGTTGAAGATGTCCGGATGGGCTTTTTCGATTTCGTCAAGAAGAACAACGCAGTAGGGTTTGCGGCGCACTTTCTCGCTGAGCTGGCCTCCTTCCTCATAACCTACATATCCGGGAGGGGCTCCGATGAGCCTGGACACTGAGAACTTCTCCATGTATTCGCTCATGTCGATCCTGACGATGTTCTCTTCAGAATCGAAGAGATACTCGGCAAGGCATTTGGCGAGCTGGGTCTTTCCGACTCCTGTGGGGCCGAAGAAAAGGAATGAACCGATAGGTCTTCCGGGATCCTTCAGACCGGCCCTGTTCCTCTGGATGGCATTGACCACAGTATCGATCGCATCGTCCTGACCGATTATCCTGCCTTTCAGCCTTCCCTTCATCTTCATGATCCTTCCGCCTTCGCTCTCGGCGACCTTGTTCACGGGGATTCCGGTCATTTTGGATACCACTGTTGCGATATCTTCATCGGTGACGGTGTTCGATCCTTTCTTCTTTCCTAGATGAAGCCTTACCATTGAACCCGCCTCGTCCATGGCGTCAATCGCCTTGTCGGGAAGAGTCCTGTCGGGGATGTATCTTTCTGTCAGTCTGACGCATGCCTCAAGGGACTCGTCAGTGTATTTGAGCCCGTGGAATTCCTCATACTTGGGGCGGAGATTTGTGAGGATCGCTATCGACTGGGGGACGTCTGTCGCCTCGACGATTATCTTCTGGAACCTCCTGTCAAGAGCTCCGTCCTTCTCCACGATNNGGCTTCAGCATGTTGGCGGCATCAAGGCTGCCTTGGGCGCCTCCGGCTCCCACTATTGTGTGGAACTCATCAATGAAGAGGATGAGGTTGGGGTCTTTGCTGGCCTTGGAGATGATGCTCTTGAGCCTTTTCTCAAAGTCTCCTCTGTATTTGGTGCCGGCAACGACCGACGCGATGTCAAGTGAAATGATCCTTTTCTTGAGAAGGGCGGGGGATATCTCACCCGAAGCGATCCTTAGGGCGATTCCTTCCACTATGGCGGATTTGCCGACACCGGGCTCTCCTATTAGCATGGGGTTGTTCTTCTTCCTTCTTCCGAGGATTTCGATGACACGGCTGATCTCGACCTCCCTGCCTACGACAGGGTCAAGTTTCCCCTCTGCAGCGGCCTTGGTGAGGTCGTATCCGAATTCTTCGATACCGTCCCCCTTGCCTCTGTCCTGAGCTCCCTGTGTGGAGCTCTCATCAGATTCCGGCATTTCTTCTCCGTCGTCGCTCCTTTCGGTTTCGTCTTCCTTCCTTAAGAACCCCTCCTTGTCGATATAGGAAAGGATCTTTCCGTAGTCGATACCCAGATTGCGGAGATATGCCTGACCATAGCTTCCGGTCGTCCTGCAGAGGGCGAGAAGAAGGTGAATCGGGTCAGCTTGGGAACTCCTCATCTTGGTGGCTTCCATGACGGTTATGGTGAGCACGTTCTGGGCGCCTCTCGAGAAGTTGATGTTCTCCAGTTCCTCGTAAGGGATCTTTTCATTAGTGAAGATCCTCGAATCGATGAACTTCTTTAGCTGCTCCATGTCGACCTCCATCCCTTCCAGGATACGGTAGGCGTCATTTTCGGCATGACGGATTATGCCGAGGAAAAGATGGTCGGGACCGATGCCGTAGCTGCCGGTCCTCATCGCTTCTTCCCTGGCGTAGGTGATTATGCTGTTCAGTTCTCCTGATACTCTCAAATCCATATGTAAATCTCGTGTATGTTTTAAGGTGATCCCTGGCCGCAGTCATGCGGCTCATGACGGGACAAGGGATAATAAAGCAATATAGCGAACCGCAAAATCTGTGCAAATCCCGTATCCATGTCCAGCCTTTATGACAATGTGTCAGCATATGACTTCCATCCATGACGTGATACCATGTATTTATATAAAGTTCCCCCTCCTTTATTGTTAGAAAACCCAAAAAAATGATTAAATTTGCATGTTAATGCGCACGCGTGGCGGGGAGTGCGGAATCAGTGGTTGTCCCCGCGGTACATATCCCGTTTTGCCGGGGTATATTTTGACAAACAGATATAATGGAGAACACAGAAGATAAGAACATTGCAGAAGAGCAGCTTTCGGGCAGCGGTGTCATCGAGCAGGTGAACATTGAGGAGGAGATGAAGAGCGCTTACATCGACTATTCGATGTCGGTCATCGTCTCAAGGGCGCTTCCCGATGCAAGGGACGGTCTCAAACCTGTACAAAGGAGGGTCCTTTTCGGAATGGACGGTCTCGGACTGAATTATTCCGGACAGACCAAGAAATCCGCCAGGATCGTGGGAGAGGTGCTTGGAAAGTTCCATCCCCACGGAGATTCCAGCGTATATGACGCCATGGCGCGTCTTGCCCAGAACTGGAACCAGAGATATCCCATGGTCTACGGTCAGGGCAACTTCGGTTCAATGGACGGTGACCCTGTCGCGGCCATGCGTTACACCGAGGCCAAGCTCGAGAAGATAACCGAGGACGTTCTTGGTGATCTCGAGAAGGATACCGTCGACTTCCAGCTGAACTTCGACGACACGATTCCTGAACCTACTGTGCTTCCTACAAAAGCTCCGCTTCTTCTTTTGAACGGATCTTCCGGAATCGCTGTCGGTATGGCGACCAACATGGCTCCCCATAATCTGGGTGAGGTCTGCGACGCCATCTGCGCTTACATAGACAATCCCGATATCACTACTGAGGAGTTGATGCACTACCTTCCCGGACCTGATTTCCCCACCGGAGGAATCATCCAGGGTATCCAGGGCATCAAGGACGCCTACGAGACAGGTAGAGGTAAAGTCGTCGTCAGGGC
>DBWN01000023.1:3379-3732 GCA_002308935.1 Bacteroidales bacterium UBA1237 | reverse complement strand
TACATCAACGACGAAACTTCAAGGGAAGGCATCCGCGTCATCATCAGGGTGAAGCAGGGCGCCAACTCGGGAGTTGTCCTCAATACTCTCTTCAAGTACACTGCACTCCAGTCCAGCTTCGCAATCAACAATGTCGCCCTCGTGAAGGGACGTCCCCGTACCCTTTCACTCAAGGACATGCTCCAGGTGTTCGTTGACTTCCGCCACGAAGTCGTCGTCCGCCGTACGAAGTTCGACCTCGAGAAAGCCAAGAAGAGGGCCCATATCCTCGAAGGTCTCCTGAAGGCTATTGACGTCATTGACGAGATCATCCGTATCATAAGGGCTTCCAAGAGCGTTGAAGAGGCCAAGTC
>DBWN01000023.1:0-3227 GCA_002308935.1 Bacteroidales bacterium UBA1237 | reverse complement strand
CTTGAGATCATCAAGCAGGAGACCGAGCAGCTCAAGGCCAAGTACGCCGACAAGCGCCGCACTGAAATCTCACTCAATGCAGATGAGTTCAACCCCGAGGACTTCTTCGCTGATGAGGATGTCGTGATAACGATTTCCCGTATGGGGTACATCAAGAGGACTTCCCTCACCGAATACAGGACCCAGAACAGGGGCGGTATCGGTATAAAAGGAAGCGCTACCCGTGACTCGGACTTCATAGAGCACCTCTATATAGCCAACATGCATTCGACCCTGTTGTTCTTCACGACCTCGGGCAAGTGCTACTGGCTGAAAGTATACCAGGTTCCTGAAGGATCAAGGGCTTCAAAGGGAAGGGCCATCCAGAATGTGCTCAGCATCCCTGATGACAAGATAAAAGCCATCATCAATGTGAAGACTCTTGCCGATGAGGAATACATCAACAACAACTTCGTCATCCTGGTAACAAAGCGCGGTCTCGTCAAGAAGACCACCCTCGAGGCTTACTCCCGTCCTCGCGTCAAGGGTATCAACGCTGTTACCGTCCGTGACGGAGATGAACTTCTCACCGCGATGCTCACAAACGGTCACGAGGAACTCTTCCTCGCTTCTTCCGCCGGACTTTGCTGCCGCTTCAGTGAGGAGACCGTAAGGGCTATGGGAAGGCTCGCTTCAGGAGTCAAGGGTATAAATATCGCAGAAAATGAAGAGGTCGTTTCGGCCGTCTCATACGATCCTGCAGCTGAGGATGCAGCTTTGCATACATTGTTGGTTGTCAGTGAGAAAGGCTTCGGTAAGAGGTCAGACTTCGATCTGTACAGGAAGACCAACAGAGGAGGCAAGGGAGTACGTACCATAAACATTACCGAGAAAACTGGCAAGCTTGTTGCAATGGGTAATGTGACTGGTGAAGATGACCTGATGATAATCAACCGTTCAGGTGTCATCATCAGGATGGAAGTGAGCAAGATCAGCGAGTCCGGAAGGAATACCCAAGGAGTCAAGCTGATTACCATAAGGGAGGAGGATTCCATAGCGGCTGTGTCCGTGGTTCCGGGCTCCCAGGAAGAAAACCAGGTGGAAGGCGCACCTCAGATTCCCGACGGAGGGGCTGAAGCGAACCAGACCGGGAATACAGAAGTACAGGAAAGCAATTAAAACTAGTTTTTATTTATCATGAAAAAGATCTTTATCGCACTCGCAGTGCTGGCATCAGTTCAGATAGCTGGTGCACAGGTGAAGCCCGATGCCGCCAAGAAGGCTCTTGACGCTGCTGTTGAGGCATCACAGAACGCAAAGAAGAATACCAAGGCCGCCACTTGGACCGCTCTTGGTAAGGCTTACGTTACTGCTTACGACGCTCCCGCGGGAAACATCTGGCAGGGTGCAACCAAGAACGACCTCAAACTCGTCATGGGTGGTGAGAACCCCATGTCAACTGAGACTGTGACCGTTGGTGGCGAGCAGATGACCAAGGAAGTTTATTCCAACAAGAATCTCTACTTCAACGGAGCTGGCCAGGTCGCTGTCATTGAAGTGACGAAACCCGTCGCAGAGAATGCCCTGATCAAAGCAGCTGAGGCTTACAAGAAAGCTTATGAGCTTGATCCCAAGACCGCTAAGGCATCCGCTGAGGCTATCGAGAAGATCGGAGAGAAGCTCAGCAATGACGCTTACTCCCTCTACAACCTCGGCAAGTACGCAGAGGCTTCAAGCCTTTTCGAGGAGGCTGCCAAAGTTGTCGCAGGACAGCCTGTGAACAAGGTTGACACCGCTTCTATCTACAATGCCGGTTTCACCGCCCTCACCGGAGGTGACAACGCTAACGCCAAGAGACTCTTCAAGGAGTGCCTCGACTACGGTTATTATTCTGATAATGGTGATATCTATGCGAAACTCGCTGACGTTGATCCCGACAATGCCAAGAGTTATCTTGAGGACGGCTTCAAGAAGTTCCCTCAGAGCCAGAGCATCCTTATCGGCCTTATCAACTACTATCTCACCAACAACGAGAGCACAGACCACCTGTTCACTCTCCTTGACCAGGCCAAGAAGAACGAGCCCAACAACGCTTCCCTCTATTACGTAGAAGGAAACATCCACTCTCAGCTCGGTGACACCGAGGCTGCTGTCAAGGCTTATGAGGAGTGCACCAAGGTCAATCCTAACTACGAGTACGGTTACATCGGAACCGGTATCCTTTACTACAACCTCGCTGTTGAGGATCAGGAGAAGGCTTCCGAGGAACTCGATGACAAGAAGTACATGGAGCTCGTCTCCAAGTTCGAGAAGGACCTCAAGGCCTGCATCGAGCCTTTCGAGAAAGCTTACGCTATCACCAAGGACGACTCAATCAAGGTCAACATCGCAGAATACCTGAAGAACGCTTACTATCGTTTCAGCAGCAGCGATGACGCCATGAAGGCAGCTTACGACAAGTATTCAGAGATCGTTTCCAGCGGTGTTCCCAAATAGTGAAGGGTAACGATATCCCATATTGAGGAGGGGCTTCGGCCTCTCCTTTTTTGATTTCATCTTCTATTTTTTTGCTGAATCTTCATTTGTGAAGTCTGCATTCAAGCAGTGTTTTGTATTGTCGGGTATCTTGATTATAATTGCATAAACCATACGGATAACCCAACAGATCCTGACATGAATCATACCTTCAGAACCATTCTCAAAGCGGTATCCTTAACCGTTCTCCTCTTGCTTTCCGTAGACTCTTTCGCGGATTCTTGGATATGGTATCCCGGACAACTTGGAGCCCATATGCAGACATATCAGCGCACTGTCTCCAAACAGAGGTGCGTCAATGTCGACTATCCCGGAAAATTCAATCCGCCTGTCACAGTAAGTTACTTTAAGGTGAAAGCTTCTTCCCTGAAAGGGAAAGATTCCCTTCCTTCAACAGCAGGGGAGATCAAAGGCACCAGAAAAGGCGGTGATCTCATTTTCCGCGTGGAAACGACAGGAGGGGTTCCTTCAGTGATGGTCCCTTCACTTGATGGATGGGCATCAAGCCTTGATGGAGTTAATTGGAATCTTGTCGAAGCGGATAAAATGTATTCCTCTCCGGACAAGTATCCCGGAGCCATGATGGAAGAAGTAGTCCCTGTCGGGGTATCATCTTTCACACCCATCGTGAACGCCAAGATTACCGGCGGGCAGATTGATATGGGACCTGGAGGGAAGGCTCTTGTCGACTTCGCGGAAGATGAAATGGGGTC
>DBWN01000072.1 GCA_002308935.1 Bacteroidales bacterium UBA1237 | reverse complement strand
TTGGACAAGGGCGAGAAGGCTGATTTTTCTCTATTCAGAGCAAGTGTTTCTCCGCAAGCCGGTGTCCAGTTGGCCACTGCCTCTAAAGAGGTAGAAGAGGAGGAACCTCAAGTCCATCATAGGTCCAGATAGAATGATTTGCCGGGATAGATGGTCTGTCTATCCCGGCTATCTTGATTAATGTGGTAAAATGTCTATCGTTGGAAGAAGAGCACGGAGGCGGTCATCGAGGATTGGCGGGGAGAAATGGCCTTCGATAATGACTTGTGCCAGTACATTGTGGCCCTTTTCTTTTGGTGCCGTGTAATGCTCGGTGATGTGATAAAAGCCATCTCCCTTTTTCTCGTATTTGAGTTTCTTGATCCACCAGCCTGAACGGGTAAGGTAGTACCAACCACCCAGCAGGTATGGAGCATAGCGGGCTTCCCAGCTCGGATCGTAACCTTTGGTGAAGATGACCATCTGTTCTTCCGAGAGTGGGATGTCCGGGACGTCTTCCTTCTCCCAGATTGGAGAGTTCTGTATCTTCAGCAGCAATGAGTGATGCAGCCGGGCCATTGCCCAGGTGTCCTTATCATTTCGTTGGAAATATAGCTCCTTTTCGAAATCTGGAGTCATAACAGGTAAGGTTATTGGTCAATAATTCCTTTTATATACCCCTGACCGCAGTTAGGGCAACCGTAATCGGGACTATCAGGACTGATGCAGCAACCTCCAAGGAGGATTTCTCCACGCTCGGCAGCATCCCTCATTTCGTGACCGGGATAACCGTATTGAATTCGGAGAACTTTGCAGCCGCAGTTGAGACATTTGATAGGTTTGCGTTTGACATAGATGGCTGGAGCGTTGGTGCGTAAAAATTCTTTGAGGTGGTCGTAGTACCGACTTAGGAAGCCACTTGATACAGAATCTGGATGCTCGAATATCATTTCGCCGGTGTTGTCGCCGGAGAGCATCTCATAGCATTTGTCGTATCTGTCTTGAACGATGGAGTCATCACAATCAATACGATAGATCCAGCGATTCCGGATCCACATCCCTAATTCAAAGTGTTCTTCTGTGATGAATTCTTTTTTGGTACCCTGGATTGCGAGATCTTTTTGTCCAAGGGATACCACTTCGTCCAGCATCTTGAAAGCCTCTTCTTCAGTTGTAGGAACTGTAAATCTAGTCCAATGGCGTGCTGCGAATATTTCCGGTTTGAGGTCCGGGCTGTATTTCCATGCTCGTCCAATTTGAATGGGATGCTCACGCATAAAAGCAATCACCTCTTCCTCCTCTATCCCCTGTTCGGACAGAAATGCACCGCAGGCGTTATACCAACGGTAAAAGAATACCTTGCTATAGTATTCTGACGGCTTGTAGATTGAGTCTAAGAATTCTTCGTAATTCTTCGTGTACATAGTTATTGTGGTTGTTTGCCACAAAGGTATACTAGTCATTGTCAATTTTTGACAATAGTAATCAGTAGCTCTCGGAAATGTGTGCGGCGTGGCGCTTAAGGTAATCGATAAGGGCATCACCTTCCATTACCTCCACGTTCCCTTCAAGACCCATCACAAAGCGACCTATACCATCTAGACCTCGGACAGTGCCATCATATATCCAGAACTGCTCTTCTTCTTCCTCCATGTCGTGAGGCGGGAGTTCCATCGTCTCGTCTAGGACCATTATCTGTTCAGCGAGGATGCCGTCCTGCTCGTAGATGTCTTTTTCAGTGAGTGGGAACTCTTCAACCATCAGATTCTTAGCGAGGTTGTTCATCCTGAGGATAATGTGATACTCGGTATCACCGTGGAACCGAAATGCATCCATCGGTTGACTATGGTGTTCAAAACCGTGGGCCCATGGATCTATCGTCTTCTCGACATCACCCATTCGCAATACGATGAACCTTTTATTCTTGCCATCAGCCAAATCGAAAGCCCACACTCCAGCATAATTGGATGTCATCTCAAAAGGCTCCACAATATGGTCCCTGGTGTTACCGGAGTATGAAGATGAGTATGCCTTTAGCCGTACAACCTTTTTCTCCCGGATGGCTTCCACCAAGGTCTGGACCTTCTTCGCAGAGCTAGGACGGTCCGTGAAATCAGCTATGGATGTCTTGTCATATATAGCCGACAACTTACGCTTGAGTTCCCTCTTCAAGGAATTGGAAGGGTCAAGCGAATCAATGAGCCTATTGACAATATATGCTTCTTCCGGGGAAAAATAGACGATATTGTGCAGATCCTTGACTCCCGGTCCGATACTAACCAGCCGGTACTTATAGTCATCAACCTTCTCAACTACGAATCCCGCTTCCTTGAATGTGTCAATGTAGCGATAAATGGTACGCTGCGATGTCTTAAGCTCAGCAGCCAGTTCATCGACCGTGTAAATCCGATTGCCCGAAAGGAGGACAATCAGACGCATCATGCGAGATATTTTGGGTTGATCCATTGGCTTGATTATTCGCTGGGAAGTTCCCCATCATCAATCAGCTGCTGCTTGTACTCGTCAAACAACTCCTGGTCTTTGGTTGTCATCTTGTATTCGATGATCTTGTCAATGTTGTAGTACATGTACCACTGAGCACGATTCCCGTAGGTTATTTCGTTTCCAGTACCACGGGAAGAATAGACGATGTCTGTGTCAACGAATTCTTCCGGAACCAAATCATATGGATGCCTAGGCTTAAGGGAAACGAGGAGTTTGGATCCGCTTTGATCCCGTGAGCAACGGAAGTGGATGTATTCTACATCTTTTGGTTTGAACGGGAATCTGCCGTTCACGACATCGTATACGGTATATTCTCTATCTCCAGGGATACCGTCAGCGAGCATCAACTGTCCACGTTCGTCACGTGCAAGATAGAGTGACTGTGTTGTGGGCTTTATGATGCGATGCTCGACGTCTTGCAGGCCGAGGATGATGTCCATGTATGGACCTTTCTCCATAGTGACGTTGAGTACCTGCTCCTTCGGAATCAACTTAAGTGATGCCAATTCGATGGCCGGTTTCGGTTTCTTGATGCGTTTGTCTGCGTTGATTGTGAAGATTCCGTCGCGGGTGCTTTCCGGGGTGAAGAGCAGCGGCCAGTAGAAAGGCGCGTTGCGCCAGCCCTGACTCTGGGCACCTTTCTCACGGAAGAGGAGGAGCGCCGGGCGGTCAATGGCCACCTCTGCGGGCTTGTCGGTACGACCATCATCCGGAGCGTCACGGAATTTGCCGTTCTCGCGCAGGCGGCTGGAATTTCGTCCGGTACGCTGGAGACACCAGAGTTTACCGTCTGTGTCGTAGGTGAGGTAATCCAGGATGGATAGCATCTCGTTGGGGTCGAAGCGGTAGTCCACGTTGGCGTATTCCTCGGAGTAGATGAAGGTCTCGTTGCATAGCTGGATAATCTTGGCTGCAAGGTCGAAGTCAATGAGGAAGTAGTCGTCCACCTTGTAACCCGGCGCGGACATGATGAGCTTGTCAATCTTGTCCACGATGCCGGCAATCTCGTCGTAGGTACCGGTCTGGAAGCCAATGGGCAAGATACGCTGCTTGGCGCGGAGCACTTTGGTGTTGGAGGGACGGTACTTGTTCTGAGCGCTCGGTTTGATGCGCTTGTCGTAACCTAGGACGATGGATGTAATGTCTTCGGTGCGGACGTTATCCTTGTGCTTGATGAGGTAGTCGCGCAGATAATCATCGAATTCATTCATCAGTTCTAGGACCTGATAAATCTTCTCAGTGGTGAAGAAACGCATCACGGCCATGTCCTCTTTGGCACGGGCGCCGTACATACGGGCATGCTGGATGACGGTATCCATTTGGAATTTCTCCGGGTCACGACCGTAGAAGAAGCAGAGCATGTTGTCGATGGTAATGCCTCGGTCCAGGATGGAACCGCCGATGAAGAAGTTAGCAGTACGCGTGAGTTTTAGTTGGCCACGTTCATCCAGCATGGTGCGGACCTTGCCCGGCTCGGAGGAATTCACCACGTTGATGGAGAAGTCCTGGAAGCGAAGAATCTTACGCAGTCGGGCCTCTACCTCATTGAACGGAGGAAGGTCCTCGTGGATGAGACCTGCTTCCCGGGCTTTCATATTTGATTCCCTGAAGTCCTCATATGCTTCCTGCTGGATGCTGAGAAGATGGATGTCTGCGTTCTGCCGGTTGATGAAAGTGTTTCGAACATCCTCTATGATGCTGGTAATGAGTTCTTCCTGCCATTCGTGGTATTTCTTGTTGATTTCCACGTGGATGAGGCAGGAAGATTTATAGGTCTGGCCTTTCTTCTCTTCCTGGATAGATCTGATTGCAGCCGCCATCAAGTAGCCGATGATGGACTTGGAGAGGTCCAGGATGGTGTCGGAATGGGCTCGTGTGGAGGTAAACTCTGGACGGCGAACGCTGAGCTGTTTGATGCACTCTTCCGATACAGGCCTGAACAGATGGGAATACATGGATTCGTCATTTTTGGATTCCACGTAATACTGCTTTCCACCGATGTATTTGTCGTGAATAGGGACGATACCGGTGTAACGCGGGAGCCATGGAGAGGCCTCCTTCCCTTCGCGGAGCTGGACGGTTCCATCCGGCTGCAGGTAGAGGGAATAAGGTGTTGCGGTGACTTGCAGATAGCGGTAGTAGTGCGGAATGGTGATGAAAGTCTCGATGAGTTCCGCAATGCGCAGCAGTTCGAATTCACCCTTGCGCTGGTAGTAGGCACGAGATGCGAAGTCAGCCTCATCATCCACAATCAAGACCTCACGGCGGGCCAGTTCCGGACTCTTCTCCGTGAAGAGGGTAATCAGGTGCTGGAGGTTCTTGGATTCTTTCTTACATACGATAATGAAACGGTTGCGCGGGTCTTCCGCCATGGTGCCGAGGCCCATGTGGATGAGGTCCATGATGTCGAAGATGCGCACGATGACCTTCTGGTCGGTACGCCCGGACTCTGCGAAATACTTGAAGTCTGAGTTGAGGCGCTTGAGGGTCTGTTCCGTGAGGGTGTTGGTGCCCTTTGTCATGACCACGCAGATGTCAATGCCCCGGTCCATCGAGAGACCCATGATGCTCTCGAAGGTGTCCGTCTTACCGCACTGGACATTGCCCAGGAGCAGGCACGGCTGGGTGGCATCCGGACCTTCCACGAGCAACTGGTCCACCATATCGCGGACGCATTGCTCCTTCTCCTCCGACATGAAGCGGTTGTGCGCCTTCATGGTGGTGAAGATGAATTCGTTTTCGTCGATGCGCTCACGCTCTTCCAGCATATCCTTCTCCGCCAACACTTCCGGCGGGACCGGGATGTTGTACTGCTTGAGATGCTCTATGAACTGCAGGCATTCTGCCAGGGTCTGAAACTGTGCCATAATCTGTGTGGTCTATTACCGGTCAAGGAATTCGAAGTAAGGGTTGGTGGATACGTCCGCGTCCTCCGGAACCATTGTGTTGAAAACGAAGAAGGAGCGACGGTACAAATCCGCTGCCAGGGGCGAAAAGCCGCTGTGACGGATGGCTTTGTAGAAGCCGATGCGGGAACGTTCAAACAGTCCGGCCTCAATGAGCATAGGGACAACACAGTCCCGGCCATTGGGCATAGAACGGTTAGAGCCATATTTCTCTGCCAGCTTGGCTGTGAGCAGCGCCGTTGATACCTCGTTCTGGACGTGGAGGTACTTCCCGAGGATGGCCGTGACATCATACGCGATGGAATATGCCGCATTGATGACGGCAGATAGGACGATGGGACGGTCGAGGCGACTGCGGAGACTGGCCATCACCGCATCTTTATTTTCTTTCATCACCGGCAGCAAAGGATTGCCGCAGGTCAGTTTGTGCAGCACACCAGCGCCCAGCCGGATACGATTCTCTCCCTGAAACTCGGTTGCCACCAGTTCACGGAGATAGTCGTTTGTTGCCTGGTCATGAAGGGCCGCAATAAGGCCCAGTTCCAGAACCGACATCGGGATGCGTTGGTTTATGCCTATCGTTATCTTGTCCATTATAGTATCGTAATGAAGGGTATGGCCACTTCCAGCACGTGGGAGCCGCCGTGGGTAATTTGACGCTTACCGGCGCGAAGGAAGGCCTTCTCGTCGCGGTATGAGAGCCAGTTGTCGTGAACCAGGAAGGAAGATGCGCCGTGGGCTGACAGGAATTCCTGCATAGGGGCCTCAGAATCGTAAATCAAGTGACGGGCACCACGGGAACCGTCCTGGAAAAGGTGTGTTTTCTCTGCCGAGGTAAGCGGAGCCTCCCCGGTAGCAAGGACATTGCCGTGGTCGGTGGTGATGTAGATGGCAAAGCCCTGGTCACGAAGGGCAATGATGGTGCGGGCAAAGCGACGTGCCCAGGCTTCCGTGCAGGCCAATAACAAATCCGGGGCGTCGGAAATGTGCATCACTTCGTCCAGCGTGACGGAAACCAGCGCCAGGCGGCGTGTGGTGGACCAGACGTCCGGCTCAGTGTCGCCGTAGATGTACTGGATGTCAGAGGAAGGGATGCCCTGCTGCGTCCACCAGGCATTCCAGAGTTTTTCTTCGGAGGCCGGGCTTTGCTTGTAGTCCAGGACAGGATCTGCTCCGCGGAAGATGGCCTGCCGGGAAAGCATGGTGATGGTGGGCATCCAGGCAAAGACGGTAGAGTCTGAGGTCCTAATTTTTTCAGCAGCAAGCTGCTCACGCAGTACCAGATACTGCCACCAGGCCATGCCGTCCACGACCAAAAGGGCCACTTTACCCTTATCCTTGTGATTGAAAGTAAGGAAAGGCAATATCTTATTGACACTCCTGGGAGCAAGCATGTGGCTCGCGTGCAGCATGGCGAAGTATGCCAGGTCCAGATATTCCTGGAAGGTATCATTCAAACGAGCCAGTTCCGGACGGATGAGGTCATATTTATCCTGACGGATAGCCGCAAGCACGGACTGAGAAACAGCCTCAACCGTTGGTGTGAGAACGCTCCAGGCGGGATCAATGGCCGCCATATCCGCCACAGGGTCGGAGACCGGCGCAGCCACAGCACGGGATGCAAACTCAATCTCCAGCAAGTGCCGGGCAAGGTCGTTGGCCGTCACAAAGCCCGGGATGTTCCTTGCGTAGAGGGATTCCAGCACGGCGGGCGTCTGGGAAAGGAGCGTCTTTCGGTCCTGAATGTTCGGGAACAGGTCAGTCACCGCAAAGGTGCAGACGAAAGCCTCCGCAAGGATGTCCGGCAGCAATAACTCCGGCTGTTCACAGATGTAGCAGAAGCGGGTATCCGGCGCTGCCTTGTACTGGAGTTCGAAATGGAGCC
>DBWN01000022.1 GCA_002308935.1 Bacteroidales bacterium UBA1237 | reverse complement strand
AACCAAAGTCACGTCTGATCTCGTGCGCAATGTCTCCGGGGTAAAAGCATACGGTTTCGAGACGCAGGATTGTCCCGTGGCTGTCCTTACAGATTCCCTTACCGCCAGCTCCGGAGAAGCAGTGATGATATGTTTCATGGGAAAGAGACGCTACCGCTCTTTCGGTGGTCCCACTGCCGGCTACTGCTCAGGGAACGTTCCTTTCAGAATGAGGGACGGGTCCTCCCTGGTCCTCACTACAGGATGCGACGTTTCACGTGACGGGGATATTTACTGCGATGACCCGATAGACCCCGATGTACTGACAGAAGACCCTCTTACAGAGGCGATAACATGGATCAAGCGGTACAACAGTCCGGAAGGGGAGTGAAAGTGTTTTTTTCAGAAATTATTGCCTATATTTCGGACATATAAAACGGAATCAATATGGACAAACTCTCAGATGACCAGAAAAGAGTGTTGAAGGCGGTAGGCATCTTCCTGCCGTGCTATGGTATTCTCGCCCCGCTTCTTGCCGTACTCTTCGGAAAGCCCTTCGCTTGGGAAAACATCTTCACTTCTTTATTGAGTGCAGTCATTGTCGGCCTGCTTTCTCTCCCGTTCATTTTTTGGGGGATGAAAGTACCCACGAAAAATGATGACGCGCCGAAAGAAGACAATAAATAAAGAATAGGGGAGACTGTTTTTTCCGGTATTCAGAATTATTGACAGGATCAGCCCGCTATTTTCCACACGGAATGTAGCGGCTCAAGGTGAAATGTCGGGTTGAAAAACGCGGAGAAGAAAAAAAATCGGCCTGCATGAAAAAATTTTTTCTGCAGCAGAAATAAAAGTCGCAGGTGTCAAAAGGCCGAATAAATATGCATAAATTACCCCTGAAACACTGCCACAATACCCTATATCAGTGTTTCCAAATGAAAACCCAATTTTGAAGATTTCTAAATTGGAAACATCGCATAATACAAGCGATTATTGTTTTTTTGAATTTATAATACGTTGATTGATAACTAATTATAAAATAGTGCAGCCCCACAAAATCTTTTTAAGGGTATAGCAAAATAAAAGTTAAAAACAATAGTGTTGAAATTTTTTTATTAAGTTTTTTTCAACCATCTTTGCACTGCATCGGAACGGAGACTCATATCGCAGTTCCGGTGGTTTTTTTCTCCCCTGATTGAAGGGAAAGCAATTTTAGGAAAGCATTTGGAATTTTAATGGAATCGAACGAGCACATCATCGTTTGGGAAAACTGTCTGAGGATCATTGAGCAGATCATTGAGCCTCAGAAGTTCCAGATATGGTTCCGGCCGATAAAGCCGCTTTCCTACGAGAACCAGACTCTCACGATAGAGGTAAAATCGGACTTTTTCCGCCAGTACCTCGAGGAAGTCTACCTTGATCTTCTGAAGAAGACCTTGAAGAGAGTAATAGGCGCGGGCGCGCGTCTTGTATACAGGGTACCTGTGGTGAAGAACGAGAGGTCCATGACCTATCCCGCCGCCACGACCCTCGCTCCAGTCAACAAGGTCGTCTCGGTCAACACCTATCCCACCGAAGGCAATCCCGGACCTTTCGTATGGCCCGGAGTGCACAGGGTCCAGATCAATCCCCGCCTCAATCCCGTCTACAACTTCGACAACCTGATCCAGGGCGAATGCAACAGGATGGGAATAACCGCGGGAGAGAACATCTCGAACAGTCCCGGAAACACCCTTTTCAATCCTCTGTTCATCTTCGGAGGTCCCGGACTCGGAAAGACCCATCTCGCACAGGCGATAGGTCTTGCGATCAACCGCAAACATCCTGAGCTTGTAGTACTGTACGTGACCGGAAACGAGTTCAAGACGCAGTACATGGACGCGGTGAACGTCCGGAACAAGCTGACCGACTTCCTTGCCTTCTACATGAAGATCGACGTGCTCATCGTGGATGACATCCAGGACCTTCTCGGAGTGGGTTCCCAGAACGCTTTCTTCAATGTCTTCAACCATCTGCATGAAAACGGCAAGCAGCTCATCTTCACTTCAGACAGGGCTCCCGCAGAACTGCAGAACTTCGAGGACAGACTCCTGTCAAGGCTCAAATGGGGACTCAGCGTGGAACTTCAGAAGCCGTCCTATGAGACAAGGCTCGAGATGCTGCGCCACCGCTGCTTCCGTGAGGGCGTCGAAATTGATGACGAAGTGCTCGTATTCCTCGCCACAAAGATCCAGTCAAGCTTCCGTGAACTGGAAGGGGCTCTTATCTCATTGATCGCGAACGCGACCATGGGACACCAGAAGCTCACCGTGGATCTTGCGAGAAAGATTACGAAGAACATCATCACCGAGACCAAGAACGATCTTACCATCGACAAGGTCAAAAGGGTGGTATGCCAGTACTTCAACATCTCAGACGCATCGCTTCTCTCCAAATCACGTAAGAGGGAACTTGTCCAGGCAAGGCAGATCGCCATGTACATGAGCAGGACCCTCCTCAACGTCTCTCTCGCCACAATCGGTTCCGAGATGGGCAAGGACCACGCTACCGTGGTGCACGCGTGCAGCACAGTGTCAAGCCTCATCGAGACTTATCCGGATTTCCGGAAATACGTCAAGGACATCGAGAAGATGCTGATTTCAGAGTGATTTTTCCTTCATCAGCGGAAAACAAACTACAAGGGCTGTCAGAAATGGCGGCCCTTGTTCATTTTTATCGGGTCATCGTCCGGAAAGTATTGCATTTCAAAGAGATTGCGATTATATTTGTCTCAATAGCATAAACATAAAACCATAATTGATATGGATAACAAGATGACACGCCGCGAGGCCCTGAAGGGTCTCTTCTTCGGTGGTATCGGCCTGGCCACCGGCGGAACACTCATGTCTTCTCTTGGCGGGACGGCTTCAGCCGCCAACATCCCCGATGATTCCATTCCATGGAAAGAAGCTCCTGAAGGGACCAAGATCAGTTCGCGCACCTGGGACAAGATGGGTGAGACTCTCGGCATGCTGGGTCTCGGCTGCATGCGTCTCCCGACCCTGGGAGGTGGCGGAGGAGGAGGATACGGACGCCGTCAGGCCCTTGACCAGGAAGCGGTGAACGCGATGGTCGACTATGCGATCGCACACGGTGTGAACTATTTCGATACGGC
>DBWN01000145.1 GCA_002308935.1 Bacteroidales bacterium UBA1237 | reverse complement strand
GTGAATGAACCGCTTCCACTTTCCGATATATTTACTCCGCCTTCAACTACTCCTACCCAGATCCTTCCGCTGCTGTCCTCTCCGATAGAGTTGACCGGTCCTCTTGCCAGGGAAGAACGGACCCCTGGAGAGTTGCTGAAGTTTGTGATATCCAGCCGTTTCGGACTGTAGAGGAAGATTCCTGAAGTCTCGGAGCCCAGGATGATGTTGTTGCCGATCATGGTCATGCAGTTCACCACCTGGGAGCCGAACCTTTCGAAGTTGTCAGATATCGAGTTGTAGATGTTCAGACCATAGAGGGAAGAAATCAAGATAGTTCCCTCGGGAGTCTTGACGATTCCGGTGAGGAAGTTCTGTGTCAGACTCTTCGGGTCATTGTCCCGGTGCATATACCTTTTCCATTGTCCTGATATCCTGTTAATTCTGTACAGCCCCTCTTCAGTTGTCATCCATATGTCGGAACCGTCAACGAAAATATCTGACAGATAGGTGTTTTCTCCAATGGAAAATCTGTCCAGCACTCTGCTGGCTTCCAGTTTGCCGGAGAATTTTTCCTTGATACTGAAGATCTCGCCTGAGAGAGAAACCCAGACCGAACCGTCATTGTTCACGTCTTTGAAGGTGATTGTTCTTCTTTCAAGAGCGTCGTGAGTGAATTCAAGGACATCGGACACATCTCCAGAAGGGGAAAATTTGACCATGTACAAACTTTTCCCAGTCTTGAACCATATATTTCCCAGGGCGTCGGCTGTGACATAACTACATGGTTCACCGCTCACTTGGTCCAGCTTGGGGTGGGAGAGGACCCCAAGAGTCATGGAATGCATGTCGAGGATGTCGAGTCCTCCGGTGGATGCGATCCAAAGCCTATGGAAATTGTCTTCGGCGACTTTGTTCACGAAAAGGCTCTTGAGTGATGATCCCGTGACGGACTGGTTTATATTGAGGAACTGCCAATCGTATCTGCACAGACCTCCTCCGGATGTGGCTACCCATACGAACCCGGCATTGTCCCGGTAGATGTCGTCGATGAAGTTGGAGGGCAGTCCGCTCTCCATATTGAGATTGGTTGAGATGTATGATCCCGGGAATCCCCGCTGTCCCATGGAACGGGGCGAAGTCAGTGTCAGAGCAAGGATCAGGCTCAAGAACAATTTTGCACTAGTACGGTTCATTTATCCACCTTTAGCTTCACAAAAATAACTATTTTTGCAAAAACACGGAATCATAACCATCCAAGATATGACAAAGCACTGTTTTCTGCCCGCTTTTGCGGCCTTCCTTCTCTTCACAGTCTCTTGTGAAGAGTCATTGAAGTTCGATGTCGATCTTTCGAAGGAAGGAGCTCCGATCCAGGAGACCATGTACGGAATCTTTTTCGAGGACATCAATTTCGCCGCTGACGGCGGACTTTATGCCGAACTGGTGAAGAACCGTTCTTTCGAGTTCCCCGATGACGCCCTCCAGGGCTGGAAGGCTTTCGGTAAAGTCGAAGTGAAGAATGACGGTCCTTTCGCACGCAATCCCCATTACGTCCGTCTTTCTGACCCGATGCATCCCCACAAATGGACGGGGCTGGACAATGAAGGATTCTTCGGGATCGGCGTAAAAGAAGGTGAACAGTACCGTTTCTCCGTTTGGGCGAGGGTCCCTTCAGGCGGATCTTCCGATCTGAGGGTCGAGATTGTCAATACCGCCTCAATGGGAGAGAACCATTTCCTTTGCCAGCAGGATCTCAAAGTCACGGGAAAGGACTGGACCAAGTATCAGGTAGTGCTCACTCCTGATGCCACCCTTGAAAAGGCCGTCTTGCGCATTTTCCTGACCGGTGACCGTGAAACAGTCGACCTTGAGCATGTTTCCCTCTTCCCTGTGGACACATGGATGGGACATGAGAACGGTATGAGGAAAGACCTGGCGCAGGCTCTTGCTGACCTTCATCCCGGAATCTTCCGTTTCCCCGGAGGATGTATCGTTGAAGGTACCGACCTCGACACCCGTTACAACTGGAAGAATTCCGTAGGCCCTGTAGAGAACCGTCCTCTCAACGAGAACCGCTGGGAATATACCTTCCCTTACAGGTTCTATCCTGACTATTATCAGAGCTATGGACTCGGTTTCTATGAGTTCTTCCTCCTGAGCGAGGAGATCGGAAGCGAGCCTCTCCCGATCCTCAGTTGCGGTCTTGCCTGCCAGTTCCAGAACGACAACCCTTCAGCTCACGTCCCCGTAAATGAACTCCAACCTTATATCCAGGACGCTCTTGACCTCATTGAGTTCGCGAACGGTCCCATTACTTCGACATGGGGCAAGGTCAGGGCGGATATGGGACATCCCGAGCCCTTCAACCTCAAGTATATAGGTATAGGAAACGAGCAGTGGGANNTTCCAGAATGACGATCCCAAGGCACACGTGCCCGTCGAAGAGCTCCAGCCCTACATCCAGGATGCTCTCGACCTCATCGAATTCGCCAACGGCGGTATCGACACCGAGTGGGGCGCTCTCCGCGCTGAAATGGGCCACCCCGCACCGTTCAACCTCAAGTTCATCGGCATAGGAAACGAGCAGTGGGACCAGCTTTATCCGGACCATCTTGTTCCCTTCGTGGACGCTATCCGAAAAGCATATCCCGAGATAAAGATAGTCGGTTCCAGCGGACCCGATTCAGAGGGCAAGCAGTTCGATTTCTTGTGGCCTGAAATGAAGAAGATCGGTGCTGATCTCGTGGACGAGCATTTCTACCGTCCTTACGAGTGGTTCCTTTCACAGGGGGCCAGGTACGACAACTATGACCGTGAGGGACCCAAGGTCTTCGCAGGTGAATACGCCTGCCATGCCAAAGGCAAGAAGTGGAACCATTACTACGCTTCACTCCTCGAAGCCGCTTTCATGACCGGAATCGAGCGCAACGCGGATATCGTCCATATGGCCACATACGCTCCTCTGTTCGCCCATGTTGAAGGATGGCAGTGGAGACCTGACCTCATCTGGTACGACAACCTCCGTTCATTCCGTACAGTCAGCTGGCATGTCCAGCAGCTCTACGGCCAGTACAGGGGCAAGAACACCCTCACGCTTACTATGGACGGCAAGAATGTCACCGGTGCCGAGGGACAGCAGGGTCTTTTCGCCAGCGCTGTAGCAGACGGCAACAAAGTGTATGTGAAGGTGGTGAACACTTCTGAGGAGGCAAAGAGCATAGAACTTTCATTCGGAGGCGTCTCCGTCAGCGGAGTCTCTTCAGTGAAGCTTTCTTCAGACAAACTTGATGAGGACAACTCCCTTGATGTTCCTGACAACATCGTTCCCGTTACGGAGTCTCTGGGTGGAAAAGGTACAAGCATCAAGGTCAAGGTTGAACCTTTGAGCTTCAGGATATATATCCTCGAGAAATAGAGATTGTATTTTATTTGGTGATGTGTGTGGAAGGCTCCCGGTCCTGTAAAGGATCGGGGGCTTTTTCCATAATGAAGGCATTCAAAGAAGGCCGGTTGCTTTGAACAGGACCCTGTATGCTTCAGCCTTCTTTTCGATTTTGAGGGGATAAGCTCTGGATGTGGAAGGCATTCTCCAGAGATCGTACACTTTCCCTCCGATCGTCACCTGTGTGAATCCTCCCATGGGTGGCTCTTCGCATCCGTAGGATGATACAAGGGTGTCCGTGGCTTTCTGTCCGGTGGTCACAATTGATTGACATTGAGGGATCCTGCTCAAAAGAGCCGGAAGGTCCGTGGGTGTCACCACTTCCAGAAACTTGTCAGAGGCGTTGTCCTGTAGCCTTCTTATCTCGGAGGCGGTATCGTACATCGCGAACCCTTTTTCCAGGCAGAAGCCGATTATCCTTTCCTTGTCGAACCTTTTCTGTCCGGGAACTTCGAACCAGGTCTTGTCACCTTTGAACACAAGGGCGCATATCCTCCAGAAGTCATTGATCCAGTTAGGATAATAGAAGTC
>DBWN01000250.1 GCA_002308935.1 Bacteroidales bacterium UBA1237 | reverse complement strand
GTCATCTTGGGGAACTGGTTGTATACTGAACTGTGATAACTGGTTCCGGACTCAAGACGGATGTCGATCTGAAGGTCGGCACCTTCATTTGAACGGGCGTACCAAGCCACCCTGTAAGTCTTTCCACCCTCAATATCCCATGAAGGGGTAATGACCTGGACATCCCACTCTTTAGAAGCATGACCGTCCGAATTGTCCATCCTGAGGGAGAGACTTCCGCTGTTGGCGAAGTCTCCGCTCACCTTCACATAGTCCGGGCCGTTTATCTGGGTGAAACCGTCAGCGAGCAGATCCGCCGCCGAAGATCCGGCAGAATATTTCTCGAAATCGATTCCTCCTCCAAGTGCATAAGGGTTAATGTACCCGGAAGGTTCATCGCCAGGATCATCACCGCTCCCGCTTCCTGCTCCGAAAATACGGAGATTGTCCACGATCACCCCTGAATCGGCCGTTATCAGACATTCGGGGTCAGCGGAAGTTCCGGCGGAAACATCCACGGAGTACTTGAGCCAACTGTCGGAAACAGCGGTTGACACGGACTGCCCGCCATCGGAAGTGAAAGAGAGCTGAGCTCCTTTGGGACCCTTCGCCCAGAAGGAAAACACATATGAGGAGCCTTCCTGTACAGGAGCTGTAAACGAAAGAGCGGATCCGTCCTTCGAGGCCTTGGCGGAATATCTGCCGCCGAAAACTTCAGTATATACCTCAGTCACTGCGAACCCGTCAGCGGTATAGCTGTCAAGAGTGCCCGACTCGAAATTCCAGTTGGCTTTGAGCAACGACCCCGAATTGTCCGATGCCTTTGCGATCAGGCTGTTCATATAGGGGATCTGTTGCTGCTGGTGCCATCCCAAGGTATGGCCGAAAAGGTCCACTCCGCATTCTTTCATCCAGGAGACCATCTCGTCCGCAGAAGAGAAGTTCAACTTTCCGCTTGCATTCACTATAGCATCGTGCTTCATCTCGTTGCCGAAAGTCACAGCTTCGAATTCACGCTTCAGGATATCCTTCACCTGAGGATTGTTCCTGTACTCCCAATAGGTCACTGCGGCTCCCAGTTTGACGCCCTTTTTCGCGGCAAGTTCTCCGAGGGAGGCCTTCGTGAAATCTATGGTCGGAGGTTGGGGATCAGGATCGGGAGTCGGAGTGGGATCGGGTTTGACAGGATCCGGTTTGACGGGATCCTCCTTCTCCGGTTTGGAACAGGAAAACGACGCCAAAAGCATCGCAGAAATCAATATAAGGACCGGAAACTTCTTCATATTTGTATTAAGAAAAACACCCTGGACCATGCCCGGTTGGCAACGCATGGTTCCACGGTGCAAAAATACAAGTATTATTCCTGTATCATTAACCGACATGGTTCAATGGATATCAATTTTGAAACAGGATGCCCCAAAATCAGGAGAAATCGCCATAATTTCCCGTTAAAACAGAAGCGATGCGGCTTTTATCCCGTTGGAACCATGTTAAAATTGATACCACACAAAAGGACCAAAAGTATTCACGAAAAAGAAATAATGTTATTTTTGTAACCGGAAAAAACCATCCAATAACCCACGAATAACACTGGAATTTTCAAGATTGCCATGAAGAAGTTTCATGTTTGTCTTCTGACCATATCCGTTCTATTACTCCCCATGGTTCTCTGGGGGCAAAGGGCGCGTCTGTACACTTCGGAAAACGGTCTCCCCAACAGTCAGCTCAACCGTATTTCCCAGGACGGCCAAGGCTTCATATGGGTATGCTCAGAGAACGGGCTTTTCCGTTTCGACGGAATAGATTTCCTGTCACTCCGCTCAGATCCCACTGACTCGAACGCTCTTCTGAGCAACCTCGTCCTCCAGGTGTTCGAGGACAGCGAAGGGACTGTCTGGGTCGGCACGTCAGACGGTCTTCAGATCTACGATCCGGTGATGTCCACATTCACAAAAGTGGATTTCGAAGACCCGGAAGTCCCCGCGTCGCTTCACGTCACCTCGATCGCCCAAGTCAATGATGAACTTCTGGTGGCATGTTCCCAGCACGGTGTTTATTCCATAGACATAAAGACACACAAGATACGGAACAACCGGAGAAGCGAGTTATCAGGACTTCTCCCATCTTCCTTCATAAACCTCATATATCCTGATTCTTCAGGAAGGATATGGTTCTGCTCCGAGAACGGAGGACTTTCCGTAATCGAATCCGCTTCGACGAAGAGAGTGAGCGGAATCTGGGATTCCAGCACAATTTCCCTGTCACAGGATGTGCTCGCCAACAGTTTCTCGGAAGACCCGCAGACCGGAAACGTCCTTATAGGCACGATAAACTACGGACTCCTTCTTTTCGACAGCAGAACAGGGAAGATCCGCTCCATCAGCAAGGAAGCGTCAGGATGCAGGGTCACTTCACTTCTGTATGTCAATGACGAGCGTTTCCCACAAGGGACATTCCTTGTCGGAACAGAAGACAAAGGACTGAAAGTCCTGGATTTGGGTAGCGGAAAAATCTCCGATCCGGAGTCGCAGAACATCCCCTACCGGATGTCAAACTGGAAGATCCACAGCCTTTTCGAGGACAACCAGGGCAACATCTGGGTAGGTGCTTACGATACTGGAGTGCTTGTAATCCCGGCATCAATGTACGGATTCGGTTACTTGAGCGCAGCCCCTGACCCCTATTCACAGAATACCGGCGCTTGCGTCACTTCCATCCTCAAAGACCTTTCTGACGGATCCCTCTGGATCGGAACGGACGGCAACGGAGTCCTTCTTATCGGGAACGGGGAAAGGAGGACATTCTTCAACCAGGACAATTCCGGACTGACGAACAACTCCGTCCTCGACATCGAATATGACAAGAGGGGCAACATCTGGATCGCCACCTACATGGACGGCCTTTTCAAGAAGACCCCTTCCGGAGAAGTGAAAAGGTTCCAAGGCGGAGACAGGATCGGAACCATAAGGACGGCAAGACTCCTTTATGACGACAAGAACGACCTCCTTTATGTCGGTACATACGGGAACGGATTTTCAGTGATTTCACTGCCGGATGAGACGGTCATCTCCACCATTTCTGAAGACAGGTGCAAATGGGTCAGTTCCATGTAT
>DBWN01000224.1:6537-6741 GCA_002308935.1 Bacteroidales bacterium UBA1237 | reverse complement strand
ATCCAGATCTGGAAGAAGAAGAGGGGTGTCAGCTACCTTCCCGAGGATCCGAACTATGATCTTTACAAGTTCGCTTGCAAGGTTTCCGCAAGGAGGTTCTTCCCTAATTTCCTGAATCTCGACGCAACCTACAACCAGGATCCCAACTGGGATCCCAACGACCCTAAAAGATATGTCCACGAGGTGGCTACAATGGGATGCCGC
>DBWN01000224.1:0-6487 GCA_002308935.1 Bacteroidales bacterium UBA1237 | reverse complement strand
AACATCGTGAAGCTCGCCATCGAGTGTATGAACGAAACCGACAAGGAAAAGAGAATATCCATGTTCTTCAACAAGTTCGAGTGGGCACTTGACCTTGCCGCCAAACAGCTTGACGAGAGGTTCCAGTTCCAGAAGACCGCATCCAAGAAGCAATTCCCTCTTCTGATGAACGGGCTCTGGCTTGGTTCCGACAAACTCAAGGATGATGACACCATCGAAAGCGTCATCAACCAAGGAACCCTTTCCATCGGTTTCATCGGACTCGCCGAGTGTCTGATCGCCCTCGTTGGCAAGCACCACGGAGAATCACAGGAAGCCCAGGATCTCGGTCTCCGTATCATCACTTTCATGAAGGAAAAGATCAACGGTTTCAGCGAGAAGTATCAGCACAACTATTCACTTCTGGCTACACCTGCAGAGGGACTTTCCGGAAAGTTCACCAAGAGGGACCGCAAGAAATTCGGCATACTTCCCGGAATCACGGACAAGGATTACTACACCAACTCAAGCCACGTTCCGGTATACTACCACTGTACACCTGAGCACAAGGCTAAAATCGAGGGACCTTATCATGCTCTTGAAGGTGCCGGACATATCTTCTATGTCGAGATTGACGGTGACGCCACACACAATCCTGAGGCTATCATGAAGATCGTCGACCTGATGGACAAGTACAACATCGGATACGGTTCCGTGAACCATAACCGTAACCGTTGTCTTGACTGCGGATACGAGGATGCTACCGAGAACCTCACTGTTTGCCCTCATTGCCACGGCAACAATATCGATACCCTTCAGAGGATTACAGGATATCTCGTCGGAACCACGAACCGTTGGAACAGTGGTAAACTCGCCGAGCTCAAGGACCGTGTAGTCCACAAATAATGGTTACCGACAAGATCAGAGTACTCGATATCATCGAGCAGACAATGGCCGACGGACCCGGATTCCGGACGGCCATTTACTGTGCAGGCTGCCTGCATCATTGCAAAGGCTGCCACAATCCGCAGTCATGGGACATGAACGGCGGCAAATGGATGAGCGTGGACGACCTTTTCGACCTGATCGTATCGGACTCGATGAGCGATGTCACCTTCTCAGGAGGAGATCCGTTCTATCAGGTTGACGCTTTCACAGCATTGGCCAAAAGAATAAAAGAGGAAACAGACAAGACGATATGGTGCTGGACCGGATTCACAATCGAAGAGATTCAAGCGGACCCTCATATGGCCCAGCTTCTCCAGTATCTTGACGTTCTTGTTGACGGCCCGTTCATTCTGGAACAGAGGGACACACAGCTTCTTTTCCGGGGAAGTCCGAACCAGAGGATAATTTATCTCAAAGGAAAACCCGATGACACTATTCCGGGAACCGTCCCGTTGGTTCCCTTGAGATGATGACCGTGTGAGAAGTGAAACGAAAAGGCCTCCGAAAGGGGGCCTTGAGTTTGTCTATTTCAACCAGAGTTCGGGATTCTGAGGTGTCGTTCCGCTCCAAATCTGCAGGTGCAGCTGTGTCTCACCGTTTATGGTATCCACGGTTCCGAGCACCTGGCCCGTCTTGATCTTGTCCCCGACTTTGACGCTGGTCGAACCGAGTTTGCAGTACATCGAGAAGTAGTTCCCGTGCTGCACAATCACGCACTGGTTGTAACCCGGTATGATCGCTATCCTTTGGACTGTTCCGTCGAATATCGCTTTGACCGAGGTGCCGGGGGAGACGGCTATGCTTATTCCGTCATTGAATGGGAGTTTGACATTCTTGTATACCGGATGGAAACGCTGGCCGTACTTCTCAACGACAGGTCCGTCCACAGGCCAAGGGAGTTTGCCTTTGTTCTTCGCGAACTCGGCATTGAGCGTCTGGTCGATGACAGTCTTGTTGGAAGGAGTTGAGGATGAGCTCTTTTTGGAGGTGGAGCTCTTGGAGGAAGACGAAGAGGAGGCTCTCGCCTGCTGTTGCTGGGCTTCCCTTATTATACGTTGTATCTCCTTGTTGAGAGCTTCCATCTGCTTGCGCTTCTGGTTCAGCTCGCTCTGGTATTTGTTCTTCTCTTTTCTCAAGGATGCGATCAGAGTCTGTGACTGAGCTTCCTCGGCCTTGAGTTTGGACATCTCGTTCTCCCTCTGTTTGCGTAGGACTTCGGCCTCTTCTTTCAGGACCAGGAGCTTCTGGGTCTCCTGTTCAAGTTCCTCTTTGGCGGCCATGATCTTCTCCGCCTGGGTGTTCATCTTTGTTGAGAGGCCTCTCAGATATCCGATGCGCCTGAAAGCCTGGCCTATGTTTTCGCTTGCGAGGATGTACATGTACCAGACCTTCGCGTCCCTGTTCTTGAATGCGTTCTTTACGAGTTTGGAATAATAGGCGGAGAGTGTGTCCAGCCTTGCCTGTATGATGTCGATCTCAGCCTGTTTTGCGGCGATTTCTTTGCCGAGACGAGAGATTTCCTTTTCGCTTTCTGCAAGGAGTTCCTTACGGTTCTCTATCTGCTTTTGGATAAGGGCGAGTGATGATTGGGCGGTTCCCGTCTTTTTGCTGTTCTCCTTGAGCTGGGCGTCTATGATTGCGATGTCCTTTTCAAGTTTTGCCTTCTTTGACTCCTGCTCCTTGGTGTTCTGCGCGAAAGATGTGACTCCCGCCAGAGAGATGGCGAGAATCAACGGCAGAAGAATTTTGGGAACCTTCATCATTTGTTTTTTATTGTGCCTGTCCGTTTTTTTCCTCTTCTGCAGCCTTGTTCTTTGCCTGCAGGCGGTAACTTGCGGCAAGATCGTTCTCACCCAAAGCTTCGAGGACTATCGCATAGTGCTCAAGGATGGTGGAGCTGTCCTTCCCTCCGTACAGCATCGCATGCTTGAAGAGGGGCTTGGCTTCGATGTCCTTTCCCTGGAGGTGGAGGATCCAGGCGAAGGTGTCGAGATATGTGGCGTTGTCCGGCTCCTGCTCGATGGTCTTCTTGCTCATCTTGTATGCCTTACCGAGACTCTTCCCTTCAACAGACAGATAATAAGCATAGTTGTTGAGAACGGGCGCATAATCAGGGTTGACTTTCAAGGCTTTTTCGTAAGCCTTGTATGCCATCTTCGAATTACCGATCTGATGGTACATGTCACCCAAGGTCGAAAGAGCGTACAGGGTGGCGGTGCTGTCTCCCTTAGCCTGTTGCAACATCTGTTCTGACAGGCGTATCACGCCCTCGTAGTTTCCTTTGTTGTATTCTGCACTGCTTGCCATCTCAAGGAATCCGGGCTCATCAGGGAACCTTTTGTAGGCCTCCTGGCTTTCTTTGGACAGTTCGTCCCATTCTTGGAGAGTGCTCAGCACCTGAAGGTAAGTGACTGCGGCACCGATGTTGCCGGGATTGGCGGACATGTTTGAGCGGAACAGGTCCTTGGTCTTTTCCGGCCTTCCTGTCCTGTAATAGTAGACACCTGCGGTCTCCGTGAGGGCAGAGTCGGACGGATGGGTACTGAGTGCAAGGTTTATCGAGGAATCGAGCTGCTCCTTGTGTGTTTGGATGAAACGCGGTTCCGTGTGCTGCATCAGCGCCTGGATGTAACTGTTCTTGGCTTCTGCTGTTATGACCTTGTCACCCAGTATTGAGTTCAAAGAGGGGAAGTATTCGTCATAACGCTTCATGACACGGTAGGCTTCTGCGATGCCCAGTCTGGCGGGGGAGTAATCCTTGTCGAGATTGAGCGCCTCGTTATAGTACAAGATGGCGAGGGAGTCGTGATAAGCGCTTATTTCATGGTCGCCAAGCATGGTGAGGACTTGGGGAGACGCGAATTCTTCATTGTATTCCTTCAGTCCTGCATACGCTTCATCCGCTTTGCCTTGCTGGAGAAGAATCTCGAATCTCGTCATCACGGTAGGGTCGCTCTTCCCTTGGATCATTTCGATATTGTCCAGGGTCTCGAGGACTTTCTCCGTTTGGCCGGTCTGCAGGTAGAGGTTCACGAGTGAATAGTACAAGTCCGTTTTCTTCGGGAAGTCCTCAAGAAGCTTTTCATACTCCGCAATGGTCTTCTGAGGTTGGCGCATCATGGTATAGGCCATAGCCAGCCTGTCCCTGTACCAGTAGTTTGTGCTGTCCAGCTGAACCGCCCTTTTGAGGGAGGATTCCGCGTCCTGGACGTTTCTGGAGTAAAGCTCCGACAGTCCACGGTAATACCATGCGGCGTCATTGTCGGGTTCAGCCGTGGTGAGTTTCTTGAAGATCTCCAGAGCTTGAGAGTATTTGCGGTCAGTGAACAATTGCACTCCATCTACCAGGTTCTGTCCCTTCGCTTGTTCCATGGAAGGTATCATGAGAGCCAAAGTCCAGAGGAGCGACAATATGATATGTGTACTTTTTTTCATCCGATGATATCATTATGGAAGGGCATGGCCTTCCGGCGACATTACCACCAATACAAAAATAGTGCATTTTCGACAAAAATGAGTAATTTTGAAATTTGTGGAAGCGTTTTTCCTGTCCGCTTTGTGCCGGGAATGGCAGGCAAAGCCGATTATTACAGGGAACATTGGTGAATATCAATTGTATCATTTCATGCAACGTTCGGGAGGAAAAATGCATCTTAATAAGCGGGATGACACCACAAACGAAAGGTCCCGGGGGGAAAAGGACACTGTTCTGAATTTGGTGGAGGAGTGCAAAAACGGCTCCAGAAGCGCTCAGAAGAAACTTTATGACGCTCTTTCTCCTAAAATGTTCGCTCTATGCATAAGGTATATGGGCGACCGGGATTCTGCCGAGGACGTGCTGCAGGACGGATTCGTGACACTTTTCACGAAGCTGGACACGTTTTCGGGAGAAGGTTCATTTGAAGGGTGGGCACGTAAGATCTTTGTCAATACTGCACTGATGTCCCTCAGAAAGGTGGATGCCTTGAAGATGAGTGATGACCTTGAGACCGCATGGAATGTCAGCAGTGATTTGACGACGCAGATACAGAATATCGGTTTCAAGGAACTGATGAAGATGATATCCGAACTTCCCTCTGGTTACAGGGCGGTGTTCAACATGTCCGTCATCGAAGGGTATAACCACAAGGAGATCGCAGCCGCTCTCGGAATAACCGAGGCTACTTCAAGATCCCAGCTTTTGAGGGCCAGGAACATGTTGCAGGAGAAGATAAAGAAATATTAAGATGCAGACAGACAGCAATAAGGATTTTGACCTTTTGATCAGGTCAATGATGGAGAACGCACAGGAGGAGGTTCCCTCCCGTGTGTGGAACTCCGTATCCTCACGTCTCGATGCGGCTGCCGCAAGGCGCAGGCGTATCGTGGTGCTGAGGTGGGCCGGTGCTGTCGCCTCTGCTGCAGCTGCAATCGCAGTCGGGGTATTCCTTCTCGGAGGGAAGCCCGGTGCGGAAACTCCCAAGGCCGCTCTTGTCGCAGAAAGCCAAGAAGAAATGATCACGACCCGTCCGGAGACGTTGTCTTCTGAAAACGGGCAGGATGCCGCGTTTGCAGTCGTTGAAAAGGAAACCCCATCTTCAGCTATTGCACAGGTTCTTCCTTCACGTCCTGCAGCCAAGGCTCCCGTTCAGTTGAATGGCACCGGAAAGGAGCCCGTCGTAAGTATTGCCGAGGAGCCTGAGGTGATTCTTCCACAGGAGGAAGAGATTACCGAGCAGGCCGTTGACAACAATATTCCCGAAGAAGAAACTCGCACAGCGATATCGCAACCCGTTCAATCTGCGCAAGACAAGGAGACGGCTTTTGTCGATCCTTTTGCCATGATGGAATGGGAAGATTCGCATGATGAAACCGGAAGAGGCATTTCCATTTCTTTGGGAGGTGATGTCCAGAGCAACGGTTCCCCTTCACCCACAGCCGGTTTCAATCCTCGTCTGGCTCCAGGTGCAGCTCCCACGGAATCTTCTGTCCAGGAGGTCAGCAAGGAGAGCAATTACTCCATACCTTACTCTGTCGGACTTGGGGTGAGAATCGGACTTTCACCAAGATGGTCCATCGGAACGGGTATCAGCTACTCAAGGCTTCAGAGGACGTTCAATGGAATCTATACTGAAGTGAACAATGGAGAGATTGTTCGGAAGGTGAATGCTGACATTCACAACACCCTTCACTATGTCGGTATTCCTGTCAATATATATTACACATTCTTCTCGAACGACAGACTTGGATTCTATTCTTACGCAGGAGGCACTGTCGAGAAGGCTGTCGCGAACAAATACCGTATTCCGGCATCTCCTTCAGATGCCCACTACCATCAGAGCGTGGACGGTGTCCAGTTCTCCGCTACTGCCGGTATTGGACTCCAGTTCCGTATCGCTGGCGGCTTGAACCTGTACTTTGATCCCAGCTTGAGATATTACTTCGATTGTGGTCAACCGACTAGCATCAGGACCCAGATGCCGCTTCTTATGAATCTTGAGGCGGGCTTCAGGTTCGACATCAAATAGACACCCTATTACAATATATAACAGGCGGATGAGGGTGACCAAAAAGTCCTTGA
>DBWN01000274.1 GCA_002308935.1 Bacteroidales bacterium UBA1237 | reverse complement strand
GTGACGTTTGTCTTGAACGAGTCCCAGACGAGGGCGTCTGTCACACCCTTCGAAGGAAATGTGACCAGTCTGGATGTCCTTGTCTTTCGTTCTTTGGACGGCTTGCTGGAGGGTTCTGCTCATTCCTATAACGGAGGTGCTGCGGTCAGCAGCGTTATCGTGGAACTCGGCAAGGAAAGCCAGCCTCTCGAGTGGTATGTTCTGGCGAATGTTCCTGAGGGGAAACTGTCTTCTTTCGTGCGAAAGGCAGATTTCCTAAAAGCTGTGACGGAGATAACGGACGGGACGGAACGGTCCCTGATTATGGTGGGTAGCGGTGTTTTCCCTGAAGGGGCTGTGTATGGAACGGTTCCTGTCTCTCTCAAGCGCTACGCTTGCAAGGTGACCGTGGAGAGTTTGACGGTAAAGTGGCCCGATGCCTTCAGGATGGCGACAGAAGTCCGTCTGGGACGGATAGCGCTTGTCAACGTAGTCGGAAGTACACCCTATTCTGGGATTCCAACGGTCGGTGAGATCTGGTACAACAAGATGGGCATTGACTCTGGACTTTCCCCACTAATAGCCGACCTGACGGTAAAGGATTACGGGATATTGCTGTCCGATGAAGTACCCTTCCGTACGGAGTCTCCATTGTATTGTATGCCGAACCCGACAGCCAACGATGTAACGTCCTCCAACACGACCGGATGGTCGGCCCGGAATACCCGTATTGCCGTGGAGATCCTGCTAGACGGCTCATCCAACTGGTATCCGATCGATCTGCCTGCGATGGCCTGCAATAGACACTATATCATTCGTTCACTGACCCTGACGGGCCCCGGCTCATCCGGCCCAGACAAACCGGTCGAGCGGGATGATGTTCGGTATTCCGTTGCCGTAGAGTCATGGAAAGACGGCGAAGTTATTACTGTATTCCAATGAAAGTCCCAAGAATGAAAGGTTTGATATATAGAATTGGCAGTGCTGGGAAAATGGCCCTTACGGGACTTATAGGGGTTATTATTCTGTCTGCATGCAACAAGTCTTTTCCAAACGGGTCGATTGGTGAGGAGGGAGATGTCATTTCTGTCGAGTTCAGGCTGGGCTCTCCGGATGCAACTCGCATGGTGGGTGTGACGGATGCGGAAGAATCAAATGTAGAAAGATGGGTGCTGTATGTCTTTACCCGCGGCGGGAGTCTTATTGGCGAGCCTACAGTAGTGGAGTCGAGTGGGGGCATCTCAGCTGGCGAGCAGTCGGTTGTCAGGACTTTGGCAAAGGGTCAATATCGCATTTCTGCTGTTTGTAATTATCCTACATCCGGGGATGATGTTTTCGACCCATCGGATATCACCTCCTATTCAGATTTCTCTGGTAAAAAATATGCCCTGGTGTCAAACAAGAGAAATAGCCTTTTTATGTTAGGAGGCACGGGTATGACTATTGGCGATAGCGGAACGAGGTACATTTCCGTTGAACGAATCGTTGCCAAGGCGGAAGTGACAAAAGTGACTGTCAATATGTCCGAAGACATTTGGAAGGCCAAGGCTTTCATATTGAAAAGGATGTACCTGACTAATGTGTGTACATTATATGCAGGTTCTGTTTATGGCTCTGATTGGTTCTGGGCTAGGAATCTATGGTATAATACAATGGGTTATCATACATCAGGTTCTGGTTATTACAATGGTTCCGAGGCAGTTTCGGGCACCTCGGAGGCAATGGACGCCTTGACGGGGGATGATTCCATCAATGCCGTGATTACTGCTGACGGTGGAACATATGAAACGGCCCATACCTTTTACTTTTGCCCGAATATAGTTACGGAAGAACAGGACCAACCCGGCGCACTTTGGTCTTGGGAGAACGGTGGATCATGTTACCACAGGACGCGGCTGGTCCTGGAGTGTTCCCTGGATGGGACGACATATTATTATGTGGTCTCCCTACCTCCTTCTGAAAGGAACAATTCCTATATCATGTCTGACGTGACCATCAGCCGGCCTGGCTCTACTGATCCTGAAGTGGAAACTCCAGGAGCGGTAACGGTGACCTGGGAGACGGCTACTGATGATTGGTATGGTCCATACACGGTAACGGAAAACTCCTGATATGTGACCTTGAATGAATATGAGTGGACATGAATAAACTCCTTCTCCTATATAAAGTATTACCAGTCCTCCTGCTAGTTGGGTTCGCCTCGTCCTGTTCGGTGAAGGAGAATCGCGAGACCTGTCCGTGCTATCTGAAGGTCTCTCTCGCAGAGAATCAGGCTGTTCCAGCTGATGCTAACATTGGCTTGCTCGGATGGAACGACGCCGAGATGTTCCGTGCTGGCGTTAGGGTTCCGGATTTTGATCCATACTGGGAGCGTGGCATCCATAAGGGTCATTTCCTTTTATCCGCCTTCCGTGGTGTGGAAAAGGCGAAGAATGAAGGCCATCGCGTGACCATTCCGCTAGGTGAACAATCCGACAGTCTATATGCCTACCATTCCGAAGTCGACGCCAGTGGGGAAATCGCATATGCCGAAATCAGTTTTCGCAAGCAATTCTGCACTGTCCATCTGGATATCCTGTGTTCCCCCGCCGAAATGCAAGAGTTCCGTTTCCTAGTGGAGGGCAATACATGCGGTTTTGACCTTCTGAACTTCGAAGCCGTTCCCGGGGAGTTCCGTTGCGAACCCGTCCCCGAAAAAGGAGCTCGTGTTGTCGATTTCCGTATCCCACGTCAGACGGACGACTCCATGACTGTCAGTCTGTTCATGAAAATGGGAGACGGTGCTTACGGGAAAGTCGCTGCTTTCCCACTTGGCCAGTATATCGTCCGCACTGGCTACGACTGGAAGGCGGAAGAGTTGCAGGACATCTATATCACCATTGACCTTGTCCTCGGCCAGATTCTGATTATGGTCGAAGGCTGGGAAAACGGCCAGACGTTTACTTATTATGAGCAGTAGAAGGTTGTGTTTTGCTATGGTTTTGAATAATCTTTGGAAGTCAACTGTGGGATTCATCTTTGGGTGGTCTCTCCTTGCGGGGGTGGCAGCATGCTCCCAAAGAGAAATCCAGGATGACGATATCAATCCAACCCCCACAAGTGCCGTCTCCTTCTTCGTTGCCGAGGAGGAAATGAGCACCATTACGCGGTCGGTGCTGACAGCATCCGACATCGAGACGAAAAAGACCGG
>DBWN01000257.1:29617-31606 GCA_002308935.1 Bacteroidales bacterium UBA1237 | reverse complement strand
ATTCCATAAGGGCATGGCATGCAGTATTTGCACATGTTGCAATCAACAGTGGGATATTCTTTCATCAAAACAGCCATTTTCTCCAGGAATTCGAAGTCATCCTCTGAAAGCGGTTGGAAATTCAGGAATGTCTTGAGGTTATCCTCAAGATGCTCCATATATGTCATTCCAGACAATGCAGTAAGTACCCTAGGATGGGAACCTACGAATCTGAATGCCCATGAAGCGATGGACTTTTCAGGATCACGCTCTTTAAGCAATGCCGCCACATTGTCCGGGACACTGGCGAGCCTGCCTCCCTGAAGGGGCTCCATAATGACAATAGGGAGTGAACGTTTGTCCAGTTCCTCATAAAGGTATTCAGCATTCACGTTACGCCTTCCATCAGCATGTCTCCAGTCCACATAATTCATCTGGATCTGTACAAAGTCCCAATGGTACTTGTCATGCAGCTCCATGAACCTGTCGAAGGCCTCCTGGTTCCCGTGGAATGAGAATCCGAGCTGGCGTATTTCTCCAGCCTCCCTTTTCTTCTCCAGGAATTCCATCATCCCGTTGTCCACGTACCTTTGAGCGAAAGCCTCATATCCGCCGTTTCCGATGGAATGGAGAAGATAGTAATCGAAATAATCGGTTTCCATCTGTTCAAAGGAATCGTAGTACATCTCCTCAGAAGCTTCTTTGCTCCAATTGTTGAAGTTCGAGAGCTTTGTGGCGAGATAGAAGTCTTTTCTGGGATATCTGTTGAGGGCGATACCGGAAGCTTTCTCCGATTGGCCCTGAAGATAAGCAGGAGAAGTGTCATAATAGTTGATGCCGTTCTTCATCGCGACATCGATCAGTTCATTGACTTTTTCTTGGTCTATTATGTCTTTCCCGTCCTTGTCCTTTATCATAGGCCATCGCATGCAGCCGTATCCAAGCAAAGAGACTTTGTCTCCGTTGTGCTCGTTGGTATGGTAAGCCATTCCCTCTGAGTTGGCCGGCAATGCTGAGGAAGAGGGGGATTTCTTGCTTTCTTCGGGTCCGCATCCGGTAAGTAGAGTGGCCCCTGCCGCTACGCTTGAGGCACTGGCGATTTTCAGGAAGGACCTTCTAGAAATATTCTTTCCCATAAAACCCTCCTTAATTTTTGATGTGGACTTGAAGTCCGTTGACTGTGATAGCGCTAATAGGTCTTGCCGGGCACAGGTTCTCGCAGGCGCCGCATCCGATGCAGACGGCCTCGTTCACAGCAGGAATCTTAGGCGATCTGGGGTTGTCTGGATTGAGGCTCACCATCATGATCGCACCGGTAGGGCAATGCCTTGCGCAGTTGCCGCAGTCGACCCCATCGGTAAGAACGACGCATAGATCCCTGTTCCACTGTGCGATTCCGACTTTGAAGGAAGTCTTCTCAGCAGGAGTTATCTTCTTGATCGCGCCTGCAGGGCAAACCTCGGAACACTTGGTACACTCAGGGCGGCAGTATCCTTTTTCGTAGGACATTTCCGGTTGCATGAGGTGATTGAGGTCACTTGAAGGCCTGAGCACATTGTTGGGGCATGCCGATACGCAGAGCTGGCAAGCTGTGCATTTTCTGTAGAAATCCTTCACACTTTCAGAACCGAAAGGAGTAATGGGGGTCTCTCTTTCTATCTTCTTTTTGGGAAGAATGGTGGCGAGGCCACCATCTGTCTTCTTGTCTTGAGCATGAAGAGCCGCTGACGTGAGAGCTATGGCTGAAGAAGCTATGAATGCCCTTCTTCCGGCATCACTTCCTTCTTGGGTTGTCTCTTTGACGGGAGTGGGGTTAACAGGAGCGGGTTCGGCCTTCTTTCCGTATGCGAAGCGGTATTTCATCGCTCCGAACTTGCAGTTTTCTATACAGTTGAAGCAATCAACGCATCTTGAATAATCCACCTTGTGTTCTTTGATATCGATACATGCGGTCTTGCACTTGCGCTCGCAGATATGGCAGTTCTTGCACTTCTCGGTATCGATCATGGG
>DBWN01000257.1:26492-29573 GCA_002308935.1 Bacteroidales bacterium UBA1237 | reverse complement strand
GTCCTTCCGTTCCTCCACGCAAGAATCACAACAGCAATGAGTGTGACAACTGCTATGATAAGGGTGGGAAGACTCTTGAGCCAGACTTCCTTGGGGTAGAAAGCATAGCTGTCCGCACGTTCCGCTATATGGGCGAACAGGTTGTTGCCCCACTGATACAGAGGAGCGAAAACGCTTTGGACTATCCTGCCATATGAAGAATATGGAGCCAACAGAGCCACTATCGTCTGAATACCGGCGATAAGGCAGATGACGAATACAACCCATACTCCATAACGGAGCCATTTCTTTTCCTTTGAGGGAGTGAAACGCATTTTTTTCTTGCCCTTGTTCCTCATCCCGCTTATGTGGGAGACAACGTCCTGGAATACGCCCATAGGGCATATTACGGAGCAATAAACTCTTCCGAAAATAAGAGTCAGCAGCACCAAAAGGACTATGACGCCTACATTGAGCGCCAAGACGGCAGGCAGAAACTGGAGTTTGGCCATCCATGAGAACCAAGTGTGAAGGGTTCCCGTGAAGTCAAGGAACATCAACGTTATGGCAATGAAGAAGATGGCGGCTAGGGCTATTCTGATTTTCCTGAGCATAGCGTGAAAGATCTTTTGATTGTTGTGTTCGTTATATAAGCAAATACGTATTTGCAAAAATAATCCAATTGTCGGTAATTCTCAAATACCCCAAACGGCATTTGAGAGGGAAAAACCGTGTTTTTCTCTCGTTTTCGGGAAATATTTGCAAGGATGTCAATCCAAAATGATTACAGCTCTGGAAGGATGGCTGAAAGTCAGTTTGACTGTATCTTCAGAAGCTCTGTTGAGTGTGGCTTTCCACCAGTTGTCGAAAACGACCTCGTCTAAAGGCCACTCCAGACCAGTGGATTTTATGGTAAGGCTGTTGTCGGGAGTAATGATTGAAATCCTTCTGCCTTTCCCGATAGCAAGTTCACAACTGTCCGTTATCGCGAATATCGTACTGTGGTCGGATACCATGTCCATCTCTATTCCGGAGATGTCGAATTTCCGGTGATACTCCATGAGCAAGGAGATGTTGCCGATTGTATGGTCCTCTCTTTTCCCGCTGGCTCCAATTATATGTATAGAAGTGACGTCAGGATAATTGTTAAGAAGGTATCTTACCGCTTTTGTCTGGTCATTATCGTCCTGTTCACTCTCATGGAAGAACTTCACCTTGGACGAATACTTCTTTTTTATGGATTCTTTCAGTGAATCCATGTCTCCGACAACAGCGTCAGGATATCTTTCCTCTCCTGGGAACAAAGAACTCATCGCCCTCAAATATGTACTGAAAGCGTTGTCACAGCAGATGATGATATCAGCACTGCTGATAAGATATCTGGGGTAAGGTTTACGGGGGAATTCCCCGGCTCCTATTATAACCGCTGTTCTTCCCATAGCCGCTTATCCGTGATTATTGCTCTTCCTGAGACCTTGTCTTCATGATTTCCTCATGTGAGGTGCCTTTTGTCGCATGGTAGGATTCCGGATCCCGGAATCCAGCCAGGAAGGCTTTTACTTCCATCCGTTTCTTTCCGGAAAGTTGTACGTCTTCAAGGTAAAGGGCTCCATCCTTGGTCGTGACGGCAAAGTATGACTTTCCGTCTGACAGAACGGTTCCTGGAACAGTACCTTCAGGAATGGAGAGGTCTTCGGCGATCTTCGAGCGGAACACCTTGAGCTGTACTCCGTCTCCTTCGTCCTTGGCGAGCATGGTGAAAGCTGTCGGATATGGACTCAATCCGCGGATGAGGTTGTGGATCTCGTGGGAAGGAGCTTCCCAATCAATATGGCAGAGTTCCCTTGAGAGCTTTGGTGCGGGTTTGAGAACCTCGGAACCCTGTACGAAACTCCTCTGCACCCTGGTCTCGATATTCTTCTCTATCAGGCCTTGCACCGTTTGTACAACAAGTTCGGCTCCGATCGGCATCAAAGCATCGTGGAGGTCTCCTGCAGTATCCTCAGGGCCGATCTTTACGTCCTGGCGGAGCATGATTCCGCCGGTGTCGATGTTCTGGTCAATCATGAACGTGGTGACACCGGACCTCCTTTCTCCGTTGATTACCGCCCAGTTGATAGGTGCGGCTCCGCGGTACTGAGGAAGAAGCGCAGCATGCAGGTTGAAGGTCCCCAGAGGCGGCATCTTCCAGACGACATCTGGCAGCATCCTGA
This sequence comes from Bacteroidales bacterium UBA1237, assembly GCA_002308935.1. GTDB lineage: Bacteria > Bacteroidota > Bacteroidia > Bacteroidales > UBA932 > Cryptobacteroides. The sequence continues at coordinate 27,381 of DBWN01000257.1, read as the reverse complement.
ATGCGACAACCACGAACATGTCAGCCTTGAAGGCTGCGAGCTGTTCAAGGAACTCCGGGTCTCTGAGTTTGAGAGGCTGAAGAACGGGTATGCCGTGTTCCACTGCGAATTTCTTCACGGGGCTTTCATTGACCTTCAGACCTCTGCCGCTCGGCTTGTCGGCAACTGTGACCACTCCCACGACATTGTATCCTTCTTTGATAAGTGCTTCAAGAGGCGCTACGGCGAACTCCGGAGTGCCCATGTAGACTATTCTTTCTTTACGGAATATCCCCATTACCTTAGATTTGATTTTTCTCCACCACTGGCCGAAGTTCTCGGTCTTGAGAACCGCTGAATCATGTATCGCCTTCCAAGAGAGGTACGCACCTATCGGGAAAAGAACTAACGTGGAGACGAATACTCCGATCGCCTCCTTCACGGCACCGTCATTCGCGAGCTTGATTCCGGTTATATCCACAACCCAATAAAGGACGAAGAAAAGGACCGCGATGATGACGTTGGTGCCCATTCCGCCCTTCTTGTTGACGAAAGCTCCTATCGGCGCTCCGATAAGGAACATTATTATACACGCGAGCGCCTGCGCGATCTTTTTGAGGATCTCTACAGTACTGCGTCGGATGATCCAGTCCCATTGGTAGCGGTCCGTGTCGTAGTTCTTCAGCCTTGAAGAAATCTCCTCGGAAATCGTTATGGCGCTTTGGACAGCCTGCTGCTCAAGCGTGGGATCCTTCCAATCCTTGAATTTGGAGATGTCGTATGGAGTCGTGCCTCCGAAATTCGCCGATGTGTCAATCTGGTTATAATACTCGAAAGACCGGGACCTGAAGAACATCATGTGCTGTTGCGTCCTTGTTGAATCAAGGTTGTGCCTTGCGGAATCCACGTC
>DBWN01000257.1:23690-26366 GCA_002308935.1 Bacteroidales bacterium UBA1237 | reverse complement strand
TTCATCGTGTTCGTCTCCTGATAGCTGGTGCCGCTATAGAGTTGGAAAGTGAGATAGTCCTTGTTTTTGGACATCTTCATCATCGCGGAGTCAGCTACCGTCAAGGATGTGTTCCCCTTGTTGTCCGTGTGGTCATAAACCATCACGCCTTTCATCATACCGGACTTCTTGTCCCGGTCATCAATCCTGAGGATATACCCTTCTATGCCGTCATAGAAAGTGCCGGTCGGGATATTGATCTCGTTCTTGGTGTTACCGATGTCATCCCTCAGGGTGAAGATCTTGTTGTATGCTACAGGTACAAGGTTGTTGGCCGCGAAATAGGCTCCTATGAAAATGAAGAACGAACAGATGAAAATGGGCAACATCACCCTGGAGAGGGACGTTCCCGAGGCTTTTATGGCGATGAGCTCATTGTTTTCCGCCATCTGCCCAAGCGTCATAACTGACGCCAGAAGTGTCGCCAAAGGCAATGAAATGGGGAGCATGGTTGCGCTTCCCCACATCATGAACTCAAGTATTATCTTGAGGCTAAGACCTTTTCCGACGAGCTCATCGATATACAGCCACAGAAACTGCATCATCAGGATGAAAATGACTACGATAAGGATACCGAAGAACGGTCCTATGAACGACTTCAATATGAACTTGTCGAGTTTTTTCATCCTGATGGGGGCGTTTATGGCCCTGACGGAATTATGCGGTAGCTGTCTCTACCATCTTGTCAAGAGCCTGACCAAGACCATCGGTGTTCTTTCCGCCTGCTGTGGCGAGTCCGGGCTGTCCACCGCCTCCTCCGAGGATGAACTTGGCTGCTTCTCTTATGTCCTTTCCGGCGTTCTTGCCTTTTGCTACAAGGTCGGGGGAGTACATGAGAACCAGATTAGGCTTGCCGTCATACTGGAATGCTGCAGCAAGAACGAAATTCTTGACCTCTTTCTGGAGAATGGTCGCGCAGGCACGCACCATCGCCGGATCGACAGATGAATCCATTCTGACGACGTTGATGCCTCCGATGAGCTCAGCTTTGGACGTGAGCTCCTTAGCCATAATCTCAGTCTTCTCTGCGATATAGCCTTCGATTTCCTTCTTGAATGCGCTGTTGTCGGCAAGAGTCTTCTGGATAGCCGTCTTCAGGTCAGGTGCGTTGTTGAACATGGCTTTAGCGGCTTTCAGGGTGTCCTGAAGGGCAAGCACCATTGTTTCTGCAGCTTCTCCTGTGACGGCCTCTATCCTCCTGACTCCGGCGGCGATAGCACTTTCAGAGACGATCTTGAAGAATCCGATGTTCCCGGTAGCGGAAGTGTGGGTTCCTCCGCAGAGTTCAACGGAGTCTCCGAACTTCACGACCCTGACGCGGTCTCCGTATTTTTCACCGAAGAGGGCGATTGCGCCCATTTCGTTGGCTTCCTCCATGGTAGCGTCCCTCTTTTCTTCCAGAGGGCTGTTCTTCCTGATGAGAGCGTTCACCATACGTTCAGTCTCGGCCATCTCTTCCTCTGTCATCTTGGAGAAGTGGGAGAAATCGAACCTGAAGTAATCGGGGCCTACGAAGGAACCCTTCTGCTCCACATGTTTTCCGAGGATTTCACGGAGGGCCTCGTCAAGAAGGTGGGTAGCAGTATGGTTCGCTGCAATCTTCTTTCTTCTTTCAGCGTCTACGCAAAGAGTGAAAGCACCTTCGCAGTCGTCAGGGACAGCCTCTGCGATATGAATCGTAAGGTTGTTTTCCTTGACTGTATTGAGGATGTTTATCTTCTGTCCGTCAGCGGCCAGGACGTATCCTGTGTCACCTACCTGTCCGCCCATTTCAGCATAGAAAGGAGTGCGGTCGAAGACCAACTGGATCATGGTGCGGTTCTTCTGCTTGACGGTCCTGTGCTTCAGGAGGGTGGCTCCCTCCAGACTGAGTACGTCATATCCGACGAACTCTGAATCGGTGGCATCGTTGAATATGGTCCAGTCGCCGAATTCGTTCGCGGTTGCGTTCCTGGCCCTTTCCTTCTGCTTGCCCAGCTCCACATTGAATCCTTCCATGTCGACTGACAGTCCGGCCTCTCCGGCAATAAGGGAAGTCAGGTCGATCGGGAATCCGTAAGTGTCGTAAAGAACGAATGCGTCGACTCCGGAGATCTCTCCTTTGTCCTTGGATTTAGCGATGTATTCGTCCATGAGGCGGATTCCGCGGTCAAGAGTGCGCAGGAAAGCCATCTCCTCTTCACGGATGACGGTTTCGATGAGTTTCTTCTGGGCGATGATTTCAGGATAGGCTTCTCCCATGTCAGCGGCGAGCTGGTCGACAAGGCGGCAGAGGAAAGGCTCATTGAATCCGAGGAAGGTGTAGCCGTAACGGACGGCCCTCCTGAGGATCCTCCTTATGACGTATCCGGCCTTCACGTTGGAAGGGAGCTGTCCGTCAGCGATGGAGAATGCGATAGCCCTTATATGGTCGGCGATCACTCTCATGGCCACTTCAGTGTCGGGGTTCTCATGGTAACGGTGGCCGGAGAATTCCTCGACCTTGGAAATGAGTCCGCTGAAAACATCGGTCTCGTAGTTGCTGCTCTTTCCCTGAAGGATCATGCAAAGCCTCTCGAATCCCATTCCGGTGTCGATGTTCTTGTTGGGGAGGAGATCCAGATGGCCGTCAGCTTTGCGGTTGTACTGCATGAAGAC
>DBWN01000257.1:16088-23585 GCA_002308935.1 Bacteroidales bacterium UBA1237 | reverse complement strand
CCCAGAAGTTGTCATGCTTGTTGCCGAGAAGGACATGGTCTGCGGGAAGGTGGCGGAGCCAAGCGACTCTTGCTTCTTCATCAAGGGTAGTCCCGTCAGCCTTGTCTCCCTCAAATACGGTGGCGTAGAGAATCGACTTGTCGATGCCGTACACCTCGGTAAGGAGCTCCCATGCCCAGTCTATCGCCTCGTTCTTGAAATAATCCCCGAAGCTCCAGTTGCCGAGCATCTCGAACATGGTATGGTGCCTTCCGTCATGACCTACCGCTTCGAGGTCATTGTGCTTTCCGCTTACTCGGAGACATTTCTGGCTGTCCGTCGCCCTTTTGAACTTGGGGGTGGAATTGCCGAGGAAGATGTCCTTGAACTGGTTCATTCCTGCATTGGTGAACATGAGGGTAGGGTCATTCTTTATGACCATGGGCGCAGAGGGTACTACAGTGTGTCCCTTGGATGCGAAAAAGTCAAGATACTTCTTGCGTATTTCTTTTGATGTCATCATCTGTATTGATTTCTGTTTTGGAAGTTTGGCACAACATTTTCAGTCGTCAGGACTGGCCATATGCTGCAGCAAACTGCAAAATTACAACAAATTCTGCAAAAAAGCCTATATTTGTGGGCTACGGCATCCATAAAGGCGAAGCCTTGGTGAGAGTTGCCACTGAAAGGAAGACCATAATGCCATCCAGGAAGAAATACAAAATCAATCCGGAAACCCTGCTCTATGAGATAGACAAGGTCTCCGCGAAGTCGCGTTTCCTGGATTTCCTGTTCAAATCTCTTGGGATAATCGCGATGTGTTTCGTGTATTTCTGGCTGTACACTTCCGTCTTCGGTCTGGAACTTCCTAAAACCACTATCCTGAAGAAACAGAACGCCGAGTGGGTGTCCCGTCTTGAAGTGCTCGGAAAGGAGATGGAACAGTGTGAGTCCACCCTTGCAGGACTCCAGATGAGGGATGACCAGATTTACCGTAACATCTTCGGTATGAATGAAATATCTCCTGAAGTCAGGAATGCCGGCTTCGGAGGTGTGAACAGGTACAGTTATCTGGACGTTATGGGCCCGAATTCTCTCCTCCTGAGAACGACCATGAGACAGGATATCCTTACAAAGAAGACCTATGTCCAGTCAAAGTCTTTCGATGAGATATCAGCCATCTCAAAGAGAGCGGGGGACATGGCTTCCTGCATTCCGGCGATCTCCCCGTTCCTTACCGATGATTCGAAATATACCCTCACAAGTCCTTTCGGATATCGCTCTGACCCTATAACCGGATCTTCCAAGATGCATACGGGATTTGATTTCGCATGTCCTCCCGGCAATCCGGTATATGCGACAGGAGACGGCGTAATCGAGTCCGTGAAGTTCGAACTTTTCGGATACGGCAATTCCGTTGTGATCGACCACGGTTTCGGCTATAAGACAAGATACGCCCATATGAAGAGCATCTATGTCGCGGAAGGGATGAGTATCAAGAGGGGAGAGTGCCTTGGAGAGAGCGGCAATTCCGGAAGGGTCACAGGTCCTCACCTTCATTATGAGGTCATGTACAGGGACGAGTACGTGAACCCCGAGAACTACATGGATCTCACGATGCCGAAGGAAGAGTATGCTGAGATGGTGAAAAAAGCTGCCCAGCAGTCTTCCAAAGTGCTGACTCCTCATACGAGAGTAAAGATGCCCAATTGACAGACACCCAAAAGAAATGGTCAGATACGAATATGACAGCAAGAGCGTACGTTTCCGGAAGGTCAGGAAGTCCTTCTGGGGCAAGGTGCGTTCCGTAGTCGGCTTCCTTCTGGCCTCAATGTCCATCACAGTCGTGATCTATGTCGTTGCGTCGTTCTTCCTTCTGACGGATACTGAACGTCAACTCAGAAGGGAGAACAGGATGTATGAGAGGCTGTATCCTGAACTCCTTGAAAAGCAGAAGCTTGTAAGCGATGTCGTGAAGGATCTGGAGAGCAGGGACAATGCGATTTACAGAGAGATTTTCAATGCCGACGCTCCCGAGGTGGACCCGGTTTCTTCAATAGAGACGATGTTCACTTCCGACACATTGGGCAAAGATGACCTAATCGGATATACGAGCTCGAAAGCCACGGAACTTTCCGCTATAGCGGGCGAAGTGGAGGACAACTTCCTTTCCATCTTCTCCAAACTTGCGGAAGACGGCTATAAACTGCCTCCTATGTCAGCTCCTTTGGAGGAAGTCGGATATGCCAGTACCGGTGCATCGGTCGGGCAGAAGGTGAGCCCTTTCTATAAGGTCCAGATTCCCCACACGGGAATAGATCTTGTCGCCCAGCAGGGTGATCCTGTTCTCGCCACCGCGGACGGAACTGTCCGGGATGTCGAGAGGTCTGGAAAAGGAATGGGCAATACGGTTCTGATTGACCACGGGAACGGGTACATGACAAAGTATTGCCATCTTGCCGATATCAAGGTTTACAAGGGGCAGAAGGTCAAGAAGGGCGCCAAGATAGCGACGGTCGGAATGACCGGAAGTTCATTCGCTCCCCATCTTCACTATGAAGTCCTGCTGGATGGTGAACCGAAAGATCCTCTCGGGTACATGTTCGGTTCCGTAGACATTGCCCAATATGCAGCCATGGCTTTCATGACGGCCAGCACTGGACAGTCATTGGAATAAAAAGACACATTCACGGATATGGAAAAGATTTACTACTCAATCGGAGAGGTTTCCGAAATTCTCGGTGAAAGCACATCGCTGGTCCGTTTCTGGACCAACACCTTCGAGAGGTTCCTCAAGCCCAAGCGCAACTCCAGGGGGAACAGGGTATATACCAATGAGGACATCGAGACACTCAAGCAGCTTCACCTCCTCATAAAGTCCAGAGGAATGACTCTTGACGGAGCTGCGCAGTACCTTGCCCAGGAGCGGAAGAAGGTCGAAGGAAGAGTCAAAGCCCTCAACTCATTGCGTGAGATAAGGACGCAACTTGACGAAATACGCAGAAGTCTATAGAATTATCGGGATTTTTGCGTAACTTTGCCGTCCTTTCCCCAAAAGGCGCCAAGCATCAATTTTTAACGGGAATATTTTATTCGAATAAAACATATGGCAAAGAAAATCAAGAAAGTTGACACCCCCATCGATCAGAGGGAGACTTTCGTATCAATCCAGAAGAACTTCGCGGATTCGGAACTCAGCGTAGAGGAAAAGCTCAGGACCCTGTACGATCTTCAGCAGGCTGATTCCGAGATTGACAAGATCCTCCAGCTCCGCGGAGAACTCCCTTCAGAGGTAGCTGCCCTGGAGGAGGAGATATCTGTCCTTAAAGGCAAGGCCGCCGCGATCAGCGCTGAGATCGAAGGCTTCAACGAGTCCATTGCCCAGAACAAGGAGAACATCATTGAGTGCGACACCCAGATCGCCAAGTACAACGAGCAGCTGAACAACATCTCCAACAGCCGTGAGTACGACTCCATCAACAAGGAGATCGAAAACCAGGAACTTCTCCGCAAGATCGCTGAGAAGCATATCGGCGAAATCAAGAGCGAAATCCTTGTACGCAAGGCCGACCTTGAGGACATGAAAGACCTTATTGATGTCCGTAATGAGGACCTCAAGGTGAAGAAGGAAGAGCTTGACAACATCGTCGAGTCCACAGCCAAGGAAGAGAACGCACTCCGTGCAAAGAGGAGCAAATGCGCTTCCATCATCGATCCCAGGACCATGTCCGCTTATGAGAGGATCCGTGAAAGCGTCCACAACCACCTTGCAGTCGTCACCGTTTACAACGGCAACGCTTGCGGCGGTTGCTTCAACATGATAATCCCTCAGAGGCTCATCGAGATTTCTTCGAACAAGAAACTCATCATCTGCGAGCACTGCGGAAGGATAATCGTCAACCCCGACTTCTCCAATAAGGAATAACACACATGCCCGCCCAGAAGAAAACCAAGGGTGGCCAGGATGTGAATCTCGATACACTGGGCCTTGAGATGGGAAACAAACCCCCTCAGGCCCTTGATTTCGAGGAAGCAGTGTTGGGCGCCCTGCTCATCGAACCGAACTGTGTCGATGAGGCAATGGAGGAATTGTCCCCGTCCTGTTTCTATGATCCCAAGCACCGGACCATATTCGAAGCCATGGTCAAGCTGGTCAATGAGCATGAGGCTCTTGACCTTCTTTCCGTTTCCCAGAAGCTGTCCTCAATGGGCAAGCTCGAAGAAGTGGGCGGTCCCGTTGTTCTCGCCGCACTATCCCAGAAGATAGGTGCTGCGGCGAATATCGAGTTCTATCTCAAGATCCTCAAGCAGAAGACGATACAGAGGGACCTTATTTCAGCGTCCCTTTCCATCCTGCATGATTCATATGACGATTCGGTAAATGTCGACGACCTTGTCGACAATGCCCAGAGCAAGGTCTACGCCGCCATCCAGAACAATGTCAAGAAGGATGTGCAGGAGATCGGTTCGGTCATCAAGTCCGCCATGGATGAGATCGAGAAGATGCAGGGTCAGAGCGGTATCAGCGGTGTCCCTTCAGGGTATCCTTCCATTGACCATATCACCATGGGATGGCAGAGGAGTGACCTTATAATCCTTGCCGCCCGTCCTTCGGTAGGAAAGACCGCTTTCGCTCTGAATATAGCAAGGAATGCGGCCGTGGACCACAACATGCCCGTTGCGGTTTTCTCGCTTGAAATGCCTGCTATCCAGCTTGCGAAGAGGCTGATGGTCTCTGAGACTGGACTGAGCGCTGAGAAGATAAAAGGTGGTAAGACTCTTGAACCTTATGAGTGGGAGCAGCTCGAGTTCAAACTCAAGGCTCTTTCCAAGGCTCCCCTGTATGTTGACGATACCCCCAGCCTTCCTGTCATGGAATTCAGAACCAAGGTCAAGAGGCTCGTCAAGTCAAAGGGTGTCCGTCTGGTCATTGTCGACTACCTTCAGCTGATGCAGGGTCCTGCTGACTTGAGGGGAATGAGAGAGCAGGAAGTCGCAGCCATCTCCAGGACGCTTAAGGCTACCGCCAAAGAGCTTGATGTCCCCATCATTGCCCTTTCACAGCTTTCAAGGCAGGCTGTCCAGAGGACCGGTGGCACAGGAAAACCTCAGCTTAGCGACCTTCGTGAGTCCGGCTCGATTGAGCAGGACGCCGATATGGTCATCTTCGTTCACAGACCCGACTATCTGGGACTCTCCGAAACTCCTGACGGCAAGGAGACTACCCAGATCATCATAGCCAAGCACCGTAATGGTGAAACTGCCGATATCCCTATGCGGTTCAAGAGCGAGCAGGTCCGTTTCGTAGAAGTGGATGACAATCTAGTAACCCAGGCAGGAGAGATCGGTTCGGCCATGAATGATGACTATCCCTCAGGTGGTTACGGTCCTTCACCTTCTTATGGCGAGAATTTTGATGGTTATTCGGATGGATTCGGTAATCCTTCTTACAGATAAGGTGAGCTGACGGATCCGCAATACCTGATTTCGCCATGAGAACGAACGGAAAATTCATACTTTTGTCCCATATGCGCATGATGGCTGCAGCGGCAATCCTTTTTGTCGCCGCAGTAAATGGTTTTTCGCAGGACAAGGGACCGGGATGCCTTCCCACCCGTGACCTTACTCCCGAGAGCCTGGCTTATGCTCCGGGGGAGAAACTCACTTTTTCCGTCCATTACGTCTGGGGACCTATCAACGCCGATGTGGCGAACGCCACCCTCAATCTGGAGGAAACGACCCTTGGAGGAAGGCAGGTTTATTACGCCAGACTCTTCGGTAAGAATGCGAAGATCTACGATCCTTTCTTCAAGATGAGGGAGGATTTCAGAAGCTGGTTTTCACCTGAAGGAATGGTCCCGAGGCGCTTCACACGTGACACCAAAGAGGGCAACTGGTTCTCAACTAATGATTATGTCTTCAGGTGGAACACCCCTTCCCCTTATATTGAAGCTTCTCTTGACAGCAAACGTAAGGGACCCCGTACAGAGGAGATGCCCCTTTCGGATTGCATGTATGATGTCATATCCCTTTTCTATTACGCGCGAAATCTGGACTTCGACGCTATCCAGCAGGATGTGAAGTATCCGATGACATTCGCGGTGGATGATGACATATGCAACATATATTTCATATGGAAAGGCAGGGAAGTCAAAAAAATCAAAGGGCTCGGTGAAGTCAAAACCATGAAGTTCATTGTCAAACTCGTAGCCGGAGATGTTTTCGGTGAAGACGAGGATGCTGACGGAACGATGTGGTTCACGGACGATGACAACCGTCTTCTTGTGTATTTCGAAACACCGATCAGGATCGGGTACATCTCCGGAAGGCTTTCCGCGTATGACGGATTGAAGAATCCCTTCTCGTCCATTGTTTCCAAGTAAAATATGAAGGACGAACTTTCTCATGAAGGAGTGGTCCGGGAAGTAGGACCCAAGATAACGAAAGTCGCCATCGAGGCCAAGTCCGCTTGTGCTTCATGCCATGCTGCAGGTCTGTGCACTTCGCTCGACGCCACCACCAAAGACATCGAAGTGTCCACCGCTCTGAACCCCGGATACAAGCCCGGAGACAAGGTGGAAGTTGTCCTTGGGAGTGCCATGGGGGCGAAAGCAGTTCTTCTTGCTTACGTGGCTCCTCTTTTCATTTTATTGATTTTAGTAGTATCTTTGTCCTATACTTCCATGCATGAACTCCTTATAGGAGCGATAGGGCTTGGGGGTATGGCTCTCTGGTATGGGGCAGTATACCTTTTCAGGAACCGCCTCTCCAGGGAATATGTGTTTTATCTCCGCAGACCGCGGAGTGTGTGACTGTTTGGAAATTATTTGATTACCACATAAAATGACAACAACAATTATCTGGACTATCGCAATCATTGCCCTTCTAGGTCTTGTGCTTGCGGTCATCCTCTATCTTGTCGCTGAGAAGTTCAAGGTCGTGGAGGACCCCAGGATCGATGAAGTGGAGAAAGTGATGCCGGGTGCAAATTGTGGCGGTTGCGGTTTCGCGGGATGCCGCGCATTCGCAGATGCTGCCGTGAAAGCACCCAATCTTGACAACAATTACTGTCCTGTGGGCGGTAATGAAGTCATGAAGAAGGTTGCCGCAATCCTCGGATATACTGTCCAGGAGAAAGCCCCTCAGGTAGCTGTAGTAAGATGCAACGGTACTTGTGAGAACCGTCCCAAGGTCAACGATTATGACGGGTTCGCCTCATGCAAGGTGAAAGCCGCCCTCTATTCCGGTGATACGGGTTGTGCTTTCGGGTGCCTCGGTTGCGGAGACTGCGTCGCCGCCTGCCAGTTCGGGGCCATATCCATGGATCCCGCTACAGGCCTTCCTGTAGTCGACCAGGAGAAGTGTACCGCCTGCGGAGCCTGCTCCAAGGCTTGCCCCAAGGGTATTATTGAAATCAGAGCGAAAGGGCCTCGTGGCATGAGGGTGTACGTCTCTTGCATGAACAAGGACAAGGGACCCGCCGCCAAGAAGGTCTGCGCCGCCGCATGTATCGGCTGG
>DBWN01000257.1:15886-16024 GCA_002308935.1 Bacteroidales bacterium UBA1237 | reverse complement strand
TGCCGCGAGTGCGAGGCAATGTGCCCTACAGGAGCTATCCACGGTGTGAACTTCCCCAAGCCTCTTGACAAGGATGCGGTGAAGTCAAGAATCCAGGAGCGCAACAGGAAAGCCAAAGAAGCCGCCGCAGCGGCAGTC
>DBWN01000257.1:13559-15836 GCA_002308935.1 Bacteroidales bacterium UBA1237 | reverse complement strand
GAAAAGAAGGAGGACAAGGCATGAAAAGGACATTCTCATTGGGTGGAGTCCACCCCTCAGACAGCAAAATCTCACGTGATTGCGCAATAGAGGTCCTCCCGATTCCGGCGACCGTTTATATTCAGCTTTCACAGCATATCGGAGCTCCTGCGAAACCTATCGTAGCCGTCGGTGACACCGTCAAAGTCGGCCAGCCGATAGCGGAACCCGGAGGATTCGTTTCAGCTTATATCCATTCATCCGTTTCCGGAAAAGTGAAGTCAATCGCACCTCGCAAGGACCTCGCTGGAAACAATCAGATGTGCATCGAAATCGCTGTCGAAGGCGACGAATGGATGGAGGGCATCGACAGGACCGATACCCTTGTGACCGACATCATTGATGACAACAAGGAAATCCTCGAGAAAATCCGCCTGGGCGGAGTGGTCGGACTTGGTGGAGCTACCTTCCCCACACATGTCAAATTGAGCCCTCCTCCCGGAAAGAAGTGCGAGATGCTGATCATCAACGGTTGCGAGTGTGAGCCTTACCTCACTTCCGACTTCCGTACTCTTCTTGAGAAGGGTGAGCAGGTCGTGGTCGGAACAGCCATCATCAAGCAGGTCCTTGGTGTTGACAAGGCTACCATCGGCATAGAGGACAACAAGCCCGAGGCTATCGCCCATATCAACGAAGTGCTCGCCAAGTTGAAGGCGGTTTCTCCCAAGTTCGGAGGAATCGAGGTCATGAGCCTTATGAAGAAATACCCCGAAGGAGGTGAGAAACAGCTCATTGACGCTGTCATGGGCCGTCAGGTCGCTTCAGGCGGACTCCCCATCGACGTAGGTGCCGTGGTCCAGAATGTGGCTACCGCCCTTGCTGTTTACGATGCTGTCCAGAAGAATAAACCCATCGTGGACAATTCGGTGACGGTGACTGGAGAATGCTTCCCCCGTCAGGCCAATCTCCTGGTGAGGGTCGGTACTCCTCTCAATTATATAGTGGACTATCTCGGAGGAATGCCCGCGGATGCCGCCAAGGTCATCAGCGGAGGTCCTATGATGGGAAGGGCGATCGCCAATATGGAAGCCGCTACCCTGAAGGGAACTTCAGCACTCCTTTTCCTTACCGCAAAGCAGACCAAGAGGGAACCCGAAGGGCCTTGCATCAGGTGCGGCAAATGCGCACAGGCTTGCCCCATGGGTCTTGAGCCGTTCCTTCTGAACCGCCTTGCAAGGGCCGGGAAGACTGACGAACTCGAGGACAATGCTGTGCAGGACTGCATCGAATGCGGCTGCTGCCTTTACAGCTGCCCCGCCCACATCCCTCTGCTGGATATCATCCGTCCCGCCAAGGGCCAGGTACTGGGAATAATCAGGGCACGCAAAGCCGCCCAGGCCGCCAAGTAATCACCAGATAAGTAAGGATCTACAATATATAATCATAAAAGATGAGCAGATTATTGGTTTCACCATCTCCGCACATTCATGCGAAAGACTCCACAAAGAGCCTGATGCGTGATGTCGTGATAGCTCTTCTTCCTGCCGTCCTCGTTTCCGTGGTATTCTACGGATGGAAGGAACTCCTCGTGTTGGCGGTAAGCGTGCTGTCATGCCTTGTGTTGGAGTATGTCATCACAAGATATATGATGAAGAAGGAGAGCACCATAGGTGATTTCTCAGCAGCCGTCACCGGCCTTCTTCTCGCCCTGAACCTCCCTTACACGACTCCCTGGTGGGTTGTCTTCATCGGAGCCGCTGTCGCGATCGGTGTGGGCAAACTCACATTCGGCGGTCTGGGACAGAATGTCTTCAACCCGGCTCTCGTGGGTAGGGTTTTCCTCTTGGTGTCATATCCTACATACATGACACATTGGGAGGCACCTCAAGGACTTTTCGGCGTTGACGCCGTTTCCGGTCCTACACCCCTCGGAATCATCAAGGAAGGACTTCTTCAGGGATCCACCGTTCCTCAGCTCATGGCTGACAACGGTCTTTCCTACGGACAGATGCTCTTCGCGAGCGTCGGAGGTTCCGCCGGAGAAATCTCGGCCATAGCGCTTCTGATCGGATTTGTTTACCTGCTGGTCAAGAAGGTCATCAGGCCTCATATCACTCTCAGCATCTGGGCTACAGTCGCAGTGGTTTCACTGGTGTTCTGGCTGTGCGCTCCTGATCGCTTCACCGATCCCGTCTTCAACCTCCTCACCGGTGGTATGATCCTCGGTTCATGCTTCATGGCGACCGATTACGTGACTTCCCCTATGAGCGTGAAGGGCGGAATAGTGTTCGGTATCGG
>DBWN01000257.1:12401-13516 GCA_002308935.1 Bacteroidales bacterium UBA1237 | reverse complement strand
ATCCTCCTTATGAACGCCGCCGTTCCTCTTCTCAACATGTGGTTCCACCAGAAAAAATACGGGAGGGCATAGGTCATGGCTATAGTATCGAATTTCAAGAACATGGTCATCTGCCTGTTCACCACTTGCCTGGTTTGCGCCGCTCTTCTTGCCGGAGTGTATGCGATCACCAAGGCTCCTATCGACCGAACCAACGAAAAGCTCCTCAAAGAGTCCATCGGAGCAGTCCTTCCCCAGGGAGGTGAACTCTCCGAGGCCAAGACGATTTCTGTAGGCGGACAGCCTTCAGAGTATTATGAGAGCATTGAAGGTGGAGAGGTCAAGGCTTACGCAGTGAAGTCAACTGTCGTCGGTTTCGGAGGACCTCTTGTGCTGATGGTCGGAATCACCAGCGACGGGAATGTCTACAACACGTCCGTCCTTTCCCACACTGAGACTCCAGGACTTGGCGCCAAGTGCACCACCGACAAGAATTTCATGGCCCAGTGGAAAGGACTTGACCCTTCACAGAAGATTCTGAAAGTGAAGAAGGATCAGGGTGACATCGACGCCATCACTGCATCCACCATTACTTCAAGGGCTTACACCCTCGCCGTCAGCAATGCCGTCGAGGCGGTCAAAGGACTTAAGAACTAGGAGGAAAGGATCATGACAAGAATGCAGCTTATAACCAAAGGATTCATAAAGGATAATCCTACGTTTGTCCTCATCCTCGGAATGTGTCCGACGCTGGCGACAACCACTTCGGCCATCAACGGCCTCAGTATGGGACTTGCCACACTTTTCGTGCTGGTCCTTTCGAATATGGCTATTTCGGCCATAGCCCCCATGGTACCGGACAAGGTCCATATCCCTGTCTATATAGTAGTGATCGCCACCTTCGTGACCCTGCTCCAGCTTCTTATGCAGGCATTCACCCCCGGCATCTATGCGACACTGGGACTGTTCATCCCTCTTATTGTGGTGAACTGTATAGTCCTCGGCCGTGCTGAAGCGTTCGCCAACAAGAACGGAGTGATAGATTCCGCCTGCGACGGACTTGGAGTGGGCCTCGGATTCACGGTTTCACTGACGGTCCTCGGTATCGTTCGCGAGATCCTCGGAAGCGGATCGGC
>DBWN01000257.1:5676-12370 GCA_002308935.1 Bacteroidales bacterium UBA1237 | reverse complement strand
ATGCTCGCCTTCGTGATGGCCCCCGGAGCTTTCCTCTGCCTTGGATACCTGATGGTTCTGTTCAATAAGATAGCTTCCAAGAACAAGGGAGCATAAAGAGAGAGCGTTATGGAAATTCTTCTGATAATAGTATCGGCGATATTCGTCAACAATATCGTTCTTGCGCAGTTCCTCGGAGTCTGCCCTTACCTGGGAGTGTCCAACAAACTCTCCACTGCAACAGGAATGTCCGCAGCGGTGTGCTTCGTCATAACGCTGGCTACGGTAGTGACTTATCTTCTGAACAAGTACCTGCTCCTTCCCTTCGGGCTGGAGTTCCTCCAGACTATCGCCTTCATCCTGGTGATAGCTGCCCTTGTGCAGATGGTTGAGATCGTCCTCAAGAAGATCAGCCCTTCACTCTACCAGGCACTCGGAATATTCCTTCCCCTTATCACCACCAACTGTGCGGTACTCGGTGTCGCCATCAACGTGGTCACCAAGGAGTTCACTTTCGGCCAGCCTTCCCATATGCTGGGATTCGGTGAGGCGGTGCTTTACGCTTTCGCGACCTCCCTCGGATACGGACTCGCGATGGTCCTTTTCGCAGGACTGCGTGAGCATCTCGCACTCAATGATGTTCCCAAGGCTTTCAGGGGTGTTCCTATCGCCCTTATCACCGTGGGAATCCTCGCGATGGCTTTCATGGGATTCTCAGGAATCGCATAAAGAGAGTGGGTCAAGACATAATCCCGGTGAGGCCATCCTGTAACAGGGTGACCTCATCGTTGAAATAAAAAGAAGCCTCTTTGTCAAGGAGGTAACGCAAAAACACAAAGCAGTATCATGGAACTTTTTCCTGAACTGGAGAAAAGATATACCAAAGACGTTTACAATGCGCGTGAAGCGCAGCGCCTGGCGGAGTTCATAGCCTGGGGACCTGCGGTTTTCCAGGTTTCCAGACTGATGGTGAAATATGGGATCCTGGATCTTCTGAGGGATAATCCTGACGGTCTTACTGCAGCGGAGATCCTTCCCAAGGCCGGCATTTCCGAATACGGTCTCAAATGTCTTCTTGAAGCATCCCTTTGTATAGGGACCGTTCTTGTGGATACCGCCACAGACAAGTACACCCTCTCCAAAGTGGGGTGGTTCCTTCTTTCCGACGGGGCCGCCAAGGTGAATCTGGATTTCAACCATTTCATCAATTACCGTGGATTCTATGATTTGGACAAGGCGATAGAAGAGGGACGCCCTGCAGGTCTTCCCACACTTGGTCCATGGCCAACCATTTATGAGGGGTTGTCTTCCTTGGAAAAGGAGGAGAGCGACAGCTGGTTCGCTTTCGACCATTTCTATTCGGACAGCTCTTTCGAGAGCGCTCTTGACATCATCTTCGGAGGGAACAATGTTAGGACTCTTCTTGATGTCGGAGGAAATACCGGCAAATGGGCACTCCAGTGCGTCGCACATGACCCTGAAGTGAAAGTCACAATAATGGATCTTCCTCAGCAGATCGGACTGATGAAGGAGAATGTCAAAGGCAAGAAGGGGGCTGAGAGAATCTCGGGATTCCCGATAAACCTTCTTGACTCTTCCGCTTCTTTCCCGTCATCTCCGAAGTTTGACGCCATCTGGATGAGCCAGTTCCTTGACTGTTTCTCTCCGGAGCAGATCAAATCAATCCTGACCCGTACCAGAGACATCATGACGCCTTCTTCCAGACTCTACATCATGGAACTCCTTTGGAACAGGCAGAGGTTCGAACCGGCTGCGTTCTGCATGACAATGACCAGCATTTATTTCACCGCCATGGCCAACGGAAACAGCAAGATGTACTATTCAGAGGATCTGGTCAACATTATCAAAGACAGCGGTCTTCAAGTTGAGAGGATAATCGACGGAATAGGACAGGGCCACAGCATTTTAGTTTGTAAAATTTCAGAATAATCAGCCGCTGACTGGCAAATACAGAATCAGATATGAACAGAGAAGAAATAGTGGAGAAAGTGAACAGCTTCCTTGAGGATGAATTCGAAGTCGATCCCGGACTTCTTGTACCCGGGGCATCTTTCAAGAAAGATCTGGGGATAGACAGCCTTGACATCGTCGACATCGTAGTGATGGTCGATTCGATTTTCGGCGTGAAGATCAAATCCGAGGACCTCGGGAAGATCCTTACCCTTGAGGAGTTCTACGATTTCATTGAGAAGAAGACCGCATGAGCGAAAAGCAGTGGCGCGGTACGACTGACGGAACCCCGTGGATGCACAGGGCCCTTGTAGGCATACTGAAAACGGTGCCTGTGAGGGTCGTGTATTTTTTCATGGGTTTCGCGATACCCGTCTACATGCTTGCAAGGCCGAAATCTTATCTGGCGATATACCACTACTTCAGGAGAAGGCACGGTTACGGTGTGCTGAGGTCCTATTATTCGACTTGGAAAAACCATCTCCTTTTTGGAGAGATAGTAGTGGACAGGTTCGCCGCTTTCGCCGGAAAGAAGTTCACTGTCGACATGGGGAACAATGAACTCTTCATGAATCTTTTGAAAGAAGATACAGGATTCATGATGATCGGAGCCCACGTCGGAAACGATGAAATGAGCGGATACATGCTGAAGTCCCCCAAAAGGGTGAACGCTCTCATCTTCGGAGGAGAAAGCGGGGAGGTGGCTGCGAACAGGATAAAGACACTTGGACTCAATAACGTGAGACTTATCCCTGTGAAGGACGACATGTCCCATCTTTTCACTCTTTATTCCGCACTTTCTGACGGAGAGATCGTGAACATCCATGCCGACCGTCTTCTGCCTGACAGCAAGACCATAAGGGTTTCTCTTCTGGGTAAAGAAGCGGATATCCTGAGAGGACCGTTCTCGCTTGCGGCCATGAAGGAAGTACCTGTCGTGACCGCTTTCATAATGAAGGAGGGTGCGATGAAATACCATATCTGGATATCAAGGCTTGACAATGATATCCCGGAAAAGATCTCCAGAGATGAACGGGAACAGCTTCTCGCAAAAAGATATTCCGAGGAACTTGGGAAGATTCTTATGAAATATCCTCACCAGTGGTTCAATTTCCATGAATTCTGGGGAGAGGAATAACGTATATCGGCAATGGAAGAGAACGTCATTTCGCAACAGATGATAGACGCTGAACTCGGGACTGGGTTCTGTTTTTCTTCGGTGGATGTGCTAGACATCATCCCCCAGAGAAAGCCCTTCGTCATGGTGGATTCTCTTCTTCATTTCGATGTGAATGGCGTCAGGACTTCCTTTACCGTGAGGAAGGACAACATCCTTCTGGAGAACGGCAGACTCGATCCTTCAGGAATCCTTGAGAACATCGCCCAGAGCTGTGCTGTGAGAATAGGCTTCATATCCAAGTACATTCTCCATAAAGATGTGGATATAGGGTATATATGTGCCATACGCGACATGTCCATTGTACGTCAACCCGAGGTAGGGGAGACCCTCTTCACCAGCATCACCATCAAGGATGAAATAATGGGTATGACCATAGCGGAGGCCGAAGTGGAATCCGCGTCAGGCCCTGTTGCCAAGGGCATCATGTCAACCGCTCTCAAAAAGTGACAGATTGATGAAGCAGGCAGTAAAGATATCCGATAATGTCATTTCCCCGTTGGGGATAGGGACCAGTGAGAACTTTCTCGCCATAAAGGACGGGAAGTCCGCGCTTCGTCTTCATTCGGGTGCAGAAAGGGACATACCGGAAGATTTCTGCGCATCCATAATCGATGAGGATTCCCTGAAAGAAGAGTATCTCAAGGCAGGAATTCCCGAAGACGGGTATACTCCATTCGAAAAGCGTTTGATGCTTTCCGTTTCCTTGGCTCTTCATGGGACGGGAATCGACCCTTCTTCAGACAAGGTGCTTTTCATCATCTCATCCACAAAAGGCAATGTGGACCTTCTTCACACGGAGGATCCAGCCGGGAGAGAGTATCCGGGATACTCGGCGAAAAGAGTGGCTTCATTCTTCGGAAACCCTGTCCCGCCTGTCACTGTCTCAAACGCCTGCATATCCGGATTGTCCGCTCAGATCAATGCGGTCCGGGAACTCGAAACAGGTCACTTCGATACTGTCATAGTCACAGGAGGAGATATCCAGAGCAGGTTCATAGTGTCCGGCTTCCAGTCATTCAAGGCTCTTTCCAAAGAGCCCTGCAAGCCTTTCGACGCGAAAAGGGACGGTCTTAATCCCGGGGAAGCCGCAGCAACGGTCATCTATTCTTGGAAAGAGCCCCAGAAGGGTGATTGGGTGGCGGTAAAAGGAGCGATAAGGAATGATGCGAACCATATATCGGGGCCTTCCAGGACCGGAGAAGGAAGTTTCAGGGCATTGATGGCCGTACTTGGGGATGCTGACAGAAGTGATCTGGCTTTTGTCAACGTTCATGGGACTGCAACGCTCTACAATGATGAAATGGAGAGCATTGCCCTTTCAAGGGCAGGGCTTAGCGAAGTCCCGGTCAACGGATACAAGGGCTATTACGGGCACACTATGGGTGCCGCCGGTATCATGGAGTCCGTGCTTTCCATGAAAGCGGTGGAAGAGGGAGTCATCATTGGCATGAGAGGGTATTCCGAATGCGGAGTCTCCGCTCCGCTGAACATTTCTGCGGACAACCGTCCCGCCAGCGGGACGTCTTTTGTCAAGCTTCTGTCGGGTTTCGGGGGATGCAATGCGGCGATGCTGTTCAGGAAGGTCTGATGACCATGCTTTTCGTGATTAAAATTTGCTAATTTTGCAGTCCGTTTCCTTTCGTCCAATGAAGTACAGTTCATCTGTCAGGGTGACTCCGTCAGGGATCGTCCTGAATGAAAAAAGACTTGCCTTCGCCTCTTCCGGGGAAGACCTTCTTGTAGAAGCCTACCGGAAGCAGATCGGCGATTGGCCCAAGTTTTTCAAGATGGATCCACTTTCAAAAGCGGGTTTCGTCTCTTCAGAACTGCTTCTCTCTTCGGAAGAGCCGAGAAAGCATGACTGCGAAGACAGGGCTGTGATATTGTACAACAGAAGCGGGTCCCTCGCGGATGACAGGATTTACGAAGGGACTATCCGCTCCAAGGAGGAGTTTTACCCTTCTCCCGCCGTTTTCGTTTATACTCTTCCGAATATTTTGACAGGAGAGATAGCGATACGGAACAAATACTATGGTGAGACTTCTTTCTCCGTTTTGGAGGAGTTTGATCCCACGACAATGATCCATGGACTGGAATCGGCTTTCCTGGACCCGATGACCGCTTCGGCCATTTTCGGATGGGTCGAATGCGGCAGTGAAGATGATTTTGATGTGTGCCTTTTCCTTGTCCATAAGGAAGGTGAAGGCTTGAAAGATTTTGATGAAAAAGAATTTTTGAGAATATGGAAGATCTGAAAACCGAAATCAAGGAGAAAGTCATCGAGGCTCTGAAACTCGCTGACATCACTCCTTCTGACATTGACGACGAGGCTCCTCTTTTCGGAGAAGGTCTCGGTCTTGATTCTATTGACGCACTTGAACTGATGCTCCTTCTGGAGAAGAACTACGGCATCCGTCTGGCCAACCCTGCAGAGGGCAAGAAAGTGTTCGTCAACGTGAACACGATGGCTCAGTACGTGGCTGACAACAGGACAAGATAACTCCTTCGTATCTGATGGGACAGGGGATTCCGATAACAGGGGCGGGAGTCATCTCCGCCATCGGGAACGGTATGGACCGGACCTTCGAATCGCTTTTCGCTGCGAAAAGCGGCATAGGGCCCATAAAGTACCTGTCCACGTCCCACAATGATCTTCCTTGTGGGGAAGTCCCATATGACAACGGAGCCTTGAAAGAGATGGCGGGTATTCCCAAGGATGAAATCCTCCCGAGGACCGCTCTTCTGGGAATCCAGGCTCTTCACGAGGCGCTGGGAACGGCGGGACTCTCCCGGGAGGACCTTCTGGGCGCCGCGTTCATCTCAGGAACTACCGTAGGAGGCATAGACATTACAGAAGACCGTTTCCTGGACTATCTTTCCGGGAAAGGTGACCCTTCCCTGATACGCTTGCATGATTGCAGGGGAACTACTTCCGCCACTGCGAAACCATTCGGGAAATTCGCTTTCTCTACAACGATTTCGACTGCATGCTCGTCCGCTGCCAACGCCATAATGTTCGGAGCTGACCTTATCAAGGCCGGACTATATGATATCGTCGTTGCCGGAGGCTCGGAGAGTCTGTCAAGGTATCATCTCAACGGGTTCAATTCCCTGATGATTCTGGACAGCGCCCCATGCCGTCCTTTCGATGCCTCAAGAAACGGGCTCAATCTTGGTGAAGGTGCAGGATATGTCGTCCTGGAGAGCCCTTCGCATGCTGCAAAGAGGGGAGTCAAGCCTTTGGCGGTGCTTTCCGGATACGGGAACGCCTGCGACGCTTTCCACCAGACCGCCTCTTCCCCGGAAGGGGACGGTGCTTTCCTGGCGATGACCAAGGCCCTTGAGAGTGCTGGACTTTCTCCCTCGGACATAGGTTATGTGAATGCACACGGAACGGCCACTCCGAACAATGATGCCAGCGAGAGCGCAGCTCTGCTCCGCGTCTTCGGAGACAGCATTCCTCCCGTTTCATCGACAAAGGGTTTCACCGGCCATACCACCAGCGCATCCGGAAGCATAGAGGCAGTTTTCTGCATCTTGGCGATAAAGAACAGCTTCCTGCCG
>DBWN01000257.1:0-5509 GCA_002308935.1 Bacteroidales bacterium UBA1237 | reverse complement strand
GAATGGATGGATTCTCCGGTGGCTCTTTCGGGAGAATACTTGAGGAGCGCGGATCCCGTTTTCAGTGATTTCATTCCTCCGATGCAGGCAAGAAGGATGGGACTTCTCCTGAAAAGGGCTGTGGTCACTTCAATGGATGCCCTTTCCAAATCCGGGATATCCTCTCCGGATGCTGTCATCACCGGCACTGCTCTCGGATGCATGGAGAACACTGAACGTTTCCTGGGGAAGATCTGCAGGGAAGGGGAGGAGATGTTGAGTCCCACCGATTTCATGCAGTCGACCCATAACACGATCAGTTCCCTTATTGCGATACGTACGGGCAACAAGGGTTACAACTGCACTTATTCCCATGGAGAATCCTCTTTCGGGAGCGCTCTTATGGACGCTATGGTGCAGATCCGGCTTGGAAAGATATCAAGCGCCCTTGTAGGCTGTCATGACGAAACCACTCCCGAGACTTTCACTGTCCTTTCGAGAGCGGGATACTTTTCCCCTATGCAGAACCCTGCCACCGAAATCTCCGTGTCCATGGTCCTTTATGAAGACTGCGGCTCCGCTCTTTGCGAATTGTCCTCGGTAAAGGTCATCGCTTCTTCTGAAGACGATGATGCCATTGCCTTGGAGGCGCTTTCGGGCACAGGTTATTCCCTTTCCGATGCGATGGTCATTACCGACAGGGTTTCAGGACCCGTTTTCGGAAGGAACCTCTCTCTTCCAGCAGCTGAGATATATTCAGCCGCCCATTATGTCGGTGAAGGAAGGACTCCTTGCGCTGTTGTGATAGGCGGTTCATGCGGAGATGAACGTACGGTCGCCGTGCTTGTCAGAATCAAACCTTAAGACCATGTGGAAACTCCTTTCATTAGCGGTTATTCAGAGCGCTCTTCTTTCGGGCGGTCAGGTGCTCCTGAAGTTCGCCCTTGACAAGATGGGCAAGTTCGCTTGGACCTGGAAGTTCTTCGGGGATCTGCTAGTGAACTGGTGGTTCCTCGGGACAGGTATCTGTTATGCCGCCGCGACAGTGCTGTGGATGTACATACTCAAGAAGTTCCCCTTCAGCATGGCTTACCCTATGATCAGCCTCAGTTATGTGTTCGGTATGCTGGCGGCGATATTCATCTTCCACGAGAACATTCCTCTTACCAGATGGCTTGGAGTGCTTCTCATAATGGGAGGTTGCGTGCTTATCGCCAGATAGTGGTGGCCCGATATTTGCCCCTTCTGAGGGAAAACACCATAAGATGAGAATCTCCCGTTTCATATATACGGCATTGGTCCCGGCTTTCATGGCCGTGGCTTTCTCTTTTACGATGAAGGGCCAGAATGCTGATGCCGTCATCTCCAGAATCAACGCCAAGGCCGCTACAATCAAGACAATAGAGGCTGATTTCACCCAGGAAAAGGATCTGTCCATCCTCAATGACAAAATGGTTTCAAAGGGGAAGATGTACTATGACAAAGGGATGCTCCGTTGGGAATACACTTCTCCATATTCTTACCTTTTCATAATGAACGGGGAGAAGGTCTTACTGCAGTCTTCCACTTCGACCACGACCGGTGATGTGGCTTCGAACAGGATATACAGGATGATAGCCCGTATAATGGTCGACACGATCACTGGAAAGAGTCTTGACGGAGGTGGGGATTTTTCGGTGAAGATGGAAACCTCCTCCAAAGGAAATGTCGCTGTGCTCACTCCTCTCAAACGGGAGATCAAATCCATGTTCAAGGAAGTGAGACTGCATTTCGATGAGAGTGACTATGTCAGCAAGATAGAGCTTGTTGAAGGCACAGGCGACAAGACTGTCATTTCACTGAGCGGCGTCAAGTACAACGCGCCCGTCAGCGCTTCGCTTTTCGAAGTGAAGTGATGCCGTTTCTCTACAGGCGATACACATATCCTTCTATTTCAGAAATGATTGCACCGCTTATGTATTTTTCGTAATTTTGCGGGCGAAAAAGATAAGAGGCGATGAGGCTTTTTTCTCTGGATTCATTCAAGTTTTTTTCCTTTGCGGCCATTCTCTCCCTCGTGGTTTCATGCTCCGCTGCGCGCCCTGCTGAAACCGCGACGTCATCTCTTTCCGGACGTATGTCATGGAGTGTGTCGGTGATGCGCGGAGGCTCAGCCTTGTTGACAGGGCTTTGCATTGCGGATGTGTCCGATATTCAAGGAGGTAAGGACATGAAAGGAACCTTCGTGAATGAATTCGGCGTAAGGGCCTTTGATTTCAAAGCGGAGAGGAAACCTTCCGGAAAAACGAGGGTGAAGATTCTTTCTCCGATGAAGGCTTTGTCGAATCCTGTCCTGAGGCATGTGCTGGGGAAGGATCTTGCCAAGGTCTTCTCGTCCGGAGAACTGTTGGAATGTGCTCAAGATGAATTCCCTTACAGGTGCTCCTCCGCTTCGGGAATGGAATATGTCTTTTCCCCTTCGGCGATTTGATGAGAGTTTGATATGCTTGTAGACGGTTTCTATACTATTGTAAGGCAAGAGGAACTTCCACTTGGGGAGTTCCTTGCGGTAATCCGTCTCAATCCTGAGCATGACATATACAAGGCCCATTTTCCTGGATATCCTATAACCCCCGGAGTGTGCATAGTGAAAGTGGCTTCCGAGATCCTGTCTTCCTTCAAGGGCGGAGCCGGTCTTTCATGTGCCGATAACGTCAAGTTCCTGACTCCTCTTATTCCTGATGCTGATGAGCCCATTGAGTTCGATTTCAAGCCCAAAGGGGAGGACAGATACAGTATTACAGTGAAAGGGAAGGAGTTTTATTCCAAGATGGTGCTCTCTTTCAGGACTCTGCCTAAAGACGATTGATACGGATGGACCGACAGGCTGCGACACTGAACAAGGACAAGATGGCCGCGGACGGCATCTGCGTCATTATCCCCACATTCGAGAATGCTGGGACTGTCGCTGATGTCGTTTCCAGAGCTTTGCAGTATTGCCGTGATGTGATTGTCGTCAATGACGGAAGCACCGACAATACCGATGAGGTCTTGTCAGGTCTTGATATCACCCTGGTTTCCTATCCTCTCAACAAAGGCAAAGGCCATGCGCTCAGGGAGGGTTTCCGGAAAGCTAAGGAGATGGGCTTCACGAAAGCCGTCACGCTTGATGCCGACGGGCAGCATTTCCCTGAAGACATCCCCGTCCTTGTCGATGCGCATTCTTCGAATCCGGGAGCCATGATAATCGGAAGCCGCAGCCTCAAGAATGAGAATATGCCCCAAGGCAACACCTTCGCCAACAAGTTCTCGAATTTCTGGTTCACGGTGCAGACCGGAAGGTCTCTTCCTGATACCCAGACCGGCTTCAGACTGTATCAGTTGGATTCATTGGGGAAATTGAGATTCCTGACCTCCAGGTACGAAGCTGAATTGGAACTTCTTGTTTTCCAGTGCTGGAAAGGGGTTCCGGTAGTTCCTGTTCCGATAAGGGTGTATTATCCTCCCAAGGAAGAGAGAGTATCCCATTTCCGTCCGGGATGGGATTTCACGAGGATAAGTATACTCAATACCGCTCTTTGCATTCTGGCCTTGGTGTACGGCCTTCCTTCTGTGCTTTACCATAAAGTCTTCAAGAGGCGATGACCGGTTTCTTCCTTTCCATATATGATTTCCTGTCGAGGAGAAAAGCGTTGGCGGCGCTGCTGCTGGCGGTTCTTCTGGGGCTCAGCCTGTTTCTGGGGCTGAGGATGGATTTCGAGGAAGACATCTCAAAGTTCCTGCCCGGTGATCCTGTAAGCGCCAGGTATTCCGAGGTTTACGAGGCCATGTCCACAAGGAACAACATAATGGTATTGTTCACTCCCGGTGAAAATGCTCCTGAAGATCCCGATGAAAGGAAATTTCTCATAGAAGACGCCATGGACGCTTTCGATGAAATATGGGAGCAGGAAGACGAGGATGGCCTCATATCAGAAAAAGCGATTACCGTAGATGAGGATTCCTCCCTTGACATGATTGAAACGGTGGAGGACTGGTATCCGCTTTTCATGAGGGATGAGGACTATCTCAGGATAGACTCCCTGCTTTCATTGCCGGGATATGTCCGTCAGAGTCTCGATGCTGACTATCAGATGCTCCTTTTCCCTACGGGCGAGGCTATGGTAAGGAACATGAAGGGTGATCCGCTGCATCTGTTCACCCCTGTCCTCTCCAGAGTTAGGGAATCTTCTGCTGAGGGAGGATACTCTGTCGAAGACGGGTTCCTTTTCACTTCGGACGGATACGGGCTGGCTTTCCTGACATCACCCTACGGCACCAGTGAATCCTCTTTCAACGGTCGTATTGCCGCCATTGCCGACAAGGTGATCGGCGCCGTGTCGGAAAGATGCCCTGATGTGAAAGTGTCTGCGGTCGGCCCTCCTCTTATCGCCGCTTCCAATGCCGCTCGGATCAAGAAAGACAGCATCATCGCCATTCTGGTCGCGATTATCCTTATCGGCTTTGTCCTTTTCCTTTCGTACAGGAGATTCTCTGATATAGCCTGGATAATAATATCGACAGCTGTGGGCTGGCTGTTCGCCTTCGGACTGATTGCGGTACTTAGGGACTCGATGTCGATAATCGTCCTTGGAATCGCCTCTGTCATCATAGGGATAGCAGTTAACTATCCTCTCCACTATGTGGACGGGCTGAAAAGCGGGACGTCTCCAAGGGAGAATCTCCGTGAGATGGTGGTGCCGCTTCTTATCGGGAACATCACCACAGTCGCCGCTTTCCTCTGCCTTCTGTGGATGGATGCCGCAGCGATGCGTGATCTGGGCCTTTTCGGCTCGCTTATGCTGGTGGGTACGATCATCTTCGTGCTGGTGTTCCTGCCGGTCTTCTCACGGGGAAGGAAAGGTACGGGAAAGACTGTTGAGATAGGAAGGCTTCTTCCTGAGACTCTGCCTTTCGGCGGTTGGGCTCTTCTTGCTGTAGTGCTCATCACCGTGGGGATGGTGATTCTTTCCAAGAGGACCACTTTCGACTCCAACATGCAGAACATAAACTATATGACCGCTCAGCAGAGGGATGACCTCCGATATCTGCAGACGGGGACGGGACCTCAAGGTTCTTATGAACTGTATGCTGTAGCGGAAGGGAAGACACTTTCCGATGCGATTGCTGTGAACGACCAGATAAGGGAACGCCTTTCCGCCCTTTCTGAACAAGGACGTGTGTCTTCAGTCAAAGGAATAGGGGACATGATCCCCTCAGAAGAAGCTCAGGCTGAAAGGATATCCAGATGGAACAGTTTCTGGGGAGACGGAAAGAAGGAACTTCTTGTCCGGGAATTGGAAAAGGAAGCTGCTGAGGCCGGATTCTCGCAAGGGGCTTTCAGTCTCTTCTCGGACATGCTTTCAAGGGAATACGTTCCTCAGAGCGTGGACTCCGACCTTTTCGCTCCTGCTGAGGAAGTGTTCCGTGGCACTTACATCCTTTCAAGCGGAGGTAAGGTGTGTGTCCTTTCAAGGGTGGGATACGATGACCCTTCCATGACGGATGAAAT
>DBWN01000168.1 GCA_002308935.1 Bacteroidales bacterium UBA1237 | reverse complement strand
AATAAATAAAGGTGCAGTAGATGCTAATATAACCAGATTTGCCGAAACCGCAAAAATAATGCCCCCCATCCAGCAAAACATCAGCTTTAAGATGAAAAAAGGAAGCAGATTATCTAAGAACCAGAATATGCTTTTGGAGAAACGACTGCAAATAGAGTTTTTCATAATTCGCAATCTTTTATAACTTAGCGGAGAAATAGCGAAACCATTATAACAACCATAGGCATGACCCTTCTTGAAGCCATACAGTCACGGCATTCCGTCAGAAAATATAAGGACATCCCAGTCCCTGAAGATATACTCTCCGTCCTTAAGGCAAAGACAGTGGAACTGAACACCGAGGGCTGTCTCAACATCCAGATGGTGAACGATGAGCCCAAAGCGTTCAGCGGCTTCAAGTCATACGGCACATTCTCCGGAGTCAAGAATTATTTCGTGATGGCGGGAAAGAAGTCCGACACCCTTGAAGAAAACATAGGATACTACGGAGAGCAGCTGGTCCTTCTGGCACAGACACTCGGGCTCAACACCTGCTGGGTGGGACTCACCTACAGCAAGATCCCCGGGACATATGAACTGGAAGAGGACGAAAAGATCGTATGCTATATCGCTTTCGGATATGGGGAGAGCCAAGGAGGAGGCCATAAGATAAAGTCTCCCAAGGACGTAAGCAACGCAAGTGACCTTACCCCCGGCTGGTTCATCAAGGGAGTGGAAGCGGCCCTTCTTGCCCCTACCGCCGTCAATCAGCAGAAATTCCGCTTCGAGTATCTGGGAAGAAAAGGCGAAGGGAACTTCCCGATGGTTTCAGCGAAACCTTCCTTCTCGATGGTGGGATACTCAAAAACTGACCTGGGCATCGCCAAGCTCCACTTCGAGATAGGAGCAGGAAAAGAGAACTTCGAATGGGAAAAAGAATAATCTCAATTTTCATGGTGTCGCTGGCGGTCATCCTGACTGTCTGCTGTTCCTGTTCAAAGACAGGCAAGGGTGAATCCACAACGGATATCACTCTTTCCGGTCCTGACGGGCCTCTGCCGATCAAGGCGGAATTCTATCCCTCGCCCTCCGACCTTCCAGGATACTTCGAGGTCATAGCCCACACTCCGGGCAAAGACGTCTACACTTCCCTTACGTTCTTTCTCCAGGCCCCTGAACAGGTCAAGGCAGGATCCGAGATCACTTCAGGAAAAGTCTCTTTCGGAGCTTTCCTTTCAAGCGACAGCCGTGAATACACCGATTCTTTCACCGGCAGAATGTACCTTAAAAGCAAGAGCGCCGACAGCGTGACAATATTCTTTGACAACGTCCGTTTCAGAATACTCCATGGAGAATATGTACTGAACGGAGATATGGTAGCGACTTCTTCAAATTGACGGATCACCGTCACTTGAACTGAAACTTTATGCAGAACATTTCACTCGTTCCTCTCGAGGCGGATGACCGTGAGCGGTTCATCTCTGACAACCAGTGGGCTTTCAAGTACGGAGCCCAGATCGAATTCGGTTTGATAGATAACCGTACTGAAGAAGGCGAAGAGGTGATATCCCGCCGTACGATTGAGGATTCAATGGACGAAAAGAACGCCGAAACCTACCGGATACTACTCGACGGAGAGAAGGTCGGCGGAGTGATAATAAAAGTGGACAAGGAGACCCTTTCAGGAGAGCTGGAGATCCTTTTCGTGACTCCTGAAGCCCACGGTAAGGGCATCGGACAAGCAGCTTGGAAAGCCGTCGAATCACTTCACCCTGAAATCCGTGTATGGGAGGCGATCACCCCCTACTTCGAAAAAAGGAACATCCATTTCTACGTCAACAAATGCGGCTTCCACATCGTTGAGTTCTGGAACAGCCATTTCCACGGCCCTGAGATTCCTAAGGAGGAAGAAGGCCATTGGAGCATGGACGACGAAATGTTCCTCTTCAGGAAGGTCATCGGTGAATAACCTGTGAAGAGGAACAGAAAAACTATACTCCAGCCGGAAATTTACCGGGAAAGCTTCCCAAGACAAGCGATATGGGAATCAGGAGCTTCCATTATGTTCCACGAAAGCACCGCACCTTCAAAGCCGTAGCTCATCACCTCGGTAAGGGATTCTACAACATACTGAGGATCTGTAGGTACAATGTCCTTACGGTAATTGATCTCTATTCCGGGATACTTTTCGCACTGGTATGGAGCCATAGCTTCGAGTTGTGAATCAAGGAAGGAGACATCCATCTTGAAATCCGGATAGCCAGAAGCTCCGGGAATCGCACTCCTGAGCAGTTCATATTCGAACTCCATCCCGGCAGGCGCATCAGTCTTACGATAAAGCATCGGCTTTATGAAATCAGTATGGGCGGAAAGTATAGAGTAATCCTGTCCCACGAAGGGCGCCATGAAGGGAGCGAAAAGGTCCATGCCGATCTTGAGACCACGTTCCTTGAGGCCATCCGCCACCGCTGCCACCGCTGAGCTGACGATCTGTCCTTTCGCCTTGAAGAAGGACTCCGCAACGGGATTCACGAACTTGAAGCCATCTTTGGGAGTATAACCCGAAACCGAGAAGAAATTGTCTCCTTCCCCCTGGTATGCGGAGCGTACGTCATCCAGATTGACTCCCTCCTTCTTGAAGAGTTCTTCGCAGACAGGGCAAGCGCAACCGAG
>DBWN01000288.1:8868-9156 GCA_002308935.1 Bacteroidales bacterium UBA1237 | reverse complement strand
CAGGAGGAACCCTTGGGGCCATGATTTTGTCGAAATCCCCTCAGCACCACTGTATGAGTTCGGTTACGGAAAGAGCTACACCGGCTTTTCTTATTCGGATCTGTCAGTTGAAAAGACCGGAGAAGAGAGTGCCTCTCTGTCATTCGTGGTCACAAATACCGGTGATTATGATGGAGATGAGGTCGTGCAGGTCTACATAAGGGACGAGAAGGCCTCCACTGTAAGACCGGTCAAACAGCTATGCGCTTTCAGGAGAGTCAATATCCCTAAAGGTGAATCCGTCAGACT
>DBWN01000288.1:1532-8675 GCA_002308935.1 Bacteroidales bacterium UBA1237 | reverse complement strand
CCTTACGGTGCTCTCCCGTCGCCTTCACAGGTGGAGTGGCAGCGTATGGAGAGGAACATGTTCGTCCATTTCGGTCCCAACACCTACAGTGGAAAAGAGTGGGGTGACGGTACTGAGCCGGAAGACATGTTCAATCCCACGGACCTTGATTGCCGTCAATGGGCAAGAACGGCCAAAGAGGCTGGATTCAAAGGGATAATCATAACAGCCAAACATCATGACGGGTTCTGCTTGTGGCCTAATCCGGTGAGTGAACACACTGTCGCCGGAAGCTCTTGGAAAGACGGCAAAGGGGATGTGCTCAAGGAACTCTCCGAAGCGTGCCGTGAATATGGCCTTAAATTCGGTGTGTACATATCTCCGTGGGACAGGTTCGACCCTCATTACGGGACTGATGAATACAATGATGTGTTCGTAAAGACTCTGCAGTCAGCCTTGGGGTCTTACGGGGAGGTGTACGAGCTGTGGTTCGACGGGGCGAACGGAGAAGGACCGAACGGCAAGAAGCAGACATACGACTGGCCGCTTTTCCATCAGACTGTCCGGGCGCTGCAGCCGGATGCGATAATGTTCTCCGATGTCGGTCCCGGTTGCCGATGGTGCGGGAACGAGAGAGGAAGTAACGGCCGCACCTCGTGGAGCACATTGAATACGGAAGGGTTCTCTCCCGGTGCCGGTTCTCCTCCTATTGATACTCTCCAACGCGGTAACCTGCATGGAGAACACTGGATTCCTTCGGAGACAGACGTGTCAATCCGCCCGGGATGGTTCTGGAGGGAAAGCGAGAATTCCAGGGTGAAAAGCGTGAACCGCCTTCTTCAGATATATTATGAGAGTACCGGCAGAAACTCTTTGATGCTGCTTAATGTCCCTCCTGACACAAGAGGTCATATCCATGAGATTGACTCTACCCGTCTAGTGGAGTTTTCAAGGGCTCTTGATGAGATATTCTCCTGTGACCTTGCAGAAGGGGCAGTAGCTGAGGCTTCCTCCTCCTGGTCCGGAAAGCATCCGGCATCCAATCTTCTCGATGATGATTATGATTCGTACTGGGCGTCCGGGAAAGGGGAGATGAATCCTTCTGTCACGATATCATTCCCTGACCCGGTAACTTTCAACAGGGTGTCTCTGCAGGAATACATACCTTTAGGACAAAGGATAGCGTCTTTCAAGCTGGAGATTCCCGACGGTTCGGGAGGATGGAGTGAGATAGCTTCCGAGACGACTGTCGGGTACAAGAGGATCGTCCTCACGGAAACCCTCACCGCCTCCGCTCTCAGGGTCAGCATAACAAAGTCCTATGCCGAGCCCGTACTTTCCGGAATACAGCTGTTCATTGACAAGATATACACTCCAGGAGAAGAGAACATCGCCCGGGGTGTCACTTATAGGATTGATGAGCCGTTGGTGCTCGATGCCGGTAGAGTAAAGAACATCTCCGGGTTTGTGTACGGTCCTTCTTACAAGGGAGAGGGCGGAGTCATAATAGAGTATGACCTTGAGTACAGCAGGGACGGAGAGAACTGGACCAGGATCATATCCGGTGGGCAGTTTGACAATATAGTGAACAATCCGACGGACCGTGAGATTGACCTGCCTTCCGTCGTGAGGGCAAGATATTTGCGGCTGATTCCTTTGAGGAGCGACCGCTCTTCGACATATGGGGTTTCCACATTCGATATCACTGAGTGAATACAACAATAACGGGCAGTACAAATACAAATCAAGATGAGGACTATACTTAAGAAAGCGGCAATGTCCGCGTCGATCCTTTTGATGATGGCCATAACGCTCTCCGCTCAAGTATACGGAGTAGTCAATGTCGCGGCAAACTTTGAGAGGGAAGAACCGGATTACGCTGCGGAGCTCGGCAATCAGGCTCTTATGGGCACTGTGGTGACCGTGTTGGGAAGGACTGGCGGTTGGCTGCAAGTGAGGTCTCCGGAACCCTATACGGCATGGGTGAATGAGATGACGGTGACACTTATGGACAGGGAGGAGATAGACGAATACATTGCCGCTCCCAAGTATATCGTCACCGCTGAATATTCTCACATCTTTTCTTCCCCGTCTGAAAAATCTGAGAGGGTGAACGACCTTGTCATGGGTGACATTCTGCGCATATGGAAACAGGGCAAGGCCCAAAAGACAGTTTCCTCAAAAGGTTTCATGGGCGTTGTCACCCCTTCCGGAAAAACCGGCTGGGTGAAAGCGAAGGATATCGAGGACTTCACCAAGTGGGCCGAGACCAGGAAACCTACCGCCGAGAACATCATCAATACGGCAAAGAAGATGCTGGGTGTCTGCTATCAATGGGGAGGGACCTCAATCAAGGGCGTAGACTGCAGCGGTCTTACAAGAACCGCCTTCTTCATGAACGGGATCCTTCTCCCCAGGAACACTTCACAGCAGGTGAGGGTAGGGGACGACATCGATTGCTCAGGAGTCCTTAAAGGAGACTTCAGCAAACTGAGGCCAGGGGATCTGATCCTTTTCGGAAACACCATGACAAGAAGAGTCAGCCATGTGGCCATCTACCTTGGTGACGGGAAAATCATACACTCTTCAATGGTTGTCAGGATCAATTCCTTGAGAAGAGAGGATCCGGATTACTATGACGGGACGCCTCGTCTTCTTTTCGTCCGCCGTGTGATAGGGAACGAGGACAGCAACAAGGGCATCCATTCGATCCGCCGCAGTCCTTATTATTTCCCGGACAATGGCCACTTCGTTCTTGAAAACCTCTCTCCTGTACGTCAGTCAACGATTTGAGCGGTATAAAGGAGAAGGCCGGAAATCGTCGCGCACAGACTGCATTATCGTGAATAGTGCTGTTTGTGCGCATCTTTTTTCTGCGGTTATACTCCTTGGGAATGGGGCGGTTTCGGGAAGAAGAATCACCTTTTGACATTCTTTGATGCAGGGACCTTGTCAATGATTTTGTGATAATCAAGGTATAGAAAAACGTCTTTTAAAAAAATGCGGAAAACAAATAAAATGTTTGGTGGCGTGGTTCAATTTCCTTATATTTGAAGCCATATGTGTGTCAAGTTTCTTTTACAGTGTAGAATCAGCTGCCGTTTTCGGTGATTCTACTCTTTTTTCAATATCTGAAAAACTTCACCAGACGTGCCTCTATGGCCGGAACGGATTATACTTGAGGATGTTTTTGTGGTTTATATCCGGTACGGGGCTATGAATAGAATGATAATCGGGCCTTGTGGTCAATAGCCACATAATTGACGAAGGCCGATTATATATTGATGATATTTTGTCGCATACGCCCCAAAAGACGTGTATGCGGTTGTTTATAGGGTCATAGCTTTATTGACGTCCCTTTGAGGGACCCCCATGAAGGTACAGACGAACTGTACTAAGTAGAACAATAACAGGTATTGATTATGAAACCTCAAGCAGCACAAGAGTCGTCTTTTGATAGAAAAAGGCACATCTTTGGAGCGATTTTCGGGCCGATTTGCGCCCTGTTGGTTTATTTTCTCCCCATCGCGGGGCTTGCGGAGAATCCGGAAGCACACAAACTGTTGGCTATCGTGACATTTGTGGCTTTCTGGTGGATCTGCGAGCCGGTACCCATCCCTGTCACCTCTCTGATCGGACCTACTCTTTGTGTCATTTTCGGAGTTGCTTCAGCGACTGATGCTTTCAAGGCATTCGCAAATCCTATGATTTTCCTGTTCATGGGAGGATTCTTGATCGCTAAGGGTATGATGGTCAACGGACTTGATAAACGTATCGCATATGGTATCATGTCCATGAAATGGGTAGGAGATTCGCCACGTAAGATATTCTTGGCTATCGGTCTTGCGTGTATGCTCTGCTCCGGGTGGATCAGCAATACCGCTACTGCAGCCATGATGTTCCCTATCGCTCTTGGACTTCTTGAGGCTATCCGCGAGATGATGGCAGCCAATGGCAAGGATATCGACCTGAGCAAAT
Source organism: Bacteroidales bacterium UBA1237 (assembly GCA_002308935.1). Taxonomy (GTDB): domain Bacteria; phylum Bacteroidota; class Bacteroidia; order Bacteroidales; family UBA932; genus Cryptobacteroides. The sequence continues at coordinate 4,718 of DBWN01000288.1, read as the reverse complement.
ATAAATATGCTACCGGTCTTATGCTTATGACAGCATACGCTTGCTCAATCGGAGGTGTTCTTACCCCGATCGGTACTCCTCCGAATATCATCATGATAGGCTTCATCAGAGAGCTCGCTCCTGAATCTCCTCAGATCACATTCTTCAACTGGATGATTTGGGGCTTCCTCGCAATGGCGCTCTACTTCGTGATCACCTTCTTCGTCCTTCAGAAGATGTTCCCTTCAGACGTGAAGCACATTGACGGAGCTCAGGAGTTCATTCAGGATAAGAAGAACTCATTGGGCAAGTGGACCCGTGCCCAGAAGAACACCCTTTTCGCCTTCATCATCGCGGTTGTCCTTTGGGTGCTTCCTGGAATCTTCAGTGCGGTCCAGAACATCGCTCCCGATGCCATCAACGCCGACTTTGTGAAGTTATATGGTGCCCGTTTCCCTGAGGCCGTAGCTGCTATGATCGGTGGTCTTCTCATGTTCCTCCTTCCTGTTGACCTTAAGAAGGGCAAGATGACCCTGAGCTGGAAAGAAGGTGTCTCCGGTATTGACTGGGGTACTTTGCTGCTCTTCGGTGGCGGTCTTGCAATCGGCGGAATGGTGTTCTCCACGGGTCTTTCCCAGTGGATCGGTGAGTCGCTGACAGCAGCTCTCGGCGGTAAACCGTCAGAGTATATATTCCTCACCGTATTCGCTGTGACTGCACTCCTGCTTTCCGAGCTCACATCCAATACCGCGGTCGCCAACCTTATGGGTCCTATCGCCATCGCTACTGCAGTCTCATTGGGCTTCAGCCCTGTACCTGTGTGCGTGGTCATGGCTCTGTGTACCTCTCTCGCATTCATGCTTCCGGTTTCTACACCTCCGAATGCTATCGTCTACGCTTCAGGTTACATCCCTATCACGAAGATGATAAAGGCAGGTGTTCTCCTGGATATTATCGGTGTGTTTGCGGTTACGGTACCTCTGGTGTACTTCCTGGTGAAGGCCATCATGGGCGTATAATTCAGCAGATATAATTACCACATATAATTCACTCGGACACTGAAAACAAACCGAAGATGAAAAAGAAACCCTTTAGTCGCATGAGCGACATTGCCAAGATCATGAATCGCGCCGCTTTTTCCGACGTCGAGCAGAAGATCACCAAGTACAGTTATGGTTCCGATGCATTTATGCGCATCCTGGAGAGCCGCTATTCATGCCACTCCTTCAGCAATTATCCCGTTTCGGATACCAAATTGAACATGATCCTTGAGGCAGGCCGTCTGGCTCCTTCTGCAGCGAACTGCCAGCCTACTCGAATCTGGGTGGTGAAAAGCGAAGACGCTCTTGCCCGCTTGCGCACGATCCATCCTTGTTACAACGCTCCGGTAGTACTGGTCGTAGGCTGCCGTAACGAAGAGGCTTGGGTCCGTGAGTATGACGGTATCAATGCAGCGAAGACTGATGCAGCCATCGTACTTACCCACCTGATGCTTACTGCAACAGATGCCGGGCTGGCGAACATGTGGATCTGGGATTTCAACCCCAGCAAGGTACGTGAAGTCCTCCCGGAGACCCGTGAACATGGTGTTTACGGCCTTCTGGCTATAGGTTACCCGGCAGACGGAGCGGGCCAACCTACCGAACTGCACACCGTTCGTAAGCCTCTGGAGGATATCGTGAGGGTGCTGTAACGTCCAATAGGGCTTGGCAAAACCACATTTGAAGTTGTTTCACACGAAGTCGCATAAGCGCTTCGTGTGAAACTTTTCTTTTACCTTGTTTTGGACAACAGACATATGGTTTCCGTTTTCAGTATGTTTGTTCCAGCCAGCGGGAGAAGAACACGTCGTAAACCTCATAAACGGTCTCTCCCAGAGAAGGCGTTTTAAGAATCAGTTCTTTTTCTTCCAAGGACTCTGCGGCACGTCTTGACGTAGCGGCGCTGCCTATTTTGTACTTTGAAATGAAAGAATTGGCAGTGATCTGTGTCACTTTTTCTTCCTTGGCAAGGCCGATGAGGAACCGCCATTGCTGGAGGGGCAGTATCTCGCGCAGCTGGAGATAATTGTAATTTTCCCCGTCGAGGATGTCCTGGCACACTTTCTTGGCGATGTCAAGGGTCAGGTGTTTCTCTCCGGTATCGAAAAGGTTGTGGCAGACCCTTTGTGTGTAATATGTGTGAATCCTAGTCCAGTCGAGTACAAAATCCAACGCATCCACCTCCATCGTCCTATCCCCTTTCCTGAACATCGACAATATGAATTCTGAATATACCTTCCGGTCCAATTTGTCCAGGGACATCGACTCCACACTGGCATAGAAGGGCCTCGTGGCGTTATTGAACATGGCTGTCATCAGCCTTCTCTTGCTGCCGCTGAAAATGAAACGGATGTTGTGCAGATTCTGGGTGTATGTGCGCAGGAGCGCCTCTACGTTCTTCTCCGGGTATTCGGTGATTTGCTGGAATTCGTCGATGGCGAAAACGAGCGGGGTTCCGGCATCGTCCAGCAAGTCGAATATGCTTTTCAGCGTGGCTTCTTTCTGCATAGGTGTGGCGAAATCCAGATGGAATTGCGGAATTCCTGACAAGGGATCAAAAGTCATATAGGGGCGTATGGATTTCATAAAATCCATGAAACGCTTCCCGAAACGGGTTTTCTCTGGGAATTTTGCCAATATGGAGGAGGACAGATTCTCGACAAGATCGCCCAACGAACTTGTCGCATAGATATCTGTATAGAGGGTTTCGATCCCGGGATACTCCTCATCTATTGTCAGGAGGACGTGCCTAACAAGGCCGGACTTTCCCAGGCGCCTGGGGGAAATGACGGCAGAATCACTGCCGCCTACAGCTCGGGTGACGAGTTTATGCGTCTCTTCTTTCCTGTCGCAGAAATAAGCCTTTCCAGCATATCCTTTGATAATGAATGGATTGTCGGTCATCATAAATGATTCTTTTTTGCGAAGGTAATGAAATAAATCGTATTAAACAATATGTATTAAACAATTTGTTTCTAGTACGGGATAAGAAACGGCCTTTCCGTCCTACCGGCATCTCAAGCGGATAAGCGGTCAATCTTGACAAGGGCTACTACAAGGGCGTTCTATTCAGCATCCCCGGCGCAGAGGCCAAGATTGACGGACAATGAATCGCCTTCGACGCCAAGAACAAGGACCTTATCCTGAAACAACCCTCGCCCAGGAA
>DBWN01000288.1:0-1477 GCA_002308935.1 Bacteroidales bacterium UBA1237 | reverse complement strand
AAGCGAGGTGACGGAATCGATGCCGCCTTGAAACCGATATTTCAAAAATAATCACTATCTTTGTCTTCGAATTAAAACAGAAAGTTATGAACCTCAGAGACTTTAAGAAAGATGTAGATTATTTTGTGGGTGATTTCATTGACGATTGCACCCTTTTCCTTCAGATTCATCCCGACAAGGCTCCCGATGAGGTAGCGGATATCATGGAGAAGGCCGTTGACCTGTACAATGACCTCAAGGATAAGGCTAACGTAAAGGTAGAAGGCAAGAAGTCGGTTTATTTCAACTCTCTCCGTATGGAGATGGTCGACCAGATCGGCGAACTCTACGAGAAGCTCAGCGAAATCGTCTCCTCACACAAATAATCTTTTCCGGAAACCCATGTTCCGGGCCTCCGGTTCCGCATACTGGCATGTCATCCTGTAAAAGGATGTCATGCCTTTTGCCGTCTTTGGGGGTTCTTTTTGTCCGGAAAAATGTTTTGATGTCACATTGAAAACTGATCCGACCCTCTCTTTCATTAAAAATCATTATCTTTGCCCAATTATAAACCTTTGATCAATATGCAGCGTTTCCTTACTTCAGAGATTCCGGAAGGTTTGACCTTCGATGATGTATTGCTTGTTCCGGCACATTCAGACATCATACCCCGTAATGTGGACGTTTCCACTTATTTTACCAGAGACATCAAGATCAAAACCCCGATCATTTCGGCGGCCATGGACACCGTTACCGAGGCTGAGCTTGCCATAGCGATGGCTCGTGCAGGAGGTATAGGTGTGATTCATAAGAACATGGTCATCGAGAAGCAGTGCGAGCAGGTAAGGAGAGTGAAGAGGGCGGAGAACGGTATGATCTATGATCCGGTCACCATAAGCCCTGAATCTACGGTCGGTGATGCTCTTGCCCTTATGTCCAAACATCATATCGGCGGTATCCCTGTCACAGACAAGAAGGGTTATCTCATCGGAATAGTCACGAACAGGGACCTTCGCTTCCAAGTGAACAAGAACCTCCCTATCGTTGATGTCATGACAAAGGAAAACATCATTACAGCCAAAAAGGGAACATCCTTGGTCGAGGCTACAGAGATCCTTATGCGCTGCAAGGTGGAGAAACTCCCTGTCGTGGATGATGAAGGCAAACTCGTGGGCCTTATCACATACAAGGACCTCATGAAGATAAAGGACAACCCCATTGCATCAAAGGATTCAAAGGGAAGACTGCTGGTTGCAGCCGCTGTGGGTGTGAAGTCCGATACTCTTGAGAGGATTGAAATGCTCATGAACGCTGGAGCGGACGCCGTCGTAATAGATACCGCACACGGACATTCTGAAGGTGTCCTTGGGGTTATCAGAAAGACTTGCGAGGCTTTCAAGAACCGCGAAATCCAGATCGTCGCCGGAAATATCGCTACTGCCGAGGCTGCGAAGGCTCTTGCAGAGGCAGGTGTGGATGCTGTCAAAGTCGGTATCGG
>DBWN01000276.1:10984-11969 GCA_002308935.1 Bacteroidales bacterium UBA1237 | reverse complement strand
TGCTTTCCGAAAGTGGGAGAGCCCTTCCTTATGTCCACAGCGACATCAAGCACTTCCCCTTCAACGACCCTCACGAGCTTGCTTTGGGAGAATCTGCCTTTCTGGAAATGAAGGCCACGGACTACACCGTATGTGCTCATGCTTTCGTTGTCCTGCACAAATACGACAGGCCTCACTTTCAGGTCGAATTCTCGCTGCGAGTAAGATTCGAAGAAATATCCTCTCGGGTCTTTGAACACCCTAGGTTCGATTATCACCACTCCAAGAATTCCAGTTTGTATGACTTCCATATCGGGTATTGTCAAAGGTCAACGATACTGTGTTTGCCGGTCTTTTCGGCTTCATCAGCCATCCTCATCAGGTACTGTCCGTACTGATTTTTGAGCATCGGCTTGGCGACTTCCCTCATCTTGTCGGGGGTTATCCATCCCATCCTGAGAGCTATATCCTCCAGACATGCGACTTTGAGGCCCTGCCTCTTCTCGATCGTCTCGATATAAGCAGTAGCTTCCGCAAGGGAGTCATGAGTGCCGGTATCCAGCCATGCGAATCCACGACCGAGAGTCCTGACCTTGAGAGATCCTTCAGACAGGAATGTCTGATTGACCGTGGTTATTTCGAGCTCACCTCTAGCTGAAGGCTTGATCTTCTTTGCTATATCCACCACCTTGTTCGGGTAGAAGTACAAGCCCACGACAGCATAGTTGGATTTCGGCTCCTTGGGCTTCTCCTCAATGCTGAGGCAGTTGCCTTCAGAATCGAATTCAGCGACACCATACCTTTCAGGATCGCTCACCCAATATCCGAACACTGTGGCTTTGCCTTCGTTCTCAGCATCCGCAACAGCATCCCTTAGGAGGTTATTGAATCCGGCTCCATGGAAGATGTTGTCTCCAAGTACAAGGCAAGCGCAATCGTCTCCTATGAACTCCTCACCTATTATGAAAGCCTGGGCGAGACCGTCCGGAGAAGGCTGTTCCGCATA
>DBWN01000276.1:10448-10925 GCA_002308935.1 Bacteroidales bacterium UBA1237 | reverse complement strand
ATATCCCTTATTCCCGCTTGCATAAGAACGGAAATAGGGTAATAGATCATCGGTTTGTCGTAGATGGGAAGGAGCTGTTTGCTTACTCCTTTGGTGATGGGGTAAAGTCTTGTTCCGCTTCCCCCTGCGAGCACTATTCCTTTCATCGGTTAACTGTTTAATTGACGGAAGGCTCCGCATGCGAATCCGGGCGGGCCATCTATTCTGCAAATATACTTAAAAAAGAGATTCCTTTCAGAAAACCCCAAGACAATATAATATCGCCACGGCCTCCACCAAAGTCAATTCCCCGGAAAAGTTCGCCAAGATGTCTGAACCGTAATGAGAGTTACCGCGATAGAGCTTGCCGTCCCGGAAATTCGCCAGCACATTCGAAGTGTAGGAAGAAAGTCCTTTGTAGACTTTATCGTCTTGGAAGTTCGCAACCACATCGCTGCTGTAAGAGGAGTTCCCTTTGTATACACGGTTTTCTCTTAT
>DBWN01000276.1:8506-10400 GCA_002308935.1 Bacteroidales bacterium UBA1237 | reverse complement strand
CCTTTTATTGTAAAAAGCACATCTGAACGATATGAGGAACGTCCTGAATATACCTTCCCTTCAGATATATTGCATACGATGTCGCTGGAATAGTGCGAAGAACCTTTGTATACCAGTACCTTCCCAGACTGGTACATGCCTCCCCCACCGGTAGAATGGAAAGGAAGGAGAAAAAGCAGTGACATGAGAACTTTGATGTATATCATTGAGCTTAAATGCAATACAAATCTTGCGAAAGATAGTCATTTCCGAGCGGATGTCCAACCTCTTTCTCCCGAAACGTGTGGCCCCATCAATGGGGCTTTTGGATAAGTGAACTTTATTGGATATATTTGCATTCAAGTCCCACTACCAGTATGTAAACGAGTGAAGCTATGGCTGAGAAATTCAAAGCTATAATAAACTGGTACTTCAGCAAACGCACCCTTCCCTATTGGTGCATTTTATTGCTGGATAGCATCTTTGTTTTCATTTCCGGCTTCATATCATACTGGTTCTTCCATAGAGGTGCAGGCGTCAGCGCCAATTTCGGTCCTCTTGTCCATACGCTGCTTCTTTACATAGCTGTAAGCTTCATCGGGTTCGTGGCACTGCACACTTACTCAGGGATCATCCGGTACTCGTCTTTCGTCGATCTGCAGAAAGTAGCCATAGCGAATGCGATTTCCGGCTTTGTATACCTTGCCGTCAATTTCTTCATCGGCAAATTCCCCGATCTCTTCAGTGATGTCTTCTACCACATGAAGTTCGTGGAGGTTCTGATAATCTTTTCCCTTACGACACTCATGATGTGGGCGATGAGGATTTTCGTGAAGCTCATCTACGATCTGGGATACAAGGCCGACAACGCCATGAACGTCCTTATCTACGGGGCGCAGAGCGGCGGAGTTGGTATAGCCAAGAGCATCCGCGACGAGAAACCGGCGAAGTTCACCCTCAAAGGATTCATCTCACACGACCAGAAACTCTCTTACTCCCGACTTCTCGGAGAGAGGGTGTATCCGGTCAACAACAAGTTGACGTCAGTCCTTGTGAACAACAATATCGGAGCAGTTCTCATCTCGCCGAAGAGAATTGAGAAGTTCCGTGAAGACGAATACCTCCAGGATCTCATCATCAATGCGGGGGTAAAGATATTCATGGAGCCCGAAGCACAGGAGTGGGACCCCAATGAGAAAGCTTCTTCAAGACTGAAGGAAGTCAGCATATCGGACCTTCTGCCCAGAGAACAGATAAACGTCGATCTTTCCTCCATAGGAGAGATGCTGAAAGGGAAGAAAATCCTGATTACCGGTTCAGCCGGTTCGATCGGCAGCGAGATCGTCAGCCAGATCGCGGAATTCTCCCCCGCTGAACTGATGCTCATTGACCAGGCTGAGACTCCTCAGCATGACCTGAGGCTCATGATGGCGAAGGAGTACCCTGAAATCAAAGCCGAGACTGTCGTGACGAGCATCACCAATGAATACAGGATGGAAATGATATTCTCTTCCTTCCGTCCCGATTACGTATTCCATGCGGCGGCTTACAAGCACGTCCCGATGATGGAAGACAATCCCAGCGAAGCGGTGCACAACAATGTGCTCGGAACGAAGATCATCGCCGACCTTTCAGTAAAATACGGAGTGAAGAAGTTCGTAATGGTCTCCACCGACAAGGCGGTGAACCCCACTAACGTCATGGGATGCAGCAAGAGGATCTGCGAAATCTATGTCCAGAGCCTCAACAAAGCTGAAGAGGAAGGTACTGTCAAAGGTAACACCCAATTTGTCACTACACGTTTCGGCAATGTCCTCGGAAGCAACGGAAGCGTGATTCCCATTTTCGAAAAGCAGATAAAGGAAGGCGGTCCTGTGACTGTGACTGACCCCAACATCATCCGCTTCTTCATGCT
>DBWN01000276.1:0-8472 GCA_002308935.1 Bacteroidales bacterium UBA1237 | reverse complement strand
CACGGAGGTGAAATCTTCGTGTTCGACATGGGTAAACCGGTCAAGATCGCTGAACTTGCCAAGAGAATGATAAAGCTCAGCGGAGCCCAGAACATCGAAATAAAGTATACCGGCCTGAGGGACGGAGAGAAGCTTTACGAAGAGGTCCTCAACGAAAAGGAGACCACCAAAGAATCATTCCATGAGAAGATAAGGATAGCCTCCGTCCGTGAATACGATTTCAAATACGTCAAGGAGGAAATCAACAAGCTTTTCGATATCGCCCAGACTTATGACAGCATGGAGACCGTAGCCCAGATGAAGAAGATGGTCCCCGAGTTCATAAGCAACCATTCCGTATACTCCGTCCTTGACCAGCAGGCCTAAGTCCACTGATCACAACACGCAATCAAGGCTGCATCCCACCGGAATGCGGTCATTTTTTATTTCATACCGGTTGTGGAACTGAACTCAGACTATCTCTTTCCTTCTGAAATTCCCCAAAGCAAGTTCCCCGAACTCATGGAAGAACTCCCTTGGAGCATATTTGAGAGAGAAAGGCATACGCTTAAGGTAGAGTATCAGCGTATGGAACTTTCTGGCAACGGAACCCGATTGCAGTGTCTTTTCCCTGACCGCGTCATGATGCCCGAAGTTTCCTCCCTCCATTATCCTCTTCATAAGCGAAGCTGAAGACGGCAGAGGCCCTTCAAAGGGATATCCGTCTCCGCCAAGATAATCCTTCAGAAGAGATGAAAGAAGTCTGTTCCATTCAAGGATTCCCGCTTTCTTATAGTATTCTACAAGAGTGTCACGGTCAATGCTGTTCTCATCAGACTGATCTTTTCCTCTGAAATGGTCATAGGCAACGGCCATGTCACATATCTGCCTTAGACCTATTCCGGGCCCCATACAATGTTTCAGGATATGGGAAGAAAGAAGCACAAGTGCCGCATATGAGGAAGGGACCCTCGGAAGAGAGCCTTCTCCCACGTGCAAGTCGAAATACTTCCTGTGCATGTCTATGTCGACTCCTTTCCTGTCATAATGGATGCTTCCGTCCGGGAGTTCGGACGCATGGTCACCCAGAAGGAACATAGCGGTACCGAATTCGGAAGGACGAAGATAAAGGTCCAGATCTCCGCTCTGACGCAGTTCCGGTCTGGAATAGTATCTTGCTACGGAAGGTCCTTTCAATACCATCGGATGAAGTCCGTTATCCTTGAGCAGGGAGAAAACTTCCTTCAGGACGGAAAGCACCTTTCTGCTTCTGGCTTCGATACGGGAGGATTCCATCATAAGGGACAGTGATATATCCTCAGGCACCGGGTATGATTCGGGTAGGCGGGACACTCCGAGATATACCATCCCCAGGACGGTATGTTTCTTTGCCAAGGCAATGATCCCATTCCACTCCTCTACGGACAGTTCCGGGAACGAAGAGATGTTCTCATTCCGGATTCCGCTGCGCAGAAGTGCGAGGAAATGCCCCGTTATTCCTGTATCATTGAATTTTCCCGCCATAACGAAACGATGTCAGAAGCGGCAGAGACGGCCTCTTCCTGAGTAATGTCATATTCTGACGCCAATGCGGCACTCAGATCCTGCTCTGAGAACTCAACCCCGGTGAAGGTCTTCCACAGAAATGCGAAACTGCCATTGACCAGCAGTCCTTTTTCAAGGGAAACCCTCCCATTCTTCCCGTCTTTCCTGACGAGAAGATTGTTCCCCCGGAACTCCATCAGGGTATAACTGTCGTTGAGTCTCATAGGGACAAAGTAAACAAAAACTCTTCACAGTGGCAAGAAAAGCCTCTTCAAAAAAGAAAAGCACCGCACATTCTGATGCGCAGTGCCCTTCCTTATGAGAAATCTCTTCTATTCGTACTTGAATGCCTTGTAAGAATGGGGCTTCAATGTCATGGCCGCCTTGGGCATAGGAGCAGAACGCCTGAAGAAAGACATCGGCTGCTGTTCCTCTTTGATCTCTATGACCTCACCGGTCTCAAGATCAGTCAGACGGGTCATCCCCGGTTTGGCGACAAGCTTGATGTCCACCGGATTGTCATTGAAGTTCTCCACGATGACGGTCTTGTTATCATACATGAACAGTCCAATCTTGGAAGGTCCTTCAAGATAAAGATCCATATCTGAACTCATCCTTCTTCTGATCTCATTAAGGGCTCCTGCCGGATAAGAGTACAGGTCACCGAAATCATCAGGAATCGTCAGGACGTACATGGTTCCCTTGGAATAAAGAGCCCTGTGAAGTACAGGCCATCCGGTGACTCCTCCGGTAAGAGGGCGTCCTGCGCTTACCACCTCCCAGCTGTCATTGGTAAGATACCTCACCTGAGGGATGAGGATATCCTTTTCGCTCTTCCCGTACATGCCGAAGTCGTTTACGAGAGCCTTGAGGTCATCGCACTGGAGTTCGCAAATGGGAGCGATCTTCTCGGGGACAGCCTTAAGGAGGCCGGTGGTTATGAAGACGTCTCCTCCGGACATGAGCTGGTCGCTTATCTTCTTCGTAAGGTCGGGATCGGTGGCAGCCTGCTGGGTCAGAAGGACTGTCTTCCTTCCCTTGGGGAAATAGGAATACATGTCCATAGGAAGACCTATCATTCCGAGGTAATTCTGAAGGAACTCCTCTCCGGGTGCGTGGAAGACCTTGTATGACTGGATACCGATGGGGGTTCCGAGTTTTCCTACGAGCTCATCCGCCTGACGGAGAACGACATCAGCTATGCGGGCCATTGTCGTAGGCTCCACTGTCTCTTTCCCGTTCTTGAAAGGAGCTGCCATCTGGTCATAGTTCCAGCTCGTACCCTGATCCTGCCAAGGGGCACGGAACATGGGATTGAGCTTGACATCAAGAAGCTGATTGTATGCGAAGAGCATCACGTCCCTTCCTTTGGCTATCGCCGTGAGGAAAAGCTGCTCAGCGTAACGGTCCATGCTGTTGTATATTCCGCCGGAATCGACCCAACCGCCTCCGTTCCTTCCTCCGGAAATATTCTCAAAATACCTCATGATATTATAACTGAGGTAGTTCTGGAGATGCTGGTTGCCAGCGGGGTCACGAGTTTCAGTTCCTGTCCACACTCCGTCGAAGATCTGGGGGCCATCCTCCAGATTGAATCCCAATCCCTGGAAATGATCGTACCAGTTAGGATATTTGATAATGACCTTGACCTTGGGATTGACAGCCTTGGCGGGACCAACTACAAGATTGCGTCCTGCTTCGTTCATGAGCTGAAGGCGGTACTCAGTCCAGCTCTTGTCACCCTTTGCGGCTATTTCGACATCCTTCTTGCTGGAAGTGAAGAAAAAGTCATCCAGAAGGAACTCATCGAAATGCTTCGCGGTGTGTTCCGCGATCTTCTTGACCATGGCACGGTCCTCAGGATCGGAATAACTGAAGGTCTCAAAGTCGTTCGACTCATTGATGGTGTAAGTGATTCCTCCGGCGACTTCAAGTCCCTGCTTCTCGAAGAATTTTTTGGCTTTCTCCAAAGTCGCGTCATCGACCAGAAGAAGGTCACGGTGGGTCTCAAGGTAAATCTTGTCCACGTCGAGCTGACTGGATATCGTCTTCCAGGTGGATTCCAGCCACTGCGTGTCTTTCATCTTTTCAACTTCGTATGCCCTGACATACACCGACACTTTGAAATTCTTGTGACCGGCAAAGGCTGGAGTGCAAGCAAAGAAGGCAAGCACTGCGATCAGAAGGTAGTTACGTAATCCCATTTGGTTTCAGTTTTATGGTAACAAATATAATTTTTTTCTTGGTCAATCCTTTAGCCCCATGATAAGATTTTCGATCTGTTGTTCTTTTCCAATCGCATTGGTCACTTTCTTAAGGCGAATGGAAGATTTCTTATAAAACGCGCAGCCGCCGATGTACCAAAATCTTATATATTTGTATTCAGATAACACTTTTTGTACTGCATACCATAAAACCAGCCAATCATGTCAAAGCACATTTTACCTATTGCGGCAATTGCAGGGGTATGGTTTCTCTGCACGTCCCAAAGCGGTCCAAGGACTCCAGTTTATCCTGAGAACGGAGGAGGAGCTGATCCCAGTCTGGTCCTTAAGGATGTCCGCACGGCTTCCGACAAAATCGTAATCGCACTTTTCACTTCAGATGTGGTGGACCTTGACGGGGTCGACATTTCCGATCCCGGACAATGGAAAGTCGGACGGAAAGAAGCCATCGCTCTCAACAAGTGGGTCACAGAAGCCGAAGGCAGCGAGCATAGGGTCTACATAGAAGTTCCCGGGCTGAAGAACCACAGGAGCTATACGCTCCGGACTCCGTACGGAAAAAAGCGTTTCCGCTTCAAGGACAATGCCACTCTTTGCGAATCCATCAAGGTAAATCAAGTCGGATACAGCGCACTCTCGGACGTACGTTTCGCCAACTTCGCCATCTGGACAGGAGACGGCGGTTCAAGGAAGATAGAAGGAGACCTTCCGGCATACTCCATTCTTGACAAGAAGAACCGGAAAGTGGCAGGAGGCTTTCTCACGGAGATCGGAGAAGACAAGTCTTCCGGAGACTTCGTTTACAGGATTGACCTTTCATCAGTACCTGAAGGAGGACCGTACCGCGTATCAGTCAAAGGATATGGAGTATCCTGGCCTTTCGGTGTAGGAGGAGAGTTCTCCAAGAAAGTGGCATGGACAAGTTTCAGGGCCCTGTATCATCAGAGATGCGGTGTTCCGGTAGTGAAGCCATACGCGGAATGGGACATAAGGACCAAACCTTGTCATGAGACCGTGTATCTGACATACGGCCCTATAGGTGAAGCCAATCTCAAAGTCGAAGGCACAGAGCCCACCATCAAGGCGTGGGGAGGATATCATGACGCGGGTGATGCCGACCGCCGCACATACCATATGGATGTCTCCTCTTCCCTTCTGACGACATACGAAATGTTCCCGGAATATTTCAAGGACGACCAGTTCAACATTCCTGACATCTTCGATGAGCAGTTCAACATCGTAGGGAAAGGCAACGGAATCCCTGACATCCTTGACGAAGCGGAATGGGGTACAATGTTCTGGGAATACGTCCAGACCGAAACCGGCGAAATGCCTTGGGGTACCGAAACCACCGGATATTCCCCTTTCACCACATATGACAGGGAGGACCACCTGTTCGGAACAGAAGTCCTGAGCCCGATAACCGCCGCTTGGGCATCCGCTCTGTTCGTCCACCTGGCACGCCTGATAGAGCCCTACAAGCCGGAACGCGCCAAAGAACTCATGGACCGTTCAGCTCTTGCAAGGAAGTCTCTCGGCGAATCAAGGAGATCCCCCACATTCGAGATGTACTACAACGTGGAGATGTACCTGAAGACAGGAGAATCCGTCTATCATGACTACATCAAAGCTCACGCGGAGGATGTGAACGGACTCGAGAACACCTTCAACATGGGGACTGAGGGATTCGCATACTACGCCTGGCTGCCTTCATACTTCTGTTCTTACCTTATGGCGAAAGACAGGGAAACGGACCCTGAAGTCATCAAGATCTTCAAGGAGGCTCTCCACCGCACTGCTGACAAGGAGCTCGGATTCCTGGCTGGAAACGCATACCCCGTAGGTACTCCTGAGAATCTCAGATGGTGGGGAAGCAATGTCGCTCAAGGCCAGTACGCATACCCGATGCTGCTTTATTGGAGACTGTCGGGTGAGCAGAAATACATTGACGGCGTAAGCCAACTGATGGATTATGTACTGGGCCTCAATCCTCTTGGCAAATGCTTCATGACGGGAGTAGGAAGCGAAAGGGTTCACCATCCCCATGACAGGGAAACCGAGTACACCAACCACGAGATGCACTGGGGCATACGCCCTGGACTCATAGTATTCGGTCCTGGACTCGCCACCAATTCCGGCAAGAGTTATCCTGCGATCACCCGTGAAACTCCCAGGGAAAGGGTATATATCGATAATATCGGTGCGATTTCACAAAGTGAATTCACCATTTACCAGAGCCTTTGCTTCCCTTCCTGCATCTATCCGATCCTGACCGGAGGAAGCGAATACAACATGTAGGAAAAGGTTTTCCGCTTCTTTATTTTAAATAGTTTTTATATTTTTGTCTTTAGACCATTATTCTTGATAACATGAACACACTAGAACCCTTTGTCATTACCATCAGCAGGGAAGTTGGCTCAGGAGGCCACACCGTAGGCAGCATTCTCGCTGAAAAACTGAACGTGCGCTATTGCGACAAACAGCTGATCGAATCCCTTGAAAAGGAGTTCGGTTTAAGTGCCAACGCGATTGAGAATCTGAAAGGACAGAAAAAGAACTGGCTGGCCGACTTCATCAGTCGTGTATCACCTATGCCCTCAGCCGAGGCATTGGGCGTTGATCCGAAGTTCTCGCAAGAATTCCGGATAAATGTCACGACTGATGACATTTACAAGGCAGAGGTGGAAATACTGCAGGGAATCGCAGAAATAGGTTCCTGTGTCATCGCCGGCCGCTCCGGCTTCTTCGCACTCAGAGATCACCCCAATAAACTGAATGTCTTCATCAGCGCATCCTTACGTTTCAGAGTGGACAGGATAATGAGGAAGCAGAATCTGTCAGAAGAAAGCGCACTCGCTGTCATCAAAGGAGTGAATGAGGCACGTGAGAACTACATTCAGCGTTATGCAGGTGTAAGCAGATATGATTTAAGGAACTACGATATCGCTTTGGTTGCAGACGGGCACACCGAAGAAGAATTGGCTGATATCATAATTTCCTACATCAAATAACGAGCACTCTTCACTTGGGAAACATATTTATGAAACCGGTCTGATGGCCGGTTTCCTTCGTATCAAGGGACAAGACCTCGGAATCATTCACCAAAAGTAGCCCCTCTGTGATACGATTGTCCTCCGACACTGTCTCCTCTTCCAAAAGAAAAACGTAACTTCGCGCCCCGAATACGAAAGAGACAGTGAAAACGGACATGCATATTGAAAAGAGGCGTCTTGTCGGCTACATTGCCGGCATTTTGGCCGGTGTTTCATACGGTACGAATCCCCTCTTCGGAAAGGCTCTGATAGAAAGCGACGTACCGATAATGGTGATGCTGTTTTTCCGTTATTTATTCGCAGCCCTCCTTCTTGCCTTCTGGATGGTGCTGAGGAAAGAATCATTCCGTACCAGCGTACACGAAATAGGACTTCTGGTGCTTCTGGGGCTTCTTTTTTCCGGCAGCAGCATAACGCTCTTCTGCTCATACAAGTACATACCATCCGGACTTGCCACCACACTTATCTACCTTTATCCGGTTTTCGTCGCACTGATAATGGTCATTCTCAGGATCTATCCCAGTTGGCAGACTTGGCTCTCGATCATTGCGACTTTCGGAGGAATTCTTCTGCTTTCCGCTCCATCCGGCGATGTCCAGATACGTATCCCCGGTGTTTTGCTCGCAATCGGCTCCGGCCTTTGCTATTCCTTCTATCTTGTCATCATCAACCGGAGCAAACGAATAAGACGGGTTTCGGAGCATACGATCACTCTCTATTCCCTGGTCACCGGAACCTTATTGTTCGCTGTCATCCGATCTTTTCAAGGCGGAAGCATGTTGGAAGGAATCGACACATCCGCAGACTGGGGAAATCTTATTGGGCTCGCTATCGTACCCACGATGATCTCCATGCTCACTCTGGCAATGTCGTCACGTTATATAGGTCCTACAAAAACCGCGGTCCTTGGTGTGTTCGAGCCACTGACCGCCATCCTAATCGGGACGATTCTTTTCGGTGAGGCTTTGACAGCCAAAATGGCCGGCGGAATCGCAATCTGCGTCGCTGCAGTCATCTTTATGATTCTTAAACCTGGAAAGAACTCACAGAATCAATAAAAAGAGTCGGCAAGAAAAGAAAAAAGGAGCACAACATGCGCCCCTTCATCAACAATCAGAAGAGATTGCCATACTGTCCTCTTTGCCTCACTCGCTGTAATTGTGGTCTATGACGATGCTCACCTGTATACCGGGAACCATCGCTTGAATCTCTTCGGTGAGCTTGCGGGTAAGTGCCGCATCATCGTGGCACGATATATCCGGGACCACATCCACAGACAGCATACGGTCCTCTTCGGAACAGTAAAAACCATGTACCTGTACAATCTCCTTATTGGCGGCAAGAGCCTTGATCACTTTGGCCTGAAGTTCGGCATACCTGCTCTCCCCTGTCGCAAGTGCATATATGCCGACGGTCATGATGATACCGTACTTTTCAAATAACAGATTGGAAAGCTTACGGGTAAGTCCGTGGATATCATGTGCGGACAAAGTGTCCAGAACACTGACATGCAATGAGCCGATCATCACGTCCGGACCATAATTGTGGAGAATGATGTCGTATACTCCGTGCACTCCATCTACACCAAGTACCGTCCGCTTGAGATCTTTGACAAGCTCGGGGGAAACTCTGGCTCCCAACAGTTCATTGACAGGAGATGCCAGCATCTC
>DBWN01000009.1 GCA_002308935.1 Bacteroidales bacterium UBA1237 | reverse complement strand
TTCTGCAGGTCGAACTCCACCTTTATGGTATCATCCTTCCCGTACCTTGTCTTGTCTATGGATATGTTCCTGTATTCGAAAGTGGTGTAGCTCAGTCCGAATCCGAAAGGGAACAGTGGACCATAGCCGCTGTCAAGGTAATAGGAGACGCATCCGAGGGAAGTCTGTCCTGCTTCGATAGGAATGTCCTTCAGCAGGGTTTCAGTACCGGTATTAGGACGGCCCGTATTGTTATGGTTGTAATAGAAAGGCGCTTCTCCTGCCGTATGGAGGAAGGTCATGGGGGTTTTCCCTGAAGGGACTTCATCTCCGCAGAGGAGTCTCGCGATGGCCGGTCCTCCCATTGTTCCTGGATGGAAGCAGTAGAGCATCGCGTCGCATCTCTCAAGATCCCTTTCTATGGTGAGGGGCCTTCCCGCCATCACAACCACGATGACAGGTTTGCCGGTTGACTTCATGGCTGAAATGAGTTCGCTCTGAGCTCCCTGAAGATTGAGATCCGACAGTGAATGGGCTTCTCCTGAGAGGATCGCTTCTTCTCCGACGACAACTACAACGGCTTCCGCCCTTGAAGCCGCGGCACGTGCTTTGGCAATGCCGGCGGATGAGTCGTCACGGCTGAATGACAGACCGGGCTCATAGATCACATTGAAAGTCTCCCTGAGGGAGGAAAGGGGAGTGACCGTATGGTCTTTCTCTCCGTCGAACGCCCATGTTCCCAGTTGTTCATAGGGGGCGTCAGCCAAAGGTCCGGTAACAAGTACGGTCTTCCCTTTCTTGAGAGGGAGAACGCCGTCGTTCTTGAGAAGGATTGCTGACTCTGTGGCGGCTTTTTCCGCTGCTGCGAGGGCTTCTGCACTGTATGCCTGGACGCCGTTCTCGTCAACGTAAGGGTTGTCGAAAAGTCCGAGGTCGAACTTCAGCCTCAAGATATTGCGTACAGCTTCATCGATTCTGGATTCCTTTATTTTGCCTTCCTTGACAAGTTCTTCGACGAAACTGATGAAACCATACGACATCATGTCCATGTCGACACCTGCATTTATGGAAATGTCGGTGGCGTCCTTGAGATCCTTCGCGAATCCGTGCGCGACCATCTCTCCTGAAGAGTTCCAGTCGGTGACGACCATCCCTGAAAATCCCCACTCATCCCTAAGGATGTCAGTGAGAAGCCAACGGTTTCCGGTGGAAGGTATGCCGTCGTTGTCATTGAAGGAGGTCATGAGCGTCATGGCTCCCGCGTCAATGGCTTTCTTGAATGCCGGGAAATAGACATTCCTTAAGGACCTTTCAGTGATTCCGGTGGAGTTATAGTCTCTTCCTCCTTCAGCGGCACCGTATCCCACGAAATGCTTTACGCAAGCGGCCAGCCCGTTCGACTGGTATCCTTTCACCATGGCTTCACCCATGACGGCGTCAAGGTAAGGGTCTTCTCCTGACCCTTCGGCGACTCTTCCCCAGCGGGGATCCCTGGCGATGTCGAGCATAGGGGAAAATGTCCACCTTACTCCGGAGGAAACTGCCTCCTTCGCGGCTATCGCCGCTCCTTGCTCCACAAGGGCAGGATCAAAGGTGGCGGCAAGGCCTATCGGCAGAGGGAACATGGTCCTGAAACCGTGTATCACGTCACGGCTCACCAGAATGGGTATCCCTAACCTGGACTCTTCCACGGCAGCACGTTGTACGGCGTTTATTTCAGCGGGATCGACGCAGTTCAGGATCGAACCCACCTCTCCCTTGGCCGCGGACTCAGTGAGCCATGAGCCTCCGGAAAGCTGGTTCATCTGACCCACTTTCTCATGGAGGGTCATTTTTGAGAGCAGTTCGTCGATCTTCTTCTCCGTCTCATCCTTGGGGGTGCAGCCGATGACCGCTACCCCCACGAGGATGCTGAGAAGGATGTCTATTGTTTTTGTTCGCATTGCCTTTACTTCTTCTGGAATACGCGCACGTAATCCACTTCGTAAGTCGCGGGAAGGCCGGAGTCGTTGGTCTTTCCTCCCATGTTTCCGCCCCAAGCCTGGTTCAGCTTGAGATAGAAGTCCTGGTTGAAAGGCCAGTGAGAGTAACCCTGCCCGTCGTTCTTGAAAGTGAGGTGTACCTCACCGTCAATGTAGAATTTCATCTGGTCAGCCGTCCATTCCAGAGCATAAGTATGGAAGTCGCCTGCCGCGTTGGTTATGGTCTTCACGTGGGTCTTCTGCGTTCCGGCGGGCCAGTTGAAGGCGTCGCAGTGGATGCTTGAAGACACTTTGTTCTTGCCTTGGGTGGAGATCGCGTACTCCATGATGTCGATCTCCCCGTCACCGGGCCATGTCTTGAAGTTCTGTGGCATCATCCAGAATGCGGGCCAGGACCCTTCGACGTCTGAGACCTTGAGCCTTGCCTCGAACCATCCGTAGGTCCAGTACTTCTTGGTATTCATTCGGATGGAGTAGACCTTGCCGTCGATTTTCCTGGTCTGGATCTTCAGCGTGCCCTTGGATACAGTGGCCAGATTGGTCCCGTTGTAGGAACCCGCCACGTACATCTGGATCTCGTTGTTTCCCCAGCCGCCGTCTCCGGTCTCGTACCACCATTCGTCTTTTGAAGGGACATCCCCTTCATCGAACTCGTCCTGCCAGACGAGCTTGTATCCGTCGGGGACGACTATCTCGGAATTCTCGTTGAACCCCTGAGTGATGGTGTACTCTTTTCTGAAGGTTCCTGACTTGAAGATGAGAGGTGCCTTCCTCAGTTCGGTGCCCTTGTTCTCTTTGAGAGTTATCTTCACGTTTGTGGAACCGCTCACTCCGCCGCTCGGACTGACGATTACCCAGTCTGGGCCCCCGTCTATCGCAACGCCCCAATCGGCATTGCAATTCACAGTGATGTTTACCGTCTGGGCATTGTAATCGAAGTCGAATTTCTCGTTCGATACGCTGAATGAAACCGCTACCGGTTTCTCGGGCTCAGCGCCGGTTCCTGAGCAGCTGAAAGAGCAAAGGATTGCTGCCGCTCCCAGCAGCAATCCTGTCAATATGCATCTTCCGCTTTTCATGGCCTATTTGTGCTCCTGGAAGCAGATTCCGGTCGCCTGGAATGAGGAACCGATAGGGCTGCGTCCGAGGTCGAATATAAGCATAAGATTGTCGGAGCCTTCTTTCTGTTTGATTTCCGGCATCTTGAAGGTGAAAGGTGTGTCAGCTTCAAGAACGACGCTTCCGTTGTAGAAGAATGCGTGGAGATCGCCTTCACCCTCGGGGTTGGATGTGAGTTTGATGGTGATTGTCATGTCATCATCAGCAAGAAGAGTCGCGCAGAAGTCATATACCTTGTCGGGGGAAGTGGCAATGTTTGAGATGAGCTTTGTCTGTCCCATCCATTCACTGCCGCCAACGCCTTCGGGAATGACAACGGAGATTCCGTTGTTGTCGAGCAAGGAGTACTCGGGGTTCAGTCCACCGCTCCAGTCACTAGGGGAATACCAGAGTTCAGGAGTGATCGAGGCGCTCTTCCAAAGGTTGCGTTCACCATCCACATCGTAACTCATCTCTCCCTTCTCTTTGTGTTCCTGGAAGAGTATGTCGGTGCATTTGATGGACGAACCGATGGGGCTGCGTCCAAGGTCGAAGATAAGCATGAGATTGTTTCCGCTTACAGACTGCTTGATGTTGTGTTTGCGGTAAGTGAAGCTTTCTCCGGCCTCGAGCTGTACGCTTCCGTCATAGAAGAAAGCATGGACGTCATTTTCCTCTTCGGGGTCGTTGGTGAGTTTGATCGTGATGGTCATGTCCTGGTCAGCGGTGAGGGTGACTGCGAAGTCGTATTCTTTCTCGCTGCTGGTAGCGATTCCGCTCTTGAGTTTGGACTGTGCCATCCATTCACTTCCACCGACACCCTCGGGGATGGTTACCTGGAAACCGTTGCCCTCAGTGATAGAGAAATCGGGTTCCAGTCCACCGCTCCAGTCGGAAGGGGAATACCACATTTCGGGTGTGATCGTGGCGCTCTTCCACAGGTTGGTGTCGCCGTTCACGTCGTAGTCAGTGTTGTCTGCATCGGGAGTGTCATCACCGCCCTGACCGTCCTTGGGACGGAAGATCAGCTGCCATGATATGCCTTCGAACTTGGCTATGAGAGTCATCTGCTCATCAGTGAGTTCCTTGATGTAAAGATGAGTGGGTTCAGAGAGGACAGCCTTGTTGGGAACGTAGCTGAAGAAGACTCCGGCAGGGAGCTCGATATATTCTCCGTCTGTATCACTGGCCAAAGTGTAAGTGGATTCCTGGACATCGCAAGGAGCGTCGTAGTCGGCCTTGTCGCCTACATAGAGCTCAGGATGATAACCGGACTCCCAGTTGACATACACCACACCGTCCTCACCGGGATTGAAGACATACTTGCCGCCCTTGAAGAAGGTGAGTTCGTCGTCTTTGACGCCCCAACCGTCTTTGTCATGAGGAACTGCTGACCACCATCCTGTGGGGTTGATGAGGCTCTCGCCGCAGCCCATGTAACCCTGGGTGTCGTTGTCAAGCACCCAAATCTTGCTGTCGTATCCGTACAGAGGGTCAGCGTCGCCGACGACCGATCCTTCGGGTACGAACTCATAGTACCAGGAGATGCCGTCTTTGTTGTTAGGAGTGTAGACAGTTGACATGAACTGGAGCTTCTTCTTCATGGCAGAAGCCTTTGTCTCCATGACCTGGAAGCGGGGATTCTCGACCGCGCTCTTGTGAGGCACGTAGGACATGATGCTGCCGCTTCCGAGAACGAGGTAGATTTCCTCGATTCCGGCGCTGTTCCACTCGTTTTCGAATGAGTACTTGGTGGTCTTCTCCTCAGCGGGGAAAAGATAATCGGCGCCGTCATTGTATTCGCTCATGTACTCGGAACCGGTGTTTGCGTATGCGAAGCCGTCTCCGGGATTGAATGTGTAATTGCCTTCTGAGTCGAACGTCATGATATCGTCATACAGGAAGCCTTCCTTTTCGTTGGCCTTGCACTGCCACCATCCGAGAGGGTCACCGACAGGACCGCAACCGAAGTGGTTGTCCTCGGTGAAGTTCCATACCCAGCTCTGGGAAGAACCGTTGGTAATGGCCTTGATGTAAGGAGAAGGATCGAACGGGTCGCGGTAAGTCTCATTGAGAGTGAATTCAATGGTCTTGGATCCTTGTGAGATACCGTTGCGGTTCATGGCCTTGACCTCGACTGAATGAGTTCCTGCATCGCGGAAACGGAGTTTGAGGTCATTGGTGGAATAAGCGTACTTCTTTCCGGTGACCTTGGCTCCTGAAGCGTCATCGATGGGATCGGTGGCGTCGAAGATCCATATAGGCATGACCCCGGAGTTGTTCATTGTGAAAGTGACGTAGTTTGTTGACTGGTCAACCGTCACGTTCACGTCAAGCTCTGAAGCCTGGGGCAGTTTGGTCTCATCAAGCTTCTCAATCTGCTCAGGAGAGCAAGCGAAAAGCAAGGCGGCTGCGCCAAGAGAGACGATTGTTCTAAATATATGTTTCATTGTTCAATCTGTTTGATGGGGTCAGATCAATATGGATTCTGTGTAAGAGGGGTCATACTGCGGTCGATCTCGCTCTGGGGGATAGGCCAGTATTTCTTGGACTCGGTCCAGTTGTTGGACCTCCACTCGTGGTTCGCTGCCGTAAGAACTTTGGCGGCATTGCCTGTACGGACAAGGTCCCAGTAACGTTTTCCTTCTCCGACGAACTCGAGACGCCTTTCCTGAAGGATGTTCTCAAGGTTGCAATCTATGGTTTCAACACCTGCGCGTGAGCGTACCTGATCGAGGTATTCCTGTCCGCTCTGTCCGAGGCGGACTGCGAGTTCAGCTGCGTTGAGAAGAGTCTCGGAATAACGGTATACCCTCTGGTTGTTTCCGTAGTTGCAGTTAGGGTCTGCAGCATAACCGTGGTTGCCGCCCTTACGTGCGATATACTTGTTGAGGAACAGACCGGTAGCCTGCCAACGTGCTGTACTCCAGTTGATTTTGTCGCGGAAGTCGAAGATTGTAGCATCACGGCGGGTGTCGCCTTCTTCGAACATGTCGAATGCTTCAACCCTTACCGGCTCGAATCCCCAACCGTCCTGATAGACGTCGGTTCCGCCGGGGACACCGATGAGAACGGGGTATACAGCACCTCCGGTACCGTTTGCCCAGCTCCAATCGTGGACACCGCCTTCACTTTCGAAGTTGATTTCGAAGATGGATTCGGAATTCCATTCACCTTCCTCAAGGAAGATCTTTCCGTAGTCGGACACGAGGGAGTACTTGCCGCTTGAAATGATTTCCTTCATGTAACCCAGGGCGGTCTGGTATCTGCTGTTGTCGTTTTGGTACATCACCATCTCGGTGTAGAGCATGTAGGCCATAGCCTGTGTAATGCGTCCTTCCTGACCCTTGTCCGCCTTCATGGGGAGGGCCTTCATTGCGATAGCGTCCTCGACGAGCTTGATGACATTGGTGTAGACATCATCTGCCTTCATCTGCTCAGCGGAATAATTCTGCTCAGCCGTGAGGTTCTCATCATAGAACGGCACGTTGCCCCAGAAGTGCCAGAGCACGTTCCAATAATATGCCTTGAGAATCATACACTCTGCCACATACCTGTTCTTCACGGCATTGTCCATGTCGATGCCGGGAGCTTTGGCCAGGACGATGTTGGCGCGATTGATTCCGGAATATGCGATTGTCCAGATCTGGTTAGGCACGTCGTTGGGGGTGAGTGAATAATAATGGGTCTTCACAAGGACCGGCTGGTCACCCTCGGAGGATCCGCCGCAGAACACGTCGTCCGCCATGATGTCGGATACCATGTTGAGGGAGTTGTACTGGTAGAAGTAGTCGAACCACTGGAGAGGGTCGTAAGCAGCGACTACGCCGGTGAACAGACGTTCATCCGAATTGTAGTAGTCGGCCTCGAGAACGGAACTCTTGGAGGGGACATCGAGCCACTTCTCGCCGCAAGCGGAAAGCATCAGCACTGCTGCCGCAATGGTCAATATCTTTGTTTTCATATGCATTGTCGAATTAGAAGGTTACGTTGACACCGACGGAGTAAACACGTGTCTGAGGATAGACACCACGGTCGATACCGAGTGAAGTACCGCCTGAAGAGGTTTCGGGATCAAATCCGCTGTACTTGGTGAGGGTGAACAGGTTGGTGCCTGAGACGAACAGCCTGAGCGAGTTGATCATGATCTTCTTGGTGAGGTTCTGGGGAAGGGTGTATCCCAACTGTGCGTTCTTGAGGCGGAAGTAGGCCGCATCCTCGACCCAAAGGTCTGATGAACGCCAGTTCTCGTTCTCGTCCACTGACTGGGTGTAGCGGGGAAGACGGTTTGAAGTGCCTTCACCGGTCCAGCAGTTGAGCATGTACTTGGGAAGATTGATGTAGTAGAGGTCGGTACGGCGTATAACGTTCATTGCCTGTACTCCGGCGACTCCCTGGAAGATCGCTGAAAGGTCGAATCCTTTCCAAGAAGCGTAGATGTTGAATCCGTATGTCCAGTCAGGCATACCCTTGCCGATCATTGTACGGTCATCGTCATTGATAAGACCGTTGCCGTCCATATCCACGAAGCGGGTATCTCCGGGCTGTGCCTTAGGCTGAATGAGGCCACCGTCCTTGTTGACATAGCTGTTGACCTCGTTCCAGTTCTGGAAAACTCCGTCAGTCTTCCAACCGTAGAAGAACGGGAAAGGATATCCGTTCTCACCACGGGTGAGGGTACCGATCTTGTGTGAATCGTAGTTTGAGAATCCTGTGTCGTTACCGAGCTTGATGAGTTCGTTCTTCAGATAAGTCGCGTTTGCACCCAACTGTACGAACAGATCCCTGAAGTTGTGCTTCCATCCGAGTTCGAATTCCCATCCGCGGTTGTCCATGATACCGACGTTGCCGGTAGGAGCGGAGTCTCCTGAATAGGAGGG
>DBWN01000184.1:3654-4282 GCA_002308935.1 Bacteroidales bacterium UBA1237 | reverse complement strand
TATCGGATATCTTCTCGGGTTCCTTTTTTTCGTCGTAGGAATCCCGATGCTCATGTGGTGGTTTTCGGAGCGTCCGATCTCTTTCTATCCTTCGATGCCATGGATGGCACTGTCAATCATAATGATGATAAGTGGCCTCTCGCTGAGCATATGGTCCATAATACATATGAGGAAGGTGGGGGAGGGAAACCCTTTTGACGCTTTCAACCACGAGGCCGAACTGCGCACGAAGCATCTTATGACGGAGGGCCCATACAGGTTCTCCCGAAATCCCATGCTCTTGGGAATCTACATTTATGATATCGGTGTGCTGCTTTGGCTTCAGAGCTGGCTTGCCATTTGTGTATTTGTCGGACAGGCAATCGTGCTTTCCGTGCAGGTACTTTTCGAGGAAAAGCGTCTTGAAGCGGATTTCGGAGAAGAGTACAGGGCTTACAAGCAATCAGTCCCGCGTTATCTTTTCAAGTCAAGGAGAAAATCATAGGGCGTAGTCCAGCCGCATTATCTTGACCGGGCGTTCATCGCCCCGGTAAAGATGGCTGCACCAGTTGATTTCCCCCGTGTCGCGGAAGCCGCACTTTTCCATCACCCTTCCTGAGGCAGGATTGTCCACGAAAAAGTCGCTCCA
>DBWN01000184.1:1870-3490 GCA_002308935.1 Bacteroidales bacterium UBA1237 | reverse complement strand
TCCAGCGCCCAGGTGTGGTCGTTCGCGAAAAATGTCCTTATCACATTGAGGCTTTCCTCGACCGACTGGTGAGGCGGCCATCCGGCCCGCGGACCGACGTCCGGGTCGGAAGCGTATTTGAAAAGCGCTTCAGCATCAGTTTCCTTCCATGGGCGGAACATCAGTCTTCCGGTTTCTATCATTTTCTGCGTTTTCGGGATTTCTATGCAATGTGGGAGCGAAGCTACTAAAATCCTTCCATCCGGACAAGTCGTGAAAAAAGTTTTGTCTCAAAGCAAGGTTCGTCTTTTTTGCGGTTTATGGAGAAAACAGGCAAGTATGATGACAAGCATTCTGAAAAAAGCGGTTTGCGCAGTTATTGCGGCAGCAGGATTGTGCGGCTGTGAGAAAATCGACCAGGACAATCTGGAGGGCACCTGGACAGAGTCATATGATCCCTCTGTCTTCGCTATGGACGGAACGGTGACTTACACCTTTGACGGGAAGGGAGGTTACACTCTTCACGTTTATGATGCCCTAAGCGGCGAGTCTCACGATACAAGTGGAAGGTATGCAATCGACCTTATCAACAAAAACACCATAACACTCAACCCTCAAATGTCTGACTTCAGCAACGTCTCCTATGAATTCGTGAAGCTTACATCCAAGGAGATGTCCTGGCAGAAGGAAGGAACCGTATACTCCAAAGGTACTTGGGGAACAGACTACCGTCATTTCAAAAGAGTGAAGTGAGAACCTGACCGCTCTCTCATTCAGCAGAGCACATTCGGACTTCTTCGCATGGGCCCGGCGATAGCGACATGGAGGTTTTTCGATATCTTGAACAGAATCGAACGGAAGATGAACCTCCAGTGATGATGAAAGAACGGTATCATGTTTGCCTTGTTCTTCCGCAAAATCACCAAAATGAAACTAAGACTGTTGCTTTCAGCATTGCTTATCCCGTTCCTCGCCCAAGCGCAGGAAAATGTCCAGGTAAAGGGCCGGATCGTAGATTCACGTGGAGAAGCGGTTGAGTATGTCCAAGTGGGCATTCCGAAGTATTACATCGGCACCATCTCCACTGTCGACGGCCATGTGATCCTGGATGCGAAAGCCCAGTTGAGTTCAACTCTCAACACAATCCAGCAGATAACTTACAATCTCAATTTCCCGTCGCAGTCCTTCTTCGGAAGGTATTTCAAACGCTCTACAGGAGTATCTCCCTCCGAATACCGTGCTTCAGCAAGAAGGCACGGCACGAACATATCCGGGAATAAACTGCCATAGAAGCCGTGAATCATTGCTAATTGCGGCGGAACTCGCTTGAGTCATGTGCATGACCCTTTTCATTTAACGGATGATCAAAGCCTGCATGGGAGACTATGAACTTTGGGTTAATTTCACTAATTTCGGGAAAATGAAAATTTCAGTAAAAACTATACTTACGGTCCTGCTGGCGGAGATTTACGTCGCCGCGGCCTTTGGTCAGAACACTAAAACAATGGAATCCAAAGCACTTGTGATATTCTTCTCTCACGCCGGAGAGAACTACTCTGTCGGAAACATCAAAGTCGGCAACACCAAGATCGTGGCCGACTATATCTGCGAAATCACCGGAGCCGACCAGTTTGAAATCGT
>DBWN01000184.1:0-1812 GCA_002308935.1 Bacteroidales bacterium UBA1237 | reverse complement strand
GAGGCGAAAAAAGGTGAACTGCCCGCATACAAAGGCGATGTGGATGTGGCTCCTTACGATGTCATATTCATCGGCGGCCCCATCTGGTGGGGAACATATCCCCAGGTGATGTTCTCATTCTTCAAGGACCATGACCTTTCCGGCAAGACCGTCATTCCTTTCACTACACACGAAGGCAGCGGACTCGCTTCCACTGTAAGAGACGTCAAGAAAGCATGGCCAAAGGCCACAGTGAAAGACGGCTTCTCCATTTACGGGCACGAAGTCCGTACCGGAAGGGCGAAAGTCGAGCAGTGGCTCAAAAGCCTCGGTTACTGATAAAGGATAAACAGAAATACCGGATCATTTCCCCAGGAACTCTGAAGGTGTAATTCCCGTTGTCTTCTTGAAAAGGCGGGTGAAATGATGCGGGAAATCAAATCCCAGCAGATGAGCGGTTTCACTTATGTTGTGGCCGCTCATCAGCAGGTTTTTGCCCTGTTCGATGACAAAAGAATGGATGTACCCGATCGCTGTACCACCGGTAGCCTTGTGGATCACGTCACCAAGATACCTGGGGGAATACGCCAGTTCCTCGGCGCAGTACTGGACTGAAGGGACACCTTTGTCAAGCTGAAGGTTCTCAAGATAATATTCCCTTAACAGGTTATGGAACCGCTTCAGTATATCGGATGAGCTCTTGTCTTCTTTGGAGAGTTGGCGGAGATATATCCTGTTGCAGTATTCCAGGATCAGACGTATGTATCCCATAATGATGTTGCGGAGAGAAGGGGAGTCGGGGTTTTCTTGCAGCTCGTGTCTCAGTTGGGTGAGCAGCTGGATGATCCTTCCCCATTCGGAAGGTTCCATCCTTAGGGTCTCGGTAGCGAAATATGAGAAGAACTGATAGTCCTTCATCTTCGCTTCAAGATCAGTCCCGTGCAGAAGTTCAGGAGAGAACATCAGGACCCAACCGCTTATGTGGAGCGGTTCCCCGTTGTCTTCCTTTCCTCCGATCTGCCCCGGCTCAACGGCGATGATCGATCCGTCGGCTGCATCGAACATCTTCATTCCGTAGGTGAGGTTCTTAGGGAAGTTCTTTTGGATGAAAAGGCCGTATACTCCGTAGCGGTTCATGCTGGAGCGGATAGGGGCGACTTCGTCATAGTGGATGACGTTCACCAGGGGGTGCAGAACAGGAGCGCCGAGATAGTCGGCGTATTCCTTGGGTGTCGCAACTTGCAGAAGTGTCTTCATAACGCCGTTAAAGGTATGGATTTTCCGAAATTTTTCCAAATTTCTGCGATATTGGTAGATATTCGTCAAAAATCGGTAAAAATCTCTCCGATATGGTGTCTACCTTTGCAAAAACATTGGAAATGAAACGAATCATACCCGTCGCCCTAGCATCCATGATGCTTATGGGCTGCAATACAAAAATAGAAGAAATGAGCACACTCACCCTTACACAGGAATGGGACAAGACCTTCCCGAAGTCAGAACTGGTCGACCACTGCAAAGTCACTTTCCATAACCGTTACGGCATAGAACTCGCCGCGGACATGTACGTCCCGAAAAATGCTGAAGGAAGATTCCCTGCTATCGCGGTTTCCGGTCCTTTCGGAGCAGTGAAGGAGCAGTCTTCCGGACTCTATGCACAGCACATGGCTGAGAGGGGTTTCATAGCAGTAGCGTTTGACCCGTCCTTCACTGGTGAGTCCGGCGGAGAACCCCGCAGGATGGCTTCCCCTGACATCAATACTGAAGACTTCCTCGCTGCAGTGGACTTCCTCTCCACATGCGACATGGTCGATCCCGAACGCATCGGAATCA
>DBWN01000196.1 GCA_002308935.1 Bacteroidales bacterium UBA1237 | reverse complement strand
GCTTTCAATATCGCCTCAATGAGCTTCGACCCCGAGATAATCTACTCAGCGATCAAGCAAAGGATTCCTGATTTCAAGATGAGGTACGATATCGATCCCGTGAGGCAGGCAATCGCAGAATCATGGCCAGACAAGATGGACGACTCCTGCGCAAGGGCAGAATGGGGCTGGAAACCCGAGGTCGGATTCGAAAGCATGGTGGACATCATGATTGATGCCCTGAGAAAGAAACTGAACAAACAATAAAATTCAACTATTATAACCAACCGAGCCCGGCCAATGATGATGGTCGGGCTCAATTATTTTGCGCTTGAATCAAAAACTTCTACTCTGCGAAAAGGCTGATGATGTTCAGAATGACCTGCGAAGCTTTCTCCATGCTCTCAAGAGGAACGAACTCCATCTTTCCGTGGAAATTGAGTCCTCCTGCGAAGATGTTGGGGCAAGGGAGACCCTTGAAGCTCAGATTAGCGCCATCGGTTCCTCCGCGGATAGGCTGGATCTTGGCCTTCACTCCTGCCATCTCCATAGCTTTCACCGCCTTCTCGATTATATGGTAATGCGGTTCAACCTGAAGCCTCATGTTGTAGTACTGGTCCTTGATATCTGCAGTCGCTGTACCTTCACCATACTTGACATTGATGAAATTGACAACCTCCCGGAGCATCTTCTTCCTATGCTCGAACTTGGCGGTGTCATGGTCACGGATGATGTAAGCGAAGTCAGCTTCTTCAACACTTCCCTTGAAAGAAATGATATGGAAGAACCCTTCATACCCTTCAGTATGCTCCGGACGCTGAGATGCCGGAAGAAGTGAATTCAGCTCCATTCCGATAAGGATGGCGTTTTTCATCTTTTCCTTGGCGTATCCAGGATGGACATTCCTTCCCTGGATGTGGATCTTGGCTGAGGCAGCGTTGAAGTTCTCGTATTCCAGTTCTCCGACCTCTCCGCCGTCCATGGTATAAGCGAAGTCAGCGCCGAACTTGGCGACATCGAACTTCACAACGCCACGTCCGATTTCCTCGTCAGGAGTGAATCCTATCTTGATTTCACCATGCTTGAATTCGGGATGGGTCATGATATACTCAGCAGCAGCCATGATTTCGGCTACTCCGGCCTTGTCGTCCGCACCCAGAAGAGTGGTACCGTCAGTAGTGATAAGTGTCTGACCGATGTAGTCCCTCATCTCGGGGAATTCCGAAGGCTTCAAGAAAAGGCCGTCAACTCCTTTAAGAGCGATCTCACCTCCGTCATAATCAGGGATGATCTGAGGCTTCACGTCCTTGCCTGATGCGTCGGGGGCGGTATCGACATGAGCGATGAAGCCGACCTTGGGAACGTCCTTCCCGAGATTGGAGGGGATGGTTCCCATGACATAGCCCCATTCATCCAATTCAGCCTTGATGCCCAATGCGTTCAGTTCTTCGCATAGCATTTTGAGGAGGTCCAGTTCCTTCATTGCGCTGGGCTGGGTCTCCGACTCTTCATTCGATTGCGTGTCAACTGAGATGTACCTCAGAAATCTGTCCAGAATCTTTTCCATATCGATCGTGATTTCTTGTGTCAATGTATTTATGGTTGTCCTTCTGTTTCCTCTTCTTCACGGTTCTTCTCATTGAGGACGGCTTCTTTCTTGAGGATGCCTTCCTGGATTCTGGTGGTCCTTTGCCTCTCAAGTGTGGGAGGATTGTCGGGAAGAGCCTCTTGAACCGTGATGGGATCCACGTTCGCCGGGCGGGCGAATGCACTTGAATCAAGCATCGCTTTCAGAGAGTCGGGCAGTGCATTCATCAGGCTGTCGTACATCTTCCTTGCCTTTTCGACCTCAGGATCAGGGGGCAATACAGGAACGACAGGCTCAGCAGGAGGAGTTTCCACGGCTTTGGATGCTGCCTTGGCAGCCGCCTTCGCCGCTGCCCTTTCTTCTTTCGCCTGCTTCCTCTTTGCATAGCGTTCCACATAACCGGCAAGTTTCTCGGCATCCTCCTCATCCTGTATCCTCTGACGTTCAAGAGCACGGAGATTGCGTTTACGCAGTTTCGCGGCTTTCTTGTCGAGCTTGGCCTGTAATGCGGCTGCGTCAAGACTGTCTTTCACAGCCCATCTGGCTTCTTTCGCAGCCACCCTCGCCTCCTGGCGTTCACGACGGAGATTCCTGGCAGCTTCTCTTTCCGCCTGCTTGATTTCTTTCTCGGTGAGTACTTTGGCCTGAGCCTTCAGACTGTCGGCGACAGCAGTGGAATCCGACGAAGCACTCAGAGCCAAAGAGTCCGCGGAAGGCTGGAGCATGGTGGAATCACGCTCCGGAATCAGCGGAGTTCCGGCCAGAGTGGAATCAGAAGGCTCTTGGGCGGTATCTTCCGGTGATTCTTCAGGCTCGGAAGGCCGCGAGGCTCTCTCCCGTTCAGCTCTTTCGCGCTCCGCCATCTTCTTGTATACCTCATCCATATAGCCGGGGAAGAAGCGGTTCGTCTGGTCGAAAGTGGCTCTGGGACGGCGGGCATACTGATTCTTCTCCGAAGGCCTTAGAGTATACGAAGTCACATCCTCCGGTCCTTTGGGCCGCAAATCAGGTTCCCAGTTGAAACCCTTAAGGACACGGTCGTCCTTTGACATCTGAGCCAAAGGATAAGCATCACTCTTAGGAGTGTCGAAATAACTCACCTCCTCGATTTCACCGTTGGCGAAAAGGGCGTATAACATCTTCGCCTGGCTCTTGTTCACCGTGGCGAAAGTACTGTCTTCCTTAAGGTAGAAAACCGCGTTCACTTCACCCAGGGCGTCGAAACGCCTCAGGTTGTTGTTCTCATCGAAATACGCCAGCATCTCCGTGGCTCGGATCTGGTCATAACATGACGGAGCCTCTTCAATTATGACGAAGGCGTTCGACATGAGGCTGGCTTTCTCGAAAGACTGGTTCCGGATTACTGCGAAAAGACTGTCGGAACGGTATTGGCGGTTGCCTTCATTCCATACAATGGGGTCCTTGTACATCCTGACAAGGGAGTCAAGGTCGGTGTATTCAAGAGAATCGCATACTACCTGGAGGTCCTCCCTGTAGAGTTTCACCTTCCCTATGGCTGAAAGGAATCCCACCTTAGTGGAATCTCCGGGTTCCACCATCAGTGAATCAGACAGCGCGGTCATAGTAGAATCAGCTCCGAATGCTGCCCCCAGAGAATCCGCCATGTTCCTGAAGGTGGCGAGAGAATCAGCCAAACCGGCGACAGTGGAATCCCTCGGAAC
>DBWN01000164.1:2535-4739 GCA_002308935.1 Bacteroidales bacterium UBA1237 | reverse complement strand
CAGTCACGGGAAAAAGAGGTACAATGTGATCGTGGATGACGAAGGCGAGATGATAACCGACTTTGAACTGCTGAAGCATCTCGCCAAGATAAGAAGTGAAATCGCTGAAAGGGACCAAATACCTGAAAGCAGGGTCCTCCTTGACAATGCCCTTGTAAGCATATCGACCTATCCTCCAACCACCAAGGAAGATTTCGTTGGATTGTGGGGCATCTCCGAGACCGCCTATTCCAAGTATGGGGAAGTTTTCCTTCGTGAAATCCAGGATTTCTACCTGAAAAAAGCGGAAAAGGATTCTTCAGGAGCCATGTAATCTGATCTGCCCCCAGTCGGCCCGACATGTCCGGTCCTATTCAGCAGAAGAGCGTCTGACTCTCCAAGTCTGTATCAGGACTGAGATCACTATCAATGTTATTCCGGCCCAGAATGAAGGGCCCACCTCCCTGGTTTCCCCGAAAATGACTGCAGCGAACAGGATGCTGTAAAGCGGTTCGAGATTATACGTAAGATTGACCGTAAAAGCGGAAAGTCTCTTCAGGGCATGAAGCTGCAGGAAAAAAGGTATCACGGTAAGGACTGACCCCAGAACAATAAGCCAAATAAGATCACTTCCTGCCGGAGCGATGCTCTCTGTCGGGAAAACCTTTGAGTATATGGGCATCACGACTGAGAGGAAAACGGCTCCTCCGATGAGTTCATAAAGAAGCATCGTGCCGCTGTCCTCCCCTGTTGAACGGCCTATATTCTTGTTAAGGATAGAAAACACAGAATACAGGGCGGCTGAAAGCAGTCCAAGAGCGATCCCGAGGCGGTAGCGTACATCCAGGCTGAAAATAAGGAGGACACCCGCTATCGCTATGAAACTGATCAATGCCTCAACCGCCGAAAACCTTTTCCGGTTAATGAGAGGATTGAAGATTGTCGTAAAGAAACATGAAGTCGCGATGCATGCCACCCCGACAGATACATTCGATGCCTGAATGCTCGCATAGAACGCCACCCAGTGGAGGGCCAGGATGATTCCGCAGGCGGCTATCGGCCAGACAGACGTCATCGGCACCTTGTGAAGACGACGCAATACAGCCATTACCAACAGAAGCGTGGGTACGCTGATAAGGACCCTGATCCAAACAAGTGGAAATCCGCCCAGAGAGATCATTCTCCCGAATATGCCGGTCCATCCGGCGAGGAAAACCGCCAGATGAAGAAGAACCAATGTAAGAGTCCTGTCTTTCATGACCTGAAGAACACTTTGGGAAAAGGTCCGACAAAAAGAAGACTTCAGCTGCAAAAAACCGCAGCAAATATAGTATAAAGATGCAGAAGCAACCCAAAACAAATGAAGAGATCCTGACATTACCACACATTTCCCTATCAACATCGCATTTCTGACATCACCATAAGGAAGCTTTCGCGCTAAGGGCCGCCACTCCTGCTAACGAAAACTTTACCTCTCTCCCCTGCCGGACGGAAGGCTTCCGTCCTGCACTGAACTCTGCCGCTATATGGCAGCAAGCTGTAGTTTCTTTGCATAACAGACAGACAAAACCGCAAATGAAGACAATCATCGAAAGAATGTGCAGCATTTCGGAAAAGATGCGCGACGACAACGGGAAGATGTCCTTGGAGAAGATGGACAAGGCATCAGCTGACATCAGAGCGCTGTCACACCAGATGGGCTTAAGCTCCAAACAGGTAGTGATACTTACAGCAATCATCCAGAAGTCATCCCGCTATCGCATCGAATCCGAAGACATCGCCACAGAACTTGGCCTTGAATACCTGAAATTCCTCACTTACCATAAGGAAATGGAAAGTCTGAAGAAAAAAGGATACATAAGGATGGACAAGGACGGTGACGTAATCATTCCAAAGGAAGTCATCTCCTCGCTCAAGGAGAACAATCCAGTCAAGCCGGATCCCATCGAGGGTCTGGATTCTGCCGCGATACTTTCTAGGATAAGGAAAATCCTTTCCATCAGGGAAGACGACCAGATTACGACCATGGAAGCCTCGAATGAAATCGGCGTAATTATGGAACTCAATCCCGACACAGGAATAGCCAAAGCAGCCCAAGAGCATCTGACTTGCGTCCACTTTCTTGAGAGGATCGCATACTACGGCCTCATCTACAGATACTACTACCAGGATGACGACAGGGTCAGTTGGCACGACCTGGATGATTATTTCACAGATGACGACAT
>DBWN01000164.1:0-2452 GCA_002308935.1 Bacteroidales bacterium UBA1237 | reverse complement strand
ATGCCAAGGACAAGATATTCTCCGATTTGGGAGGAGTGAAGAAGAAAACGGCTCCGGTCGTTTCAGCGTCCAGAAAAATCCCCGCTTCCGAAATCACCCCGAAGAAGATGTTCTACAACAAGAACGAGGGAAGCCAGGTTGCCCGTCTCAAAGAGCTCATCTGCCCGGAAAGGTTCGATTCAATCAGGGACAAGATGAAGGAAAAGGGCCTCAGGACAGCCTTCACCTGCCTCTTCTACGGTGGACCCGGAACAGGAAAGACCGAGACTGTCTACCAGATAGCAAGAGAGAGCGGACGTGACCTCTTCATAGTGGACGTGTCCCAGATAAAGAGCTGCTGGGTAGGAGAAAGCGAGAAGAACATCAAGGACGTGTTCAACAAGTACCGCTCCTGCGTCAAATCAGGAGGAACTGTCCCTATCCTTCTTTTCAATGAGGCTGACGCCATCTTCGGCATAAGGCAGAGCGGAGCGGAAAGGGCGGTCGACAAGATGGAGAACTCAATCCAGAACATCATCCTCCAGGAAATGGAAGACCTCGACGGTATTCTCATCGCCACCACCAATCTGACCGCCAACCTGGACAAGGCCTTCGAGAGGCGCTTTCTCTACAAAGTCAGGTTCAACAAGCCTTCGCTCGAAGCCAAGGTCTCCATCTGGAAAGCCATGATGGGAGAGCTGTCGGACAAAGAAGCCATCCAGCTTGCGAATGATTATGACTTCAGCGGAGGACAGATAGAGAACGTCTCCAGGAAAAAGACAATCCGCAGCATCATTGACTGCGCAGAGCCCTCATTCATGGAGATAAAAAAGTTCTGCGATGAAGAGAACATGGGTGAACGCCCTGTGAGGAAGCCGATAGGTTTCTGACAAAGATTTGGGAAGCTGCAGGCTATTTCAGTATTTTTGCATTGAACAAAAAGCTCATGGAAAGAATCATCGTCATACCGGATGTGCACGGAAGGGATTTCTGGAGATACGCCATCAAGGGAAACGAGGAAGAAAGGATCATCTTCCTCGGGGACTACCTTGACCCTTATTCTGACGATTGTGTCTTCTGGTCTGACGCTTTCCAGGGTCTTAAGGACATCATAGCCCTCAAAAAGAAGCACCCCGAAAACATCACGCTCCTGCTCGGGAACCATGACCTGCACTATCTTTTCGATGAACTGGAAGGAAGCAGGAAAAACATCTTCGAGGCACCGAAGATAAGTAAGACCCTTATGGAGGATCTCGATCTTTTCAAAATGGCCGATGAATGCACTCATGACGGGAAAAGGATACTCTTCTCCCACGCCGGGGTGAATCTCCAATGGCTAAGGATGCATCCCGACCTTTTTCCCGAACCGGAGAAAGTGAATGCGGATACATTCAATTCCATGATGTTCGAACCCGGGTTCATAAAAGCCCTCAGTGACATATCATACCGTAGAGGAGGATGGGAACTCTACGGGAGCATGGTTTGGGCGGATCTCATGGAGTTCCTCTCCAAGGATTCTTCCCTGCCGGAAACAGTCCAGGTCTTCGGTCATACAAGGCATTCAGGAGGAGACATCTCCCTTAGGGAAGACATCCACTGTCTTGACTGCGGAAGCGCTTTCACTATCGGCGGGAACTGTCCGACTCTTGAAATCTGAGGAAAAAGAACCGGGGACGCATTCTGAAAAAAGAAGCGTCCCCGGAATGTAATTAACCCGTTATATACACTAATTGTGGTTCTAGTTCTTGTATGGATCTATCCCGTTGAGTTTGCAAAGGTACACGTACAGAGCTTCACACGCAGGTTTCCTGGTATAGCCGCTGCCCATCCACAGCAGAGGATGATTGTTCTCCCCTACCCATGAATCCTTGTCATTGATGCCCCACATGGTGATGCCTCCCTTCTGAGCATCAGGGACGAGTTCAATGTACTGTTCGAAGATGAACTTGTAGAGTTCAGCCTGGGCGTCCAGACCGGTGCACTTTATGTCAAGCTCGGAGATCCTTACCTTCTTTCCTGTAGCCACCATGTCCTTCAGCATCTGGACTATCTTGTTCTGAAGATCAGGCGTCTTCATGTCAAGATGCATCTGGGAACCGACTCCTGTTATATCGGGATTCGAAGCGGCATAATCGCATAATGCTTTCCTCTTTGAGGGCGAAGTCTCAAGATTGTAGTCGTTGATATACAGATCAGCGGTCTTGCCGTAGAGGGAAAGTGCATCCTTGGCGTATGCGAAAGCCTTGTCAACAAAGTTCTTCTGCCCTCCGAAATAAGTTCCCCAGATAAAGCTCTTGTCATCAGTCGTGTTGGACTTGCTGCGGAACTGCCCGTTCTCCGTGAATGTCTCGTTGACTACGTCCCATCCGTATGCGTCGAAATGCTCTATCATAGCATAGACCCAATTCTTGTATACGAACCCAAGGGCATCATCCGCCGTCTCGCCGTCAAGTGAAGAAGTAGTCTTGAATGC
>DBWN01000021.1:1415-3379 GCA_002308935.1 Bacteroidales bacterium UBA1237 | reverse complement strand
AAGGACCGTTATTTCCAGGATATGGAAGATGACATCAAGAAGCTCGTTCCCGAGGGAATCGTTTCCCAGGTTCCTTTCAAGGGCACTGTCTCAGAAGTCGTATATCAGCTCGTCGGAGGACTTAGGGCTGGTATGGGTTATGTCGGCGCCCACAATGTCGAGCAGCTCCGTAACGCCAAGTTCGTACGCATCACGAACGCCGGTCTGCTTGAGAGCCACCCTCATGATGTGACCATCACCAAGGAAGCTCCTAACTATTCAAGATAGTCTGGCCCGATACTTGCCGAGTAGGGCATACGTCATTGTTAAGCGATGAAAAGGTCCGCTTCCATATTCTTGACGTTGTCGTTGTTGGTTTGGGTTCTGTCTTGTGACAGGGTCCAGTCCATCATACATGACGGTGAAGTCGTGGCCAGGGTCGGCAAACATAAGCTCTACTCATCAGAACTGAATGCGTATATACCCAACGGGATATCCGCTGAAGACAGCACCCGTCTTGCCCTTCAGTATATCAACACATGGGCTTCTGACCTTCTTTTCCTTGATGTGGCAGAGGCGGAACTGACCAAAGCGGAGAAGGATGTGTCCACGGAACTGGAGGACTACCGACGTTCGCTTCTCAAGTACAGGTACGAGCAGAACTTCGTCAACCAGAGGCTTGACACCGCTATAACCTCCTCCCAGATTGAGCGTTATTATGACAGCCACAAGGAGAACTTCGTTCTGCAGCTTCCCATCGTCAAAGCGAGGTTCCTCAGCATATCCAAGGACAGCCCTTCGCTATCTGTTTTAAGGAAGAAGATGGCGTCTGAAGACCCCGAGGAACTTAACGAAGCTGACAGCATAGCGTATTCCGCCGCGATGAAATATACGGACTACGGGAACGCTTGGATAGATGTTGTGACACTTTCAAGGGAGTTTGGAGTTGACTATATACAGCTTCTTTCTTCCATGAAGAACGGCTTCATCGAGGTGGATGACGGGAAGGGCAATCTGTCTTTGGCTTATGTCGCCCAGATGATGAAGGAAGGTGAGACCGGACCCGTGGAGTATTATGACTCAAGGATAAGGGACATCATACTCAGCACGAGAAAGCAAGCCCTCCTGTCGGATTTGGAACAGGACTTGCTGGACAAGGCGAAGAAACAGGAGAATTTTGAGATATATTAGTTCCGAAACAGTAGAATAGAGGAAATACCAGATATGAAGAAAATATTTTTGGCGATGATAGCTGCCGCATGTTTGAGCGGCGCTGCGATGGCGCAGGACTATCCCGCCGGACTTATAGACAAGACTGTCGCCGTAGTGGGCAATGAGATGATTTCGATCAGCCAGATCGAAAACGAGCTCCTTTACAGGAAGGCCAACGGTATGGCATCTGATGCATCATTGAGATGTGAGATATTGGAGTCTCTTCTCGAAGCAAAACTGTTCCTGATGCAATCCAGAATCGACTCCCTTACAGTCAACCAGGATCAGGTGTCCAGTATGTTGACCCAAAGGATGGATCAGTTCCGTCAGGCTCTGGGAGGTGACGAGCAGGTTGAAGAGTACTTCGGCAAGCCGATTTACAAGCTCCGTCAGGAATGGAAGTCCCAGTTGGAGGAGCAGTCCCTCACTCAGCAGGAGCAGAACGACATTGCATCATCCATCCCCGACCTTACACCTTATGACGTAAAGAAGTACATGGAAGAAATGGATCCGGAGGATCTTCCTGTCGTGCCTATCAAGTACCGTCTCAGCCAGATATGTGTATATCCTGACCGCGAAGCCGCCAATCTTGCCGTCCGTGAAAAACTTCTCGGACTACGTGAGAGGATCGTGAACGGGGAAAGGTTCGCCACCCTCGCCAGAATCTATTCTGAGGATCCCGGAAGCGCAAGAAGGGGAGGAGAGCTTGGAATGGCGCCCAAGTCCATTTTCTGGCCCGTGTTCTCCGATGCCGCTATGTCTCTCAAGCCGGG
>DBWN01000021.1:1060-1377 GCA_002308935.1 Bacteroidales bacterium UBA1237 | reverse complement strand
CCCGAGTATACTTCAGAGGACAGGGATAAGGCTTTCAAGACCCTTGATTCCCTTCGTACCGAGATACTCAACGGTGCTGTTTCATTCGAACTTGCGGCAAGGTTCTATTCTCAGGACCCGGCAACAAGGACCAACGGCGGACAGATGGCCGATCCCAATACCGGTTCATCCTATTTCGAGATAGATGAGCTCAAACCTCAGGACTACAATGCGATCAAAGACCTCACTGAGGGTGAGATCTCTTCTCCGATCGAGTCCCTTGACAACGAGGGCAGGAGCGGTAACACTGTCTATAAGATCGTCAAGGTAGACCAGAT
>DBWN01000021.1:0-955 GCA_002308935.1 Bacteroidales bacterium UBA1237 | reverse complement strand
CGTGAAGGCTGGAAAGAGGTCGCCCAAAATTCAGGTAAATAGTTCCGGTGAAAAGATTTTCCCTGCTGCTGACTGTTGTTCTGGCTGTGCTTTTCTGCCAGAGAGTGTCTGCCCAGGAGAATTCCGGGCAGGTTGACTCCCTTGTCAGCCTGCTCAGTGCGAAGTCACTTCGGCAGATTGAGGAGAACGGAATCCAGTACAGGAAAGTCATCGGTCCAGCGAGGTTTTTCCACAACAACACTTATTTGATCTGCGATACCGCTTATTGGTATCTCAATACGGAGATCATAGACGCCTTGGGCAATGTGAAGATCCTGCAGAATGAGACTGTCCTCACCGGGGACAGCCTTCGTTATATAGTGAATGAGGATCTCGCCCAGTTCCGTGGCCATCTTGTCCAGTTGGAAGACAAGGACCATAATGTCCTGAGGACCCGCCATCTGGATTATAATACTCGAGACAGTGTCGCCGTGTTCAATTACGGAGGCGCCTTGAGGGATGCTGAAGGACAGGTCATAGAAAGCACGACAGGAACCTATGATTCAAAGGTGAAGACCTTCACTTTTTCTGAGAAGGTGAACATGTTCACGGATTCGGTCTTCGTGAAGACCAGCCGCCTTCAGTATCACACGGACACTAACTTGGCGATCTTCGGATACGCGACGGATGCATGGAAAGACGATGACATGCTTTCGGCAAACGCCGGATGGTACGACAGGGCGAACGAGATATTCCTCTTCAACCGCGATGTGCATGCGATGGGTGACGGCAGGGAGGCCTGGTCAGATTCCCTGTACTTCTACAGGAACACCATGGACGTGGACATGAGAGGCAATGTCCAGCTTTCGGATTCTTTGAGGAAAGTCACTGCATTGGCGGGTAGAGTGGAATATACGGATTCCCTTTCCTTGGTCGTCATGACAAGAGACCCCGCGGTCGTGGGAGTCACTGACAC
>DBWN01000053.1:441-3772 GCA_002308935.1 Bacteroidales bacterium UBA1237 | reverse complement strand
GTTTATCCAAAGATTTTTCAAAGAGCCATACCCTATAATCTGGAACGAATAATTCCCCGACTGAAATGCAGTCGAGGAATATCTCAACAGGAAAGTCTGAAGACCTTCGGACTATTATCAATGGCAGTATGATCCTATTTGATAGACAGCCATTCAGTTCTGCCCACTTCCGGGTCTACAGTTTCCAGTGAAGGACGCCAGATCGCGGCACCGAAATGGACGAACGACTTGACGTAATAATCCTTTCCTAGTTCGACTTTGAAGGTTATGGACTCCCTGCTTTCCGTCTTTCCCCAGATTTCATAAGTGCCGGGTTCGGTGACTTTCACTAAAGTTTTCGTTTTGTTCTTCGAGCGGTAGACGACCTTGTCATTGAGGTGAACGTCATATGGAGTCGCCACGTAATTTCCCGGGCGGTAGAAATAAATCACAGCATAATCGGGATGAGTTGCGGGAATGCTTTCGGCTGTATTGCCGTTAAGTACTTTCGGTGAACAACCGCATAACATAATGAGCCCAAGGGAAAGGGCAAACAATAATTATTTCATATTCTTTGTCAGTTTTATTTCTTACGGGAGCAAATATACATATCTTTTCCAAGATGGCCGAAGTTCCGGATGTTGAGCGACTATGCTTTGAATGGTTTACTCGGACTTTTCTGCGGAATGCCATATATCGTACTTACATTTTGGCCGTCTCAGACAGAGCTTTACGGGTGATTCCTCAGTATGACTACTCAGTATTCGTGAACCTGATGGGGATGAAATATACGCCGGCACAATCTGTTGTCAATATGGCTGTGAATTGATAATCGCCCACGTTGGCGACACTGCGGTCCAATTGGAAATTCAAAGTCATAGAGGACTCGATCATCCCGTTTGCGGTATAATTAAGACCTGGGTATACATCTCCTCCTAGGACCTTCGTCTCTACTCGGAACATGACAGGAACGTCTGTTTCGGCAGTCAAGTTGATTTCAAAAGAAACCGGAGCGGAGGATTGGGAAACGGAGCCTGTTCCGAAATCAATTTCCTTCCGGTCAAGAATAAGGTGATTCTGACATGGCTCCAGAGTGAGATCGATTACGATTTCGTCCCGTACATATTCTTTGGACTCTGACATTTTCCGATTATAGAACTCGGAAAGGGCGATGACTTGGACCTGACTCACATAAGGAAGTTCATCAAAGCTATAGCGTCCTTCTTCATCTGTCAAGACGATCGAGTCCGTGCAATTGCAATAAATTGGGGTTTCTTTTAGCGGATTGCCTTGGTTGTCGGTGACTCGTCCCACTAGATTGGCATAAAAATCCCGGCTTGTTGTTTCGATGACCAATGGGATGGAGGACAGTTTCATTCCGTCAATTCCGATGGTCAGGGAACCTTCCAGAAGACTTTCCTCGTCATCATGTCTGATTTCGACAGTGACGGTTTTAGTTTCTTCCGCATCGAGCTGGCAACGCCACTCAATGAGTCCGTCGATTTTTTCGCAACCAAGGATTCTTTGCACCAAGAATCCTACGCCACTAGGAGCCAGTGTCAGGGAAACCGGTTTTTTCGTCAAATTCGTCACTGATATTGTACGAGTAGTCACCCTAGGAGCGAAATAGAGCTCTTCTGCATCCAGTCTGAATAGGGGAATCGGTGTCAAGGTCACATTCATTGTCTTGTTTCCTTGAAGGGTCAGCGAATACTCCGCAGGTTCATAATATGAGCCGGAAAACCGTAGCAGATAATCTCCAGAGGGAAGGTTATCCAAGGAATACCGGCATGTTACCGCATCTTCTGTACCGACAAGACCAGCGTAGATCTTTCCGGTTGAATTGTCCGTAGCGCTCACATGCATGTCAGCAAGCAAACGGTCAAGGCTGGCATTCGGGTCGATAATCTCACCGCTAATGCTATAAGTTTCTTCCGGTGAAATGGAAGGATCACATCCGTAAAAAACCGCCAACGTGGCCAGTATATATGCAACTTTCTTGATCATATTGTTTCAATCGTCATTATCAGTCGGCACTATCTTAAAAACGTACATATTGTGGTAAGCACTGACAGATGCAAAGGTATGGGATTTCCCTTGATACGCCAAAGTAGAATCCTTCCGCAGGCTTGTCAAATCCCTTTATAAGTATCATTGGCTTATTTGCGAAATGGATTGAACGGAAAATGAACGCTTGCGTAATTGTTGGCGCCCGATTCAAGTTCCTATGGCTACTCCGGCTCAGATTAACCAGTCTCTATAAAAGGTTTGAAGATTCTGCTATATAATCCAAAGATATTGACATTGTGTTGTGATAGAGAAAGACCATTTTTGTATTGGAGGAATACCCCTTGCAAAAACACACAAACACAACGCATATGAGAAAAGCGATTATCCCAATCCTGACTCTTGGACTTCTGATAGGAAGTTGCCAGAGCGGGCCTGATCTGGAGAGCAATTTCGTGAACCCTCCGGTATCAGCAAAGCCCCACACTTGGTGGCATTGGATGAACGGTAATGTCACAAAAGCCGGTATCAAGGCAGACCTGGAAGCAATGGCGGCCGCCGGAGTTGGTGGAGTCCAGTGTTTCAATGTTGGCCAGATGCCACGAGGTCCGGTTGATTATGCCTCCGATGAGTGGTTCGATCTGACCAATTTCGCAATCCGGACGGCGGATAGCCTTGGAATGGAGTTCACGATGCATAACTGTCCCGGATGGAGTTCTTCTGGAGGATTCTGGATCACTCCCGAACAGGCAGGAAAGCAGCTTTCATGGAGGACAGCCTATGTTGTGGGTGGGGGTAAAGTCGAGATGGACCTCCCCATGCCTCTCAAGACCCTTGACCGCTATTGGGACGAGATTGTGCTGGCCTATCCTTCACCCGAAGATGATGCCATTATTGAGAAATATCTGTCCGCAGCGACGGTTGACGGCGTTTCAGTAGAGCCTGCAGACATCTCTCTTAACAGCGGAAAGGAAATCCGAGTTTCTCGGGACATAGTTCTGTCTTTTTCCCAGCCAGTCACAGCAAGGACATTCACCGGTGTTGTGCTTAATGACCTTACTGCCCAGGATCTCCAGCAAGACAATTCCAGGAGGATGGGCGGAGGCGCAGGAGCGAAAGGTCCTGCTGTTGCGCTCAGCGTTTCTGATGATGGAAAGAGCTGGACACCGGTAAAGGATATTTCTCTTCTCAGGGAATCCCTTTCATTCGCTTCTTTCCCCGCAAAGACTTTCCGTTATGCACGCCTTTCTTTCGGTAGA
The DNA here is from genome assembly GCA_002308935.1 of Bacteroidales bacterium UBA1237. GTDB lineage: Bacteria > Bacteroidota > Bacteroidia > Bacteroidales > UBA932 > Cryptobacteroides. The sequence continues at coordinate 527 of DBWN01000053.1, read as the reverse complement.
GACGCTACGGTACAGGGTATCCAGTTCTCAGCAGCTCCCATGAATGACAACTTCTTAAGAAGGGCAGATTATGAGATGAATGCCGG
>DBWN01000053.1:0-398 GCA_002308935.1 Bacteroidales bacterium UBA1237 | reverse complement strand
GCAAAATACGCCATCGATCCTTCGAAAGTTGTTGATATCAGCTCATTCATGGACACAAAAGGGCATCTGAGCTGGGACGCTCCTCAAGGCGATTGGACCATTCTTCGTTTAGGTTATGTCCCTGTTGACAGATTCACAAAGGCAGGGGCTGAGAGCGGAGCAGGTCTGGAGATTGACAAGTACAGCCGCGAAGCCTTGAAGTTTCATTGGGACTTCGTCATGCCCAAGCTTCTCGAGAATTTGAGGGCTAACGGCAAACATGTCTCTTCCGGTATACTGATTGACAGCTATGAGGTAGGTAACTCGAACTGGACTCCTGCCATGAGGCAGGAATTCCTCTCACGACGCGGATACGACATGGCGGCCTATCTGCCCGCCCTGGTCGGAAAGTATCTCAC
>DBWN01000242.1 GCA_002308935.1 Bacteroidales bacterium UBA1237 | reverse complement strand
CTTTACGGAGGATACTGCGTGGATTCCTTGGACACGTCACGCTTCGCCAAACTCTACTCCAATGATCCGGACAACGGCTCCGTGAATGGAGAAATGGTCGAAAGTGTGGAAGCCTATGCTCCTAGGAGCGAAAGGATAAGAAACTACACTAGAGGAACCGACACCCCCGTCTTCTCCCCTACCGGAGGCATGAAGATATCCGCTCCTGACCTCGCCAGGTACATGATAATGCACATGAACTACGGGACAGGCGAGAACGGGGAAAAGATAATGAGCGAGAGTTCCTCCAAGAACATGCAGACTCCAAGATCCTCCGACGAGAACTACGGGCTCGCCCTGTGGGTCGATGAAGGAGGATATGTCCCCGGTGTGCCCCTTGTCGGACATACAGGAGGAGCATACGGACTTCGGAGTGCGATGTTCTTCGATCCCGAGAAGAAATTCGGCTTCGTGATGATAAGCAACGGCACTTCGAATTCCGCATCAGAAGGTGATTATGCAGTCATAGACGGGTCACTTCGAAGAATGTACAATCATTTTATAAACAAATAGTTCACTTTTAATAAAACACTAAAACATGGCATCAATCAGTGACATTATCCTCGGCCAGGTGACAAACGCCACAGGAGGCCTCAACATCCCCGCAAACGTCAAGAACACTGTTCTTAACGGACTTTCTTCCTCCATCCTCGGAAGTCTCACCCAGACCGCTACCAAGGCAGGAGGTGTAGCCCAGCTGACTGACCTGTTCACCGGCAGGACCGCTGCCGCACAGAGCCCCGTCACTGCTCTCGCAGGCAATCTGTTCAACAACAACGTCCTTTCCAAGTTGAACCTCGGTTCTCTCGCAGCTCCCCTTCTGGGAGTGATTCCAGGCATCATGGGCAAACTCGGCGGACTGTTCAGGGATCAGGACGGCGACGGTGACGTAGACTTCAATGACATCATCCTCACACTCAAGGGAGGCGGAAGCGGAAAGAACGTCCTCGGCAACGCTGCCGCTATCGGAGCTGCAGCCAGCATCCTCGGCGGACTCTTCAAGAAGAGGTAATCTTCTTCCAGTTCAAAGTGATTTATCGGTCCGGCCATCTGGTCCGGGCCTTTTTTCGTCATTTTCCGCTCCACTTATTATCCAGAAACTGATTTTTTGCTATTTTTGGACTTATGACCAATACTCTACCACATGAGCACCATCAACATCCGTGAAGAAGCTGCACGCTGCCTTTTGTGCCAGAATCCCCCGTGCAGCGCAGTCTGCAAGAATGGAGACCCCGCAAGAGCGGTCCGGGCAATCAAATCTGAAAATATCGACAACGCCGGCAAATGGTTCGCTGGATGCACCGAGGAAGAACTCAAAGCCGCGGAGAAAGCCTGTATACACTATGACTGGCCTGTCCGTTTGAGGGCACTGGCGAAATCCGTTCCCGAACCTTATGAAGGCCCCCTTCCCTCTTTGGAGACGCAACTTTGCGGAATTCCTTGCGAGAATCCTTTCTTCCTGGCTTCTTCAGCGGTTTGTACCAACTACGACATGGTCGCTTCCGCTTTTGAGGCGGGATGGGCCGGTGTCTTCTACAAGACGATCTGCCTCCAGGAGATAAACGAAGTGTCACCCCGTTTCGACGCCGTGAAACGTGCTGACGGAAGCTTCGCGGGATTCAGGAACATGGAACAACTGTCCGAGAACCCTGTAGAGGTGGATTTCGACATCCTCCACAGGCTGAAGGAGAATTACCCCAATAAGGTTGTAGTGGCTTCTATCATGGGACAGACCGACGAACAGTGGATCGAGCTTGCGCAAATGGCGGAGCATGCCGGTGTGGATGCGATCGAACTCAACTTCTCCTGCCCCCAGATGAGACTCGCGGGAATGGGAAGCGACGTGGGACAGAACTCTGAACTTGTCTCCTATCACACAGCTTTCGTCAAGCGTTCAGTGAAGATTCCAGTGATAGCGAAGATGACCCCCAATGTGGCGTCGATGACACCTGCCGCCATGGCCGCGAAATTCGGCGGAGCCGACGGATTGTCCGCAATAAATACCATAAAGTCAATCACTCCCGGCGGTATCGTAGGCGAAAAGAAGATCGTTTCCGGATATTCCGGTGCCGCTGTGAAGCCCATAGCGCTGAGGTTCATCCTTGAAATGGCGGACAACCCTATCAAGGAGAAATTGAACATCTCTGGTCTAGGTGGAATCTACACATGGTCGGATGCGCTTGACTTCATAAAGCTCGGCTGCCAGACAGTCCAGGTCTGCACGTCCATAATGGAATACGGCCAGAGGATCATTGATGACCTGACCCTGGGACTCCAGACCTACATGGCAAAGAACGGCATCAGCAAGATCAGCGACATGGTGGGCTCAGACATCGGCAATTTCGTGAGTCCCTTGACGGTCGACCGCGACACAATGGTGTTCCCCACAATAGACAGGGAAAAGTGCATAGGCTGCGGAAGATGCTACATCTCCTGCAAGGACGGTGGCCATCAGGCCATATCCTTCGGGGATGACAGACAACCGAAAATCAATGGCGCAAAGTGCGTAGGATGCCATTTGTGCCGTCTGGTATGTCCAACCGGAGCCATGGGAATCGCCAAGAGGATTCCGAAAAGGAAAAAACAAGCAGAAGAGGACTCCGC
>DBWN01000189.1 GCA_002308935.1 Bacteroidales bacterium UBA1237 | reverse complement strand
ATACCAAAAGGTCCTCAAGCTTTATTTTAGGTACGTAATGTACTCCCGCTTTACGGTAATATTGGAGGGAGTCTCCTTCATCGCATGGCATAAGGAAAATGGAATCTTTGCCCTTGCCAATGCAAAGGACAGCAAGGGGACGGTATGGGAGATGAAGGTCTTCTTTCAGTTTGTCCGGGTTGAAGCTGCATACCATCAAGGCATTATATCCAAGGTCCACAGCACGCAGCGCCATACTCTGAAGGGATATTCCAAGGTCGATATCGACGAACTTGTTCTCATCTTTTGATGACATGACGATAATGTAGGACGGAGGTTCCGTTCCCGGGACCGGAAGATGAAGTTCGGGAAGAGCCCCTCCCATCTTGATATTGGAAAGTACAGTACCGGCCTCAACCGGATCAGACACTGTCCTGAAGCGCAGAGCCTGCTGGTTCATCGCCGAAGGGATGAATGTATTCACTTCCACTATCTTACGGAGCTCTTCTTCCAAAGGGACCCTTTCAGGGTCGAAACTTCTGTGTGAACGGTTCTTGTGCAAAAGGGTGTCCAGGGACTGGTAGTCCTTTTTCGGGAAATGACGGCCCGAGGGTTTGCGTCCGGAACCGAACACTTCCTCGAAGCGCTTCTCAAGATAATTGTCTGCCATGATTGAATTCCGTTAACGATAAATGCCGGCTGCAAAAAACACGCCCCATGACATCAGCCTCATTTCATACTATGGTCTAGTAGGAAGATTTTGGTTATATTTGCAATTCGGACAAGACAAAGATGGGCAAGAGCAAAGATTTCCCCGAAAGATACGGGAATCTCCGTAAGGAGATCCTTTCCATAGCGAAAAAAAGAATCCTGGTCCTTGACGGGGCCATGGGCACCATGATCCAGAAGCGTTCTCTCACAGAGGACGACTTCCGTAATGGCGCTCCTTTCGCCAGTTGCAGTAAGGAACTTAAAGGGAACAACGACTGCCTCAATCTGACCCGGCCCGACATCATCGAAGAAATCCACTCCGAATACATTGACGCAGGGGCCGACATAATCACGACAAACACATTCAGTTCCAACCGTATATCCCAATCAGAATACGGTCTGGAGGAATACGCTTCACTTCTTGCCCTCCATGGTGCCAAGATCGCCAGGAAAGCGGCCGACAAGGCCAATGAGGAGTTCTTGAGAACAGGGTTCGCAAGGAAAGTGTTCGTCGCAGGAAGCATGGGACCCACCTCAAAGTCCCTCTCTCTGGCTCCCGACATCTCCGATCCTTCTTTCAGGCATTACAGCTTCGACCAGATGGCCGATTACTTCGGCGAACAGGCAAAGGCCTTAATAGAAGGCGGAGTGGACTTCATTCTTCTGGAGACCTGCATCGACGCCCTCAACGCCAAGGCCGCCCTCTATGCCATAAGCAAAATAGCACAAGGGTTCCCTGTGATGGTTTCCGTATCGGCCAATGACCTTAGCGGAAGATCACTCACCGGACAGACGCTCGAAGCCTTCTATGACTCGGTCTCACACTACCCTCTTCTCGCCTTCGGAATCAACTGTTCCCTTGGTGCAAAGGAGATGATACCGCTTGTGGATGAGATTTCATCCTTCAGCGACCTTCCAGTAAGCTGCTATCCGAACGCCGGCCTCCCCAACGAAATGGGAGAATACGATGACAAGCCCAGCCACATGGCGGCATGCATCATCAAGATGGCCGAACACGGATCCGTCAATATAGTAGGAGGCTGCTGCGGAACAACCCCTGACCATATCTGCGCCGAGGCTACAGCAATAAGCGACGTTTCTCCCAGGGAATTCCCCCGGAAAGAAGAAGACAAGCCCTTGAGGGTAAGCGGACTCGAAAGCGTGAAGGTGGACCTTGTGAGCGGCAATTTCTGCAACATTGGTGAAAGGACCAACGTAGCGGGTTCCAGGAAGTTCGCGAAGCTCATAGCCGCAGGTGAATACGACCAGGCCCTCCAGATAGCGGCCGACCAGATAGAGAACGGAGCCTCGATCATCGACATCAACATGGACGACGCCATGCTGGATTCACGCCTGCAGATGGAGAAGTTCGTCCGTCACATACAGAATGATCCTGCGGTAGCCAAAGCCGCCCTGATGATAGACTCTTCAGACTGGGAGACCATTCTTTCAGGACTGAAGAACGCCCAGGGCAAATGCATAGTGAACTCCATTTCCTTGAAGGAAGGAGAGGAAGTATTCCTAGCCCACGCCAAAGAGATCCATTCGCTTGGAGCGGCGATGGTCGTAATGGCCTTCGACGAGGAAGGACAGGCAACAACCTATGAAAGGAAGATCGCCATATGCAAAAGAGCATATGACCTTCTTACCGGCATAGGCATACCTCCCGAGGACATCATCTTCGATGTGAACGTCCTGTCGATAGGCACCGGTATGGCTGAACACGCAAAGTACGCCGTGGACTTCATAGAAGCGGTAAGGTGGATAAAGAGCAACCTTCCCGGGGCGAGGACATCAGGAGGAATATCGAACCTCAGTTTCTCCTTCAGGGGCAACAACACCGTCAGGGAAGCCATGCACTCGGTATTCCTGTACCATGCAGTCAAGGCCGGTCTTGACATGGGTATAGTGAACCCCGGAATGCTCCAAGTATATGATGAAATAGAGCCGGAACTCCGCAAATGCGTCGAAGACGTCGTGATGGACTCTGACGAAGGGGCAACCGAAAGGCTGATTGCCAAAGCCCAGGAGATACTCGCCGCAAAAGAAGCGGCCAAGGCCTCCCCAGAAGGTTCCTCACCCAGCGAGAGTGAAGAAAGCACCAGGACTCCGGAAGAGCGTCTCATGGATGCCCTTGTCAAGGGTTCCGCCAAGACTCTTGAGGCTGATGTGATGGAATGCATGGGTTCATCCGGAAGCGCCGTCAAAGTTATCGAAGGACCTCTTATGAAGGGTATGGAGAAAGTCGGCGAACTGTTCGGAGACGGAAAGATGTTCCTTCCCCAGGTCGTCAAATCCGCCAAGATAATGAGGGACGCAGTCGCTATTCTGGAGCCTTACATGAAAGAGGAGAACAATGGCGATAAAGAGGAAAACGGATCTTGTAAACCTCTTATAATCAACGCTACCGTAAAAGGTGACGTACACGATATCGGAAAGAACATAACCGGAATAGTCCTCACCTGCAACGGCTTCGATGTTGTCGATCTCGGCGTAATGGTGGACAAGGAAAGGATACTTGATGAAGCCATCTCAAGGAAGGCCGACATGATCGGCGTCAGCGGTCTTATCACCCCCTCCCTCTTCCAGATGGAAGAAATCTGCCGTGAGATGACCCGCCGGGAAATGGACATTCCCCTTTTCATCGGAGGAGCCACCACATCCGCCCTTCATACTGCTGTGAAGCTCGCTCCCCTCTACCCCCACGTGTTCTACAGCCACGACGCTTCCGAAGGAGCTGTCAAAGCCAAGAAGTGCATTATGGACAGGGAGGCATTCGAAAAGGCTGAACATAAGGAACAGCAGAAGATACGCGAGCTGTACGAACTCCGTAAGCAAGGCATAACTCCTTCTCCACATACAATCAAGACTATCATCGGTTACTCCCCTTCCAGCTATATTCCTGCAGCCCGGATCAACGCGGAAAATTTCGAGGCGTATGAGATCCCCATCGGAGAACTCATGAGCAGTTTCGACTGGCCGCTGTTTTTCGCAGTCTGGGGAATAAGGGACGGGAACGGTCTCATAGGCATGAAGAACGACCCTGAAAAACAGAAGCTGTTCACTGAAGGCCGTGCCATACTTAGAAGATTCAACAGGAAGAAAGAAGTCAGCGTAAGGGTTTCATCCCTTATCACCGGCGCACATAGGGAAGGAAATGACATAGTATTGGAGAACGGGACCCTTCTCCCCATGCTGCGTCAGGAAAGGGTCCAGAAAGGACTCGAAAAGAGGCAAAGGCTGGAGTCGCTCTCCGACTTCGTTCCCGACAAGGAGTCCGGAATCCAAGGAGCTTTCGGGATGTTCGCAATCAGCGTCAATTACACTTCGGAGCATTCCTCCTTACATCCTAAGGGATGCAACTGCGAAGCCTGCTCCACCGATTACGGTTCCATGATGGAGAGGTCCGTCAGGGTGACTCTTGCAGAGACCGCTTCAAAATGGCTTGACGGCCGCCTCAAGAAGATGTTGCCCAAGGGAAAGAGCTGTGCAGTACGCAAACCTGCGGCCGGGTACGCCAGTTGTCCGGACCACTCGATCAAAAGGGATATCCTCTCACTTCTTCCCCGCTCTGAAGAGCTCGGCATAACCCTCACTGAAAGTTGTGCGATGATACCCGACGCTTC
>DBWN01000221.1:226-2631 GCA_002308935.1 Bacteroidales bacterium UBA1237 | reverse complement strand
GGGTCTTTTGAGTACTGGACTATGAGCTTCTTGTAGTTCTCGGCCTCAAGCTGTGTGTCTTTCGGCTTGATGGTGGCGATCTTCCCTAGACTGTCCACCATGGTTATCACATCGTTCGGAAAACTTGAAATGTCCACCGTCTTTCCGGAAGACATCCTCTGTGCTTCATGCAGATACACAGCCGCTACGCATTCAGCCTGAAGACCGATTTCGTCAGAGACGATAAGGCTTACATTAGTGGGATGCTCGATGAACGGATGGCCGTTGTCCCTGGTCTTGTCACAAAGGGCTTCGGCGGCCATGTCATATGCCCGTCGTATGAGGTCACGCCCGATGTCGTCGTAGTGGTGGAACAACTGGTCAATAGTATCCATAATGATGATTGTTGGTGGTCGTCAGCTCCCATTGATGGGAAAACTTCTGCGAAAGATACAGATTCGATTCTTCAAAAACAATAGCACGGTTTTGTGCTAAGAGTCTTTCCAGACCTTGAGATATTCCTGCAGCGCCCACATCTCGTCCCTGTACTTCGCAGCAGCCATGAAGTCCAGATCCGCTGCAGCCTTCTGCATCTTTTTCTTTGTGTTTTCCACTGATGCTTCCACTTGTTCTCTTGTCATTGAGCGGATGACAGGGTCCTGGAGGACTGCGGCGAGGTCCGCCTGAAGATAGCCGTCTTTGAAAGCGGAGTTGCTTTCTCTCTTTGAATCGTGTCCGAAACTAACCGTAATCTTGCCCTTTCCGAGGTCCGTCGGGCTGGGGATGTAAGTGGGATCATCATAGGAATTGGCGGCACTGACTCTTCCGGCAATGCCTCTGGCGTTTTGCAGGTTCTTGTCTCCTCCGCCCAGTTCACCGATGAGCACATTGTGCTTGGTCGCTATCTGAGTAGGGGTGATTCCATGAGTCTCGTTATACTCTATCTGGCGGGTCCTTCTGCGGTCCGTCTCGTAGATTGTTTCCTGCATCGACTTTGTGATCGTGTCGGCGTACATGATGACAAGTCCGTTCACATTTCTGGCGGCCCTTCCGGCTGTCTGGGTGAGAGACCTTCCTGAACGCAGGAATCCTTCCTTGTCCGCATCCAGTATCGCAACAAGTGAAACAGTCGGAATGTCAAGACCTTCCCTCAACAAGTTCACTCCGACAAGGACGTCGAACAGCCCGTTCTTGAAGTCTTCAATTATCTCGACTCTTTCAGTAGTGTCAACGTCGGAATGTATGTACCGGCACCTCACTCCCATCTTCATGAAGTAATCGTTCAGTTCTTCAGCCATTCTCTTCGTGAGGGTGGTGACAAGTACCCTTTCGTCCACTTCGGCCCTTTTCCTTATTTCCTCAAGAAGGTCATCCACCTGGTTTTTGGTGGGCCTGACCTCGATAGGAGGATCAAGCAACCCGGTAGGACGGACCACCTGTTCGATAACCAGGCCTTCAGACCTTTCGAGTTCATATTCCGCCGGAGTCGCGCTCACGTATACTGTCTGTCCGGTTATGGAATTGAATTCGTCGAATGTCAGAGGACGGTTGTCCGCTGCAGCTGGAAGTCTGAACCCGTATTCGATGAGGACTGATTTGCGGGAATGGTCTCCTCCGTACATCGCCCTTATTTGTGGGACAGTTACATGGCTTTCATCTATGAACAGGATGAAATCCTTCGGGAAATAGTCAATTATGCAGAAAGGCCTTTGCCCTGGAGATCTCCCGTCAAGGTAACGGGAATAGTTCTCGATGCCGGGGCAATAACCCATTTCCTTTATCATCTCGAGGTCGTATTCCACTCTCTGTTTGAGCCTTTTGGCATGAGCCGGCCTGTCGGTCTCCTCGAAATACTTCATCTGCTCGACAAGATCGTCCTGGATCTGGCTTACGGCCTTCATCCCTCTTTCCTTTGTCGTCACGAAATTGTTTGCAGGATAGATAGGAACTTCTGTGAGAGATTCGATCCTTGCGCCGGTTATGGGGTCAATAAGGGACAAAGAGTCCACTTCATCCCCGAAGAACTCAATCCTTACCGCCTCGTCAGCTCCTCCAAGATACACATCCACAGTATCGCCTCTCACTCTGAATGTTCCTCTTCTGAAATCGGTCTCTGTCCTTGAGTAGAGAGCTTCAACAAGCTGATAAAGGAACTGTGTCAAGGAACGTCTTTCGCCGATCCTTACTGTGACCGTCTGACTCTGGAAGTCTTCAGGGTTACCTATACCGTAAAGACATGATACGCTTGATACTACGACAACATCCCTTCTGCCTGACATAAGAGCGGAGGCGGCACTTAAGCGCAGCTTGTCTATCTGGTCGTTGATGCTGAGGTCCTTCTCTATATATGTGTCTGTGGACGGGATGTAGGCTTCTGGCTGGTAGTAATCGTAGTATGACACGAAGTACTCTACTGCATTTTCCGG
>DBWN01000221.1:0-212 GCA_002308935.1 Bacteroidales bacterium UBA1237 | reverse complement strand
GCGGCGAGGGTCTTGTTATGGCTGAGAATGAGAGCAGGCCTTTGGAGTTTCTCAATGACACTGGCCATTGTGAATGTCTTTCCAGACCCGGTGACGCCTAAAAGGGTAACAGCATCTACGCCTGATTTGAGCGCGTCGCATATCCCTTTTATGGCCTGAGGCTGGTCTCCGGCCGCTTCGTATGGTGAAAACAGTTTGAATTGCATGATCGC
>DBWN01000036.1 GCA_002308935.1 Bacteroidales bacterium UBA1237 | reverse complement strand
CACAAGTACGAGTCCAACAAAGCCGGTAAGGCCCTCGTAAAGGCTGGTCCTCAGCTCTAGAAGGACTTTACGAAAGTATTCGCTTGAGGCGGGCCGAAAGGTCCGCCTCAATTGCTGTTATCGCTTCTTTTTCTCCTTTGTGGCCCGTAATTTGCCCGTAAAACAGTATCTTTGTCTTCACCATATAATATAAAAACAATGAGAGAAGGAAATAAAAAACTATTCAGCATAACTTCCGGTCTGTCCACACTGCTTGTCGCTTTTTCGGTCGCAGTGTCCTGCGGGGGCGGTGAGAAGACCGGACCTGAACCTACACCTACGCCGACTCCAACTCCCACACCTACCCCTACTCCTACACCGACACCCGAAGAAAACACTTTCGCCCTGGGTTCAGATGTAAGCTGGGTCACTGAAATGGAGTCCGACGGAAAGAAGTTCAAAAACGCCAACGGCAAAGAAGAAGATCTTTTCTCCATCCTTTCAGGATTGGGGATGAACGCCATAAGGTTGCGTGTCTGGGTTGACCCCGACGGAAAATGGTGTGCAAAAGACGATGTCGTAGCGAAAGCCAAGCGCGCCAAGGACAAGGATATGGATATCATGATCGACTTCCATTACAGCGACTTCTTCGCTGATCCCGGCAGACAGTTGACTCCTTCTTCATGGAAAGGGCTGTCCCTTGACAAGACTGCGGAGAAAGTCAAGAATCACACTAAAGAAATACTCTCCTCACTTAAAGACAACGGGATCACTCCAAAGTGGGTCCAAGTCGGAAATGAGACAAACAATGGGATGATCTGGGACACCGGCAAGATTGACTGGGACAAAAGCGGTAGCGCAAGATACAAAAGCTACGTGACTGTGAGCAACGCCGGATATGACGCAGTCAAATCCGTATTCCCGGACGCCATTGTTGTCGTACATATAGCCAACGCATACAACGCCGGAGACTATGACGGATGGTTCTTCAAGGAATTCAAGGAAGCGGGAGGCAAGTTCGACATGATAGGCCTTTCCCATTATCCTATGGGAATCAAGGACAAGAGTTGGAAAAACGCCAATGATGAGGCTATCTCCAGCATCAAGACTCTCGCCACCAAGCAATCCTGCAAGGTGATGATATGTGAAGTCGGAGTAAAGGTCTCACAACTGTCTGAGGCGACATCGTGCATGAGTGATTTCATGCAGAAGGCCAAGGCACTCAAAGAATGCGCAGGAGTGTTCTATTGGGAACCTGAAGTGTACGGAGGTTGGAAACCCGCCATCTACAAGGATGTCTCCAAGTACGTCCCGGGAGAGAAAGAATGGAATGCATATGACATGGGAGCCTTCTCTTCTGACGGCTCGCCCTCTTCCATTCTGAACGCGTTCAAGAAATAGTATCCTAATAGAACATACATTTAGCAGAAATGGCCCTGCCGGAATCCGGTGGGGCATTTCAGCACTTTCAAAGCAGACATACAAAAAAAACAGGGACACCCTCTCGGCGGCCCTGCTCACACTACTAACTTTTAATACTACTGACTAATAACTAACCAATATGAAACTACTTCTATTGCGGAACAAAGTAAATAAAAATATTTAGATGCGACAAGAATTGTTCAACGAAACGGCTTTTTTTATCAACGAAAACGCTGTTTTTGACTAAAATGAAAGTAAAAATATCAGACTACAAAGTCCCCAGAGACGATTTTTGCCTCCTATGCCGGCAATGAAGAATCCAGGACCTGGGCTATATCTTTGACCGGAACATCGGAATAACGGCCGAATGTCGCCTGACAAAGAGGACATGCAGTAACTATGGTGTCGGGATTCTCCGCACAGAGATTGTCAAGGGAATTCCTGGTTATCGCTTCCCTCTTCTCGAATCCCAACGAAAGGCTGCCGAGGCTTCCTCCGCAGCAGATGCTCTCCTGAAGATTCTTCTTGGCCTCGACCAGGGTTCCGACAGAACGGAGGACGGTCCTTGGCTGTTCGTATATTCCCTCTCCCCTACCAAGTTCGCAAGGATCATGGAAGACGTACTTGATATCTGAAGAGATCTTCGGCCGGAGCTTGCCTTCATCCATCAATTCAGAGAAGAATTCGGAATGATGGACTATCCTGATGCTTCCCAGCTCGTAATGGTCCTTGAACATCTTGTAGCATATGGGGCAAGAAAGAAGAAGGGTGTCACAACCGCTGGCCTTAATGATCTCGACATTGCGGTTGAACATCTCCTTCGCCTGGGCGAACCTTCCTGCAAGTAGCATCGGACGCCCGCAGCATACTCCTCCGTCAGGATCCATAAGCTTGTATTTCACACCGGCTTTATCAAGAACGGAGAGCGTCGCTTTCTTTATTGAGGGTGTGAGCTGAGTCATGCACCCCGCGAAATACAGCACATTGCCGGAAGTAGCGGCGACCTGTGATTTGAAGGGAGCCACATCAATGCAGGAGTAATCCTGGTTGATGGCGTATTTCCTGGTGGCACGCTGAGCGACTCTCATGACGTTGCCTTCGACTCCTACCTGACATACCACCGAGCACTTTCCGCAAAGAAGGCATTTGTCGCTTATCTCCTCTATCCTCTTCTCGTTGTTCCTTCTTATCTGACGGTTCAGATACACTGTCGCATCCTTGATGTTCGCTTTCCTGACGCTCATAGGGCACGCGTCGATACAGACTCCGCAGTTAGGGCAGGAGTACACCTCGACTCTGGCGAAACCGCGTCTTGCGTTCCTTATCCTGAGTCCTGCGTTCCTCATGGGGATGAGCATCATTTCAGCAGGAATGTGCATGTATCTTGTGAACGGAAGCACACACATGAAAACGCACAAAGCTATGGAATAGGCCCACCAGGTGGGGAGCATATTGAGATTGTTCCCGAGGAACTGCCTGAAAAGCCAGTTGGTGGGAAGAGTGAGGAAGCTTCCTCCACTGATATCAGCTGTGAAACTCTCGGCAAGAAGCCTGAGCGGGAATATCGCCCACAGGGAATACAGACCTATCGTATCGAGGAAAGCGGGTCTTGTCGTCCTTCTCATTCCGAAAAGGCGTGAACGCACCCTCTTTATCATAGCGAGGACAATACCGCTAAGAACCAGCAGAAGGAAGAAATCCATAAGGAAGAACATCACCGCTCCCTTTACCGTCATCTCGTTCTCTGCGACGAAGAAGTTGAAGAAGATCGGATAATAGAAGAACTTCGCCCTGCTCGGCATGAAGAGGAAAACTTC
>DBWN01000114.1 GCA_002308935.1 Bacteroidales bacterium UBA1237 | reverse complement strand
GCATGGGAATCGACAAGCCCGATGTGAGGTTCGTCATCCACTATGACATACCCAAGAGCATAGAAGGTTATTACCAGGAGACCGGTAGAGCCGGAAGGGACGGCAAGGAAGGCCTTTGCATCACATACTACAGCTACAAGGATATCCAGAAACTGGAGAAGTTCATGCAAGGGAAGCCCATTTCCGAGCAGGAAATAGGCAAACAGCTCCTCAATGAAACAGTCGCCTATGCTGAATCCAGCCAATGCCGCAGAGTGCTGCTGCTGGATTACTTCGGAGAGGACTACCCTGCCGGGAACTGCGGCAACTGCGACAACTGCGTACGTCCTAAACCAAGGTTCGACGGACAGAAGGACATGATGAAGGTCATCAGCCTTGTGGATTCGCTGCCGGAGCATTTCAAGATAGAACATCTGGCATCCATCCTCGCCGGAGAGAGCAACGCTCTCATCAAATCCTACAAACACGACAAGCTGCCGCTGTTCGGAAAAGGATCCGACCATAGCCAGAAGTTCTGGTGCACTGTAATCCATCAAGGAATCATCCTCCATCTTCTGGACAAGGAAATTGAGAGTTATGGCCTTATCTGGGTGACCGACAAGGGAAGGGATTTCATGGTGAAACCCTACCCTGTCATGCTCGTTGAGGACAGAGTTTTCTCCGAAGGAACGGATGACGAGGACGATGATGATTCAATGCCCCCGGGAGCCGCGACCAGAGGAGGCGGAGGTGGTGACGAAGTCTTGCTCTCCATGCTCAAGGATCTGCGAAAGGATATGGCCAAGAAGCTGAAACTTCAGCCATGGGTCATATTCGGAGACCCTTCATTGGACGACATGTCCATCATGTACCCCATGACGGTCGACGAACTTAAGAATTGCCAAGGCGTGGGTGAAGGAAAGGCCCGCAAATACGGCAAGGAGTTCATGGACCTTATAAGGAAATACGTTGAGGAAAATGAGATCACCCGTCCTGAAGACTTCGTGATGAAGTCCATAGCCTCAAAGTCGCAGAACAAGATCTTCATCATTCAGTGCATCGACAGAAGGATGGATCTCGAAGACATAGCCGCCGCCAAGAATCTCGACATGGAGGAGCTCATGACCGAAATCGAGAACATCGTCGAATTCGGGACCAAACTGAACCTCAACTATTACATCGAGGAGATGATAGACGAGGAAGACGTTGAGGAAATCTACGAGTATTTCAAGGAAGAAGCCCAGTCAGATTCCCTTGAGGAAGCCATCAAGGACCTCGGGGCGGATTATGACGAGATGGACATCCGTCTTGTCCGCGTGAAATTCCTCTCAGAGGTAGCTAACTGATGTACGCTTCAGAAAGTCGAAAGGGCTCCGAATTGGGCCCTTTTTCGCATACCGGTCTTATTATAATAGACCGGTCACTACAGGTACTCTTCCTTCATAATGGACTGCGTACCTGATTCCGTAAGTCTTAAGATATTCAACGGCGGTCCCGAAGCCGAACCCCACACCTTCCGGCGAATGGGAATCGGAGCCGAGGCTGACGAACTCTCCGCCCAGTTCAAGATATCTTCTAAGGATATGCGGATCCAGTACGGGTCTTCTTCCTTTGTATTCCTGATACGTCTTTGTATTGATTTCCAGGGCCTTGCCTTCTTCCGCCAAAAACCTCAACATCTGGTCCAAAAGGTCCGGAAAGTCCTTATACAGGATGCTCGCTTCAGGATAAGGGGCGTATCTGGTGATGTAATCGTAATGTCCCATGATATCGAACCTGTCCCCGAGCCAGACCATCTCAGAATAAAGGGTCTCAAGATATTTGCCGTAGGCTTCCTTGTAAGTCTTTCCGATATAGTATTCTCCCCAATAAGGGTCTGTGTCCTCAAGATAATGGACAGAGGCGATGACTTCGTCAAAGGTGTTGGCCTCAAGATACTCGGAAATCTTGTCCCTCATTTCCTTGTACACACCGATTTCGACGCCCTTGAACACTTTAGGGAAACAATCCTCCAGGAACAATGCCTTGACCCTGTCAATCTCTCTCTGCTGGCCTTCCACGTCAAACTCTTCATCTGTAGGCGGCTCATACCTTTCCTTCATCTTCGGGACATGAAGGTCACAATGGTCAGTGAAACAGATTCCGCCCAACCCGGATTGAGCAGCCATCCTGACTGACTTTTCCAGATCCGCTTTCTGTCCGTCGAAAGAAAACTGTGTGTGATTGTGATTGTCGAAATACAGTGCTTTGTCCATGTGATGTGTTTTCACGGCGAAGATAAGGATTTTTATGGAAAAGATCCCACAAGCGCCACGGAGTGTCAATCTCTTCAGCCCCAGCAAGGTAAACTGACCCGTAAATCAAGCTGTTGCAAAACAATATATAAAGTAATTTACCACTTTTTATAAAAAAATACCGATATTTGCAGGATGTGCGCCGAAAGTAAAGCGCCGCTTGATAATTTTTGAATTGACAAGTAAAAAACAATAAATCATGAAATTCAACAAGATTTTCGCAGCAGCTCTCGTAGCTCTCGCAATCGCTTCTTGCGGTACCGGCAGTTCAAACGGTCCCGTATCCAACAGTGTAAAAGCTCTCGAGCCCTCAAAGGGTGCCGTTGATACAGTCAGCTATCTGCTTGGCATCAACTTCGGCAGCATGGTCAAGGGTTACGACTTCGGTGAACTCAACTTCACAGAGGTTGTGAAAGGTATGAAGGCTTTCATCAACGCTGAAGGAACAGTCGGTGACTCAGCTTGGCTTGCCCAGTTCAAGATCAACCCCAACGACATGGGAGACCTCATCAATGCTTTCCTCGCAAAGAGGAACGAGTATTCTCAGGCTCTCAACAAAGAGAAAGGAGACTTGTTCCTTGTCAATAACGCAAAGAACGCTGACGTACAGGAGACTCCTTCAGGACTTCAGTACACCATCATTGAAGCAGGCAACACTTCCAAGGTTCCCGGTCCCCGTGACACCGTCTCCGTCCTTTACAAGGGTACTCTCCTTGACGGCACTGTCTTCGACCAGACACCCGAAGGTTCAGCTCCCATAACCTTCCCTCTGTCCAACGTCATCGCAGGATGGACCGAAGGTCTCCAGCTCGTAGGTGAGGGAGGCAAGATCAAACTCTTCATCCCCGCTGATCTCGCATACGGTACACAGGGCAGCGGCGCTATCGGCCCCAACGAGGTTCTCGTATTCGACGTCGAACTCAAGGAAGTAAAGCCTTTCGTTGAGCCCGCTCCTGAAACAGAAGAATAATTCAGGAAATGGCTAATCTGGAATTACAAGGCAGGCTCCTAAAGAAACTTCCCGTTCAGAACGGGAGGTCTGCTAGAGGAGAATGGTCAAAGCAGGAATTCCTGGTCGAATACCAGGAAGGGAACTTCCCGTCCACCGCATGCTTCAATGTTTGGGGCATGGACAAGGTGAATGATCTGGCGAAATTCGCTGAAGGGGATGAAATAAAAGTCTCCTTCAACATCAACAGCCGTGAATTCAATGGGAAGTACTACACTGATCTCAGGGCTTGGAAAATCGCTTACCCCAATGAGGCGCAGGCGGCACCTGTCCAGCAGCCCTCCTCTGAACCCGCCAATGACGTTCCTGCCGGATTCGCACCCGCTTATACCCCCGCGGGAGAACCCGCTGAAGACTTCGGCGACGATCTGCCGTTCTAGACAAAAGGCTTTTAAAATCTTATCAGGAGGTGAACCAAAGCAATAAGGTTCGCCTCCTGATTTCGTATAAAGCCAAGGTATCACTGTTCATTCCGGAACGCCCCTTCCGTCAATACGAAGAGAAGATCAATCCTGCTGTCCCTGTCCGAATCTTTGAACGTTTGCCTTGAGTAAAAGCGCAATGCGGGTCAAAAGAGTGTCAACTGGCAGTTCAAGACTGCCGTCGCCAGCATCATACCGAAGTCTCTTCTATTCAATCCATTCAATAGTAAGCCATTATTGTAATAACGAACTAGTGGACACCTTCGGCATAATCAACGATTTTCACGTTACCCTCCTCATCATAGTACTTCCATTCACCGCAGTCCCAGTAATCCACAAGCATGTCATCGTCTTTATCCCATACGGTGAAGCCCTCTGATTTTATCTTGCCGTTCGGATGGAAGTCCTTATAATATGCCTTGTAATACGG
>DBWN01000156.1:2296-4479 GCA_002308935.1 Bacteroidales bacterium UBA1237 | reverse complement strand
CCCTTCGTGCGGTTATCCTCTCGTTGGCGTTCTATTGTCTTGGAGACATCCTTCTTGAGATGAGAGGGGAGGGATTCTTCCTGGGTGGTCTCGGTGCTTTCCTTGTCGGACATGTATTCCTCTTGAGGTATTTTGTAAGGAAGTCCGGGAAAATGGGGCTTGCTGATTACGCCATTATGGCTGCAGCTGTCCTTCTCGCTGTGGCATTCACCTTCTTCGTGTCCCCGCCGGGAGTGATGCTCTACTGCGTTTTCGCATACGCTCTCGCACTTCTTCTTTATCCGGCTATAGGCATATCTGCTCTTCTTAAATGCGGCCGTGATTCCCAAGTCAAAAAGGCTTGGGCAGGAATCATTGCCGGGGGACTGCTTTTCGCGGGGTCGGATTTTCTTATCGCGATGGCGGCTTTCATGTCAAAGACCTTTCCGGGAAGGGGCCCCGTTGTCATGCTGACATACCTTCTTGCCGCGTTCCTCCTCGCACGTGGAGCATGGAGATTGTCAGTCTCCGGAGGAGAGTTGGGCAAAGTTTTGTAACTTTGCGCCGTTTTTCGGACAGCAGAAGATGATGGACTGGATAAATACCCTGCTTTTCTCGCACTCCTCCCTTCAGGCGGTGCTGCTCCTGATGCTCATTATAGCCGTCGGGCTTTCGCTTGGACGCGTGAAGATAGCCGGGATCAGCCTTGGTGTCACATTCGTCTTCTTCATGGGGATACTCGCCGGTCACCTTGGACTTACCATAGACCCTTCGATGCTGAAGTTCGCCGAAGATTTCGGACTAATTCTGTTCGTATACGCTTTGGGCCTTCAGGTGGGACCTGGTTTCTTCAACAGCTTCCGCAGCGGGGGATTCCTTCTCAACATGCTTTCCTTCGGGGTGATCATCATCGGTACGGTGATGGCGGTCCTTATGAGCCTAATTCCGGGAGTCACTCTTCCCGAGATGGTGGGCATCCTGTGCGGTGCCACGACCAACACGCCTGCCCTCGGCGCCGCGCAGCAGACTCTCTCCCAGATGGGACTAGACACTACTGCTCCCGCTCTCGGATGCGCCGTCACTTATCCCTTGGGTGTTGTCGGAGTGATACTCGCCATCATAATTCTCCGCTCCACGTTGAAGCCTTCTGACCTTGGTTCTGCTGCATCCGGGAAAGAGGACACTACATTCATAGCCACATATCTGCTCACCAACCCTGCGGTCTTCGGCAAGAGCATCCGTCAGGTGGTGTCAATGACAAAGGACCATTTCGTTGTGTCGAGACTGTGGAGGGACGGGAAAGTCGTAATTCCGGGTCCCGATACTGTCATGGAGGAAGGGGACAGGCTGCTTGTGACCACATCACAGAAGGAGGCTGCCGACATGACCCTCATATTCGGACAGAAGGAGGAGACCGACTGGAACCGCAGCGGGATAGACTGGAACGCTTTGGACAAGAACATCGTCTCACACTGGATTCTGGTGACAAGACCTTCTGTCAACGGACGCACGATAGCATCTCTTGACTTCAGGAACCGCTTCGGGGTGAACATAACTAGAGTATCCCGTTCCGGAGTCATGATATTCGCTAAACCCGACACCATTCTGAGGACCGGCGACAGGCTTGTGACCGTAGGTCCTTCGGAAGGTATAACGAAGGTGGGCGAACTTCTGGGAAACACAGTCAGGGAGCTCCGCGAACCTAACCTCGTATCCATTTCCATAGGAATACTTGTGGGACTACTTTTGGGTTCGATCCCGTTTTTCATTCCAGGGATGAGCGCTCCTTTGAAAGTGGGTCTCGCCGGCGGACAGATAATCGCAGGAATACTTATCGGGGCTTTCGGACCCAGGATACACATGGTGGCGTACACCACCGAGAGCGCCAATCTTATGCTTAGGCGTCTTGGACTGTCTCTTTATCTGGCTTGTCTGGGACTGGATTCGGGAGCGCAATTCTTCGAGACGGTGTTCCGTCCTGAAGGCGCCCTTTGGATCGGGATGGGATTCGTGATAACGCTGGTCCCTGTCCTTATCATGGGTGCAGTGGCGATGAAGACGATGAAAGTTGGCTTCGGAACGGCGTCCGGAATGCTCTGCGGCAGCATGGCCAACCCCATGGCCCTTACCTATGCGACAGATACAATTCCCGGGGACTCTGCGGCGCTTTCCTATACGCAGGTCTATCCTCTCTGCATGTTCCT
>DBWN01000156.1:0-2144 GCA_002308935.1 Bacteroidales bacterium UBA1237 | reverse complement strand
CTCTCCGGGGACATCCCTTGCTGCTCGTCCTTCTCCATTTTCGAGACGCTGCTTTTAAGCTTCTCCGAATAAGGCCCGTCTTCTTTTCCGAAAGTCTTTCTTGCCGCTGTGAATCCTGTCCTGGCGTCTCCGGGAAGTATGCAGGAGCATTGTATCCCGAACGGTTTGACTTCGAGGGAGAGGGCTTCCGTCATGCTGAGGGTGGCTGATTTGACTGCGCTGTAATGAGCTTGGAAGGGGAGAGGTATTACCGCCGCAACCGATGCCACGGTTATTATCTTTCCGCTTCTTTTTTCCCTCATGAAGGGGAGGACTTCGCGGATGAGGCGAAGAGCGCCGAAGTAACAAGTCTCGAACTGGCCTTTCGCATCCTGCACAGGTATGTCTTCTATGCTTCCGGCTATGCCGTTTCCGGCGTTGCACACGAGGATGTCTATCTTACCTTCTTTACGTATGATGGTGGCGACAGCCTCCTTCACGGCGCTTTCGTCATTGATGTCGGCTTTCGCAGGTACGATAAGAGGGTGCTCCGGAGCCGTTCCCCTTCTGGAAAGGGCGTATACTCTGAATCCTTTCTCTGCCAGCATCATTGATGCGGCTGCGCCAATTCCGGAACTTCCTCCGGAAAGCAGGACTGTACCTTTTGGTGATGATCCTTCCATTTCGATATCATTCTTGAGCACAAATATACCCAAAACTTCTTCAGGGTGCTTTCCTCATGTTCTATATTTCAAACGGAATCAGTACCTTTGACATGATCTGCCGCAAGGGCGGATGAATGCAAATGCTTTGGTCATGGAACAGAAGAAGGAAACAGTAAAACAATCTCAAAGGATACAGACTTCAGTGCTGAACGCCGCCGAAAAGAAGGCTCTCGTATGGATGGGGGAAAGGATGCCCCGTTGGGTGTCCTCGGACATGATGACCTCCATAGGTACGATAGGGGCAGTAGTGATAGCCCTTGGATACGCCCTTTCGGGGAAGAACATCAATTTCCTGTGGCTCGCATCTTTGGGATTCGTGCTGAACTGGTTCGGGGATTCCCTGGACGGGACCATAGCCAGAGTCCGCAATCAGCAAAGGCCAAAATACGGTTTTTTCATTGACCATACGGTCGATGTGGTGAACGAGACTCTGATGTTCATCGGTATGGGACTTTCGCCCCTCATGGACTTCGATATAGCGATGATGATCCTCGCCGCCTATCTTATGTTGTCGGTGTACGTCTACATCAGCGCACATCTTAAGGGTGAATTCAAACTCACATACGCCAAGATGGGGCCTACGGAACTCCGTATCATAGCTGTCATCATGAATACGCTGTTCGTGCTGATAAGGCCTCTTCGTGAGTTCTCCGCCCATATCCGTCTCTTCGGTAAGGACCTGAACCTTGGAGTTCTCGATATCGCCGGAATCATCATAGTGATAGCTCTTCTGGGTGCGTATTTCGTCAGCATATTCCATGACGCGAAGATTTACGCGAAGGAAGAACCTCTGCCAAAACGTGATCAATAATTCAGCCCGATAAGATGCCCCTGCTTCCCCAAGAAGAACTGGAAAGTCTGTCTCCGTTTTTTTCGACGGGGACGGGAAGGTTCTTGGCTGGAGTCCTGAGGGCTACGGTATTGCCTTCCATCTCCAGGCTTTATGCGGCAAATGAGCAGTATTCGGGTGCGGAGTTCGCTTACAATGTCCTGAAAAGCCAGGGACTTGATTATCTTGTCGGAGGGACTGATGTCCTTTCAAACCTTCCTCAAGGGCCGTTCATAACGGTTTCCAACCATCCTTACGGCGGAGTGGACGGTCTTGTGCTTGTGGACCTTGTACGCCATCTGAGGCCTGATTACAAGGTGATGGTGAACAAGATCCTCTCAGTGTTGCATCCTCTGGATGAGGCATTCATATGCGTCACTCCGAACGGGAATTCGGTTTCCGCTCCCACGCCCGAGAGCATCGCCGGAGTAAGGAAAGCCTACAAGCATTTGAGGGAAGGATACCCTTTGGGACTGTTCCCCTCCGGTGCGGTCTCCGACCTTTCTCTTAAAGAGAGGAAAATCCGTGACCGGGAGTGGCAGGAGGCCATAGTGAAGTTCATACTGAAAGCAAGGGTGCCTGTGGTGCCGGTAAGGTTCTTCGACCATAAT
>DBWN01000025.1 GCA_002308935.1 Bacteroidales bacterium UBA1237 | reverse complement strand
GAAAGCGGTTTCGTGGAGATGATACTGTTCTCCCTCAATCCCGCCTACGACATGCTTCCCGCGGATGCCAGTGTATTCGAAGGTAAGTTCGATTCAGTCCATGGAGGCATCGATCCCATCCGTTCCGAACTTTATCAGATCTGCGAGAAGAACGATGTCGGCATAACCGTCATGAAGGCTTTCGCAGGAGGACGGCTCTTCGACAGCAAGAGTTCACCTTTCGGGGTGGCGCTCACTCCGGTACAGTGCATTCACTATGCTCTCACCCGTCCTGCCGTAGCCTCCGTACTCGGAGGTTTCGCGAACGAACAACAGGTACTTGACGCCATAGCTTACGAAAGTGCGACCGAGCAGGAGAAGGACTTCGGTACGGTGCTCGCCAACGCTCCCGCCCACAGTTACGGGGACCAGTGCACATACTGCGGACACTGCAAACCCTGCACTGCGACGATCGACATAGCTATGGTGAACAAGCTCTCAGATCTTGCCCAAATGCAGGAGGAAGTCCCTTCTTCAGTGAAAGACCACTACAAGGTGCTCTCCGCCCATGCCTCCGACTGCATCGAATGCGGAGCATGCGAGACACGCTGTCCTTTCGGAGTGAAGATAATAGAGAAGATGCGCCAGACCGCGAAGGTCTTCGGCTACTAAAGAATAGTCTCCCTTTTCGGGGAAAGGACAGGAGCACAAACGCTTCAGGAGGAGGATTCCGGGATTCAGCGGAATTCTCCTCCTTCTGTTTCAAAGCAGCATAAGCAAAGGAGGAAAGGGAGGTTTTCCGCACTTCCCTATTTTTTAGTAATTTTGTCCTTGTATGGCGACAACTCCCAAGAACTCCAAACCGATAAGCCCTTACTGGGCTGAAAAATACTCCACCTCCGGGAATGGGGACAAGGGAGCCGCGCCTTCATCTTCAACCTCTCAAAGCAAGCCATCCACCGGCAGTTCATCAACAAAAAGGAGGAAAAGCGGAAGCACGTCCGGAAAGAAAAAGTCTTCTACGAGAAAGAGAAGGAAAAACTCCCGGATAACCATATCAATACCCACATGGCTGGTTTGGGTGATATTGGGCCTCATCGCTGCATTTTTCCTTTGGCCAAGATACATCCATGACGGAGAGGAGACCGGAGACACTCTGCCTCCAGGGACATATACTTATGGAATCGACATCTCCCACCATAACGACCCCAAGATAGAATGGGATTCACTGATGGTGATGACGGACATCCTGGGCAGGACAACGACTTCGGTGGACGGAGCAAGGAAGATGTTCCCCGTTTCCTTCGTGTTCATGAAAGCGACGGAAGGGGTCACTTTCAATGACCGTAATTTCAAATCCAACTGGAAAGAAGCCGGGAAAAGGGATCTCCAGAGAGGGGCGTACCATTTCTACAGGACGACCAAGGACCCTTCCGCCCAGGCGAAGCATTTCATAAGGGTGGTGGGAGAGCTCAGATACAAGGACCTTCCTCCCGTGCTTGACATAGAGACCATCCACTCCGGTTGCACGAAGGAGGAACTCAACAGGGACCTTCTTATATGGCTCCGTGAAGTGGAAGAGCACTACGGAGTGAAGCCGATTGTGTACACGTACGAAAGTTTCGCCTCATCCTACCTGTCGAAGGAGATACTTTCTTCTTATCCCATATGGATAGCCCATTACGGCGTCAGGAAACCTCTGCTTGAAGACTGGATAATCTGGCAGTTCACTGACAGCGGGGTCGTACACGGAATAAGAGGGAACGTGGACTTGAACGTAATGCGTTAAGTGCAGTTCTCTTCCCCATCCCGGACATCACTTCCAGAACGAAAAAGGCCGGATCCCTGAGGACCCGGCCCATAGTCGCATGAGTTCAACCAAAATTACTTGGTGATGACCTTTGCCATCTCAAGAACCTTGTTTGAATAACCCCACTCGTTGTCATACCAAGCGCAGACCTTAACGAATGTAGGATCGAGCTGGATACCTGCCTTCTCGTCGAAGATGGAGGTGTTGGGGTTGTTACGGAAGTCGGTAGAAACTACTGCCTCGTTGGTGTAAGCGAGAACACCCTTGAGTTCACCCTCAGAAGCGGCCTTCATAGCGTCGCAGATCTCAGCGTAAGAAGCGGGCTTTGCAAGCTCGACGGTGAGGTCAACGAAGGAAACGTCTGATGTGGGAACACGGAGGGACATACCGGTAAGCTTACCGTTGAGCTCAGGGAGAACCTTACCTACAGCCTTGGCAGCGCCAGTGGATGAAGGGATGATGTTCTCGAGGATTCCACGTCCACCTCTCCAGTCCTTCTTTGAAGGGCCGTCAACGGTCTTCTGGGTTGCAGTAGCAGAGTGAACAGTGGTCATAAGGCCTTCCTTAATTCCCCAGTTGTCGTTGAGAACCTTTACGATAGGAGCAAGGCAGTTGGTGGTGCAGGATGCGTTGGAAACGATGTCCTGGCCAGCGTAAGTATCTGTATTGACACCGCATACAAACATAGGAGTATCATCCTTTGAAGGAGCGCTCATCACAACTCTCTTGGCACCTGCCTTGATGTGGGCCTCAGCCTT
>DBWN01000190.1:2830-6080 GCA_002308935.1 Bacteroidales bacterium UBA1237 | reverse complement strand
CAGGTGGCAAGGGTTGACGCCATGATCGGACGGCTGCGTGAGGGGATAAGGAGAACAGGACTCCAGAACAAGGTGGACCTTATAGTCCTCGCGGACCACGGAATGACAGAGATCAGTCCGGAAAGGGTCGTCAAACCGTCAGATTACATAAAGCCTGAATGGTACGACCATATAATAACAGGCATACCGACATCCATCTTCAGCAAGCCCGAATACAGGGATTCGATTTACAACGCCATGAAGGACATCCCTCATGTCCATGTATGGAAAAAGGAGGAGATACCCGCTGAACTCAATTACGGTTCGAGCAACCGCGTAGGTGACATAGTAGTGGCTCCTGACCTGGGATGGCAGGTCACTGAAGTGGCCAGCAGGAACAAAGGTGCACATGGATTCTTCCCGTGGGAAAAGGAGATGCAGCCAGTGTTCAGAGCTGAAGGGCCGGATTTCAAGAAAAACGTAAGAGTCCCTCAGTTCAGGAACGTTTCCGTTTATCCGCTGGTGTGCTGGATTCTTGGTATTGAGCCCGCACCGAATGACGGAGACTTTGAAGAAGTGAGGCCAATGCTGAAATGATTTTCCAGCAACAGCACTTTACAACAGACCCGCCGCAGCATTCGCCGTGGCGGGTCCTCATTTCAATCACTTTCAGACTTTCAAGCCTGTTCCTTACTACAGGATAGTCACAGGCTGCAGAGCACAATAGAGTTTGTCGACAGCACTGGCGAAGGAGCCGTCAGTGATATTGATGTTGACGGGGCTCGATACAGTATGGACTGTGATCTTGGACACACCCTTCGACATGAGTTTCAGCTGATCGATCGTAGGGTAGCAGATCACCCTTCCTGCAGAGAGATCCTTCTCCTGCTGGAGTTCTATCGTCTGGCCTGAAGTTGTGGTAACGTAGACAGCGCTTCCCAGAGGTACGGTCTTTCCTGAGATGAACAGGTTGAGGTCATAATTCTCATTGTTCGACTCGGCATAGTAAAGATATACCAAAGAAACGGCGAGCTGGCCATTGACCTGGATCTTCT
The DNA here is from genome assembly GCA_002308935.1 of Bacteroidales bacterium UBA1237. GTDB lineage: Bacteria > Bacteroidota > Bacteroidia > Bacteroidales > UBA932 > Cryptobacteroides. The sequence goes on along the minus strand of DBWN01000190.1, from coordinate 5,046 downwards.
CGGTCTCCACAAGGCGGTTTCCTCCCTGATCGCTGATGGACTTCAGATAGTTGCCCACTTCGCTCTTGGGTGCCGGAGCGGCCTTGATGGCCTGCATCTGACGACGGATCGCATTACCGAACTCATCGTTCTTGTATGAAACCTTTATGACTCCTTCAGAAGACCATCTCTTTGTGGCGTCAATTGAAGAAACGCCTGTGGATATCTTCTTGAGGTCAGCTTCCTCCATATAGTACTCACCGTAATTCCAATAGACCTTGCCGGCTGAAGTCTTGATTCCGGAAGGAGCTACGAGATTGGGAGAATCAGCACTGTTCTTCAGGGTGACGTTCTTGCCGTCGGTCGTGAAGATGGTCAGGGGCGCATTCTTGGGCATCTTCCAAGCGGTAGCCTCTTCATAATCAACCCTGAGGATATAGACGTCTTCACCGTCAGGGAAAGTGACACGGCCGAGCTTGACTTCAATAGGTGTGGTTCCGACGACCCTTACCCTTTCAGTGCCGGTATAGACGTAGTTGTTCTTCTTATAGTTATAGCGCAGGAGATCCTGTGCTGATGCGCTCACGAAGAGCAGAGCGGCCAAAGCCGCCAAAAGGATTTTTTTCATCTTAACAAAAAACCTCAATTAAGCGGTCGGAGACCACATCACTTTCCGTCCAAGGCGGAACGGATTTCATCTCCGAGTTCCTTGGATTCTTTCACTCCAAAAGCCTTGCCAAACAATGACAAAAGGAATCCCAGCGCACAGCAAGAAGCCAGCAGGACGACATACGGGAAAGTCTGCGGGTCGGGGACCATGATCTTGGAGAAGCTCCAAACTGCCGCCAGGGCAAGAAAAGCGAAAAGGATGTCCAGAATATAGCCGGGTTTCTTTCCTGCCTCAATCTTCACGTTGTAAGTAGTGTTTCCGCCCTCGGACTCCCCTTCCGGAAGGGTCACATCGCAGAAAAGGTGCTTAGTTACCAAAGAGGAAGAGTAATCCGCCCAGAACGCCCCGTTTGAATCATCCCCGACAGTCTTGGCTTTGGAAGAGATGACATCCCTGAGCGCTTTCAGGAATTCTTCCTTTCCCAAGGAAGACACTACAGGGAAAGAAGACATTCTCCGCAATGATATTTTGGTATCGAACTCCATATCAGTAAACGCTTGATAAAACCGCACAAAGGTAGTGCTTTTTCGGGTTCCACCCACCTAAAAGTATCGCCCGAGATCATCTTCTTTGCCTAATATCTGCCAAAGATGAGGTTTTTTTGCTATTTTTACGGAACATTAGACTTTCCAGCAACACTAAGACATGTACCAATACAGACAATACGGGGACAAATACATCCTCAGCATTGACAATCATCAAGAGATAGTATCCGCCGTAAAAGCGTTCTGTCAGGAAAAGAAAATCACCATAGGAACGGTCAGTGGAATCGGTGCCGTATGTGAAGCCACCCTCCGCTTTCTTGACCCTGCCATCAAGAAATATGTTGACGGGGTTTTCAAAGAGCAGATGGAGATATCGAACCTCATCGGTAACATTTCCACAAAGGATGGTGAGGTATATCTGCACATCCACGCCACTTTCGGAAGAAGAGACTACACCTGCATCGGAGGACATCTCATGTCCGCAGTCCTGAACGGAGCCTGTGAACTTGTCGTGGAAGACTACGGTAAGGGAACAGTCGGAAGGAAATTCGATCCGGAAACAGGGCTGAACCTGTACGACTTCAGTGTGAGTGATGTTTAGCGAATTGATGAAAAAACTAAAATAGTAACCACATGGTAACAATGATTCTTCAGCTGCTGATAGTGCTGGCAGCGTTGTACGTGGGTTCCAGATACGGTTCCCTCGCTTTGGGCGCGATTTCCGGAATAGGACTCGCGATACTGATTTTCGGTTTCGGTCTGAAACCGGGAACCCCTCCTACCGATGTCATCTACATCATCATCGCTGCAGTCACCTGTGCCGGTATTCTCCAGGCGTCAGGCGGTATGGACTGGATGATTCAGGTTGCTGAGAAGTTGCTCAGGAAACATCCCGACCATATCACATTCCTCGCACCTCTTTGCACCTTCTTCCTTACAGTGCTTGTAGGAACTGGCCATGTAGTGTATACTCTTATGCCTATCATCTGTGACATCTCCCTCAAAAAGGGAATCAGACCTGAAAGGCCTTGTGGAGTGGCATCAGTAGCATCCCAGGTAGGTATCACCTGCTCCCCTATCGC
>DBWN01000190.1:0-2697 GCA_002308935.1 Bacteroidales bacterium UBA1237 | reverse complement strand
GAATTCCAGAAGAGGCTTGCCGATCCTGAGACTTACAAGTACATGTTCGGTGAGACTGCCACCACCCTTGACAGAGAGATAACCAAAGACGCCAAGAAGAGCGTTTTCGTATTCCTTTTTGCTCTCTTTGTGATCGTAGGATTCGCGTGCGTACAGTTCTTCGTGGATGCTGATACCCTGAAAACCTTCACCAGAATCCCCAAGATGAACACCATCATCCAGATCATAATGATAAGCGCTGCCGCTCTTATGATCCTCTTCTGCAACGCCAAGCCCAAGAAAGCCGTTTCTGGAGCAGTTTGGCAGTCGGGTATGGTAGCCGTGGTGGCAATCTATGGTATCGCATGGCTTGCCGACACCTATTTCTCCAACTATACTGACGTCATGCAGGAAGGCCTCACTGGAATAGTCTCCAAGTATCCCTGGTCGATAGCTTTCGTGTTCTTCCTTGTGTCTGTGCTCATCAACTCCCAGGGAGCCGTCGTGGTCGCGATGCTTCCTCTGGCCTATTCCCTCGGAATCCCGGGCCCCGTCCTTCTAGGAGTACTTCCCAGCGTATACGGATACTTCTTCATCCCGAACTATCCTTCTGATATAGCCACAGTGAACTTTGACCGTTCAGGTACTACCGTCATCGGTAAATACCTGCTGAACCACAGTTTCATGATGCCTGGACTGATCTCGGTGATAACCTCTACTATCGTCGGTTATCTCATCACGACTGTCCTGTTCCCCGGATATTTCGCATCATTCATGGGATAAGGTACATTCAAGCACATGATAAGACACTTTGGGGTGGCCGTCCGGTCACCCCATATGTTTTGTAGCCGCTTTGTCAAAATGATTACCGTCCCAAGAATTTGGAGTCAAGATATGCGTTGAATTCATCCTTGTACATATCGCCTATGGGGACAGTGAAACCGCCTGTCATGATTACCCTTCCCTTGGAGACTTCCCGTATCTTGGAAAGGGCTATGATATAGGACTTGTGGATCCTCATGAACTTGTCCGAAGGCAGCCTCTCCTGAAGTTTTTTCATGCTGAGCAGGACGATGACCGGGTCCTTTTCACCATCTATATGGATCTTGAGATACTCGCTCATTCCTTCTACCAGAAGAATCTTGTCCATAGGCACCCTGACGACCTTGTAATCGGTCTTGAAGAACAAAGCGTCATCAGCCTGGGCGGCGATAGCGGATACGGCGTTCTGCTGGTCGAAAAGTTTCTTCGCCTTGGCTGCAGATTTCTGGAAGTCCTCGAAACCGAAAGGTTTCAGAAGATAATCCACTGCATCGACCCTGAACCCTTCAACGGCATATTCAGAATAGGCCGTGGTGAAAATCACCATAGGAGGATTGTCAAGCGACTTCACGAAATCCATCCCGGAGATATCCGGCATATTGATATCGACGAACATAAGGTCGACCGACTCGTTCTGAAGCAGCTTTGTCGCTTCGGAAGCACTGCTGCAAAGAGCGACCTTGTCAAGGTAAGGGACTTTGCTGATGTAGGTTTCTATCTGACGGAGAGCCAAAGGCTCGTCATCAACGGCTATGCAACGTATCATATCTTAAGGTGAAGTGATTATTCTTTTTATATGTCAGTTCCCTCAGCATCCTCCTCTCCATAAGCAACAGCCTTGCTTTTCACGGGTATCACAAGGAGTATGTCATAGATTTCAGGATTATTGTCTATATGCAGAGTATAGTCCTGCCCATACAGAAGATCCAATCTCTTGCGGACATTGCTCTGTCCTATACCACTGTGGCTGTCCTGGTTCGTTCCGTGACGGGAGTTGATGCATTTGAATATGAGTTTGCCGGATTCCAATGCCATGGAGACCTTGATGAAAGAGTCCGTCTCATAGCTGATACCATGCTTGAATGCGTTCTCAACAAACGACACGAAAATAAGAGGCGGGACTTCCACACTTCCGCATTCCTCAGGAAGGTCAACATCGATTTTCACCGAGTCCGAATACCGGATCCTCATAAGGTAGATATAGTGTTTGAGGAACTCTGTTTCCTTTGAAAGAGGAATCGTCGGCTTGTCCCCCTCATACAGGATGTACCTCATCATGCGCGAGAGCTCAAGGATGCTTGACTTCGCCTGCTCCGGGTCGATATCCACCAATGCATGAATGTTATTGAGGGTATTCATGAAAAAGTGCGGATTTATCTGAAACCTCAGATACTGCAGCTGCTGGTCAAGGTTCTCCTTCTGGAGCATTTCCATGCGAAGTTCCTTCTTCCGGTATTGGAAGTACGCTTTCGCTCCCACGTTCGCCAATATTATCAGTATTCCCATCAGAATCCTCATAAGTGTGGGACCCAAAGGATGAGGCGGTTCATCAGGCCCATTGCGACGCCTTCCGGACCGGATGTCCTCTGAAAAACGGCTTCGCCTTGCGTCATTCCTGGGAGTCATCCGCCGAGGGTCTCTTCTTGAGAAGTCAGCCCTGTCTTCAGGCACGAATGTCCCTTGCCCATCCATTTGCGGGGAATCTCCAAACATCCTTTCAGCAGGGCCCATTTCCATCATTTGGGACGCACCGGGGTCAAAAGGGTCCCGGCTTCTTTGGAAATTCCCCCATGTGAACACCCATGTAGTCAACAAGCCCAAAAGGACGATATCGCAAATGATGTAGAGCGCCTTCTTCCTTCTTTTGAAGCAGAATGGGAACACCACATAATTATG
>DBWN01000132.1 GCA_002308935.1 Bacteroidales bacterium UBA1237 | reverse complement strand
AACATATACATGAAGAGCATGTACTTCGACCTGTCAGCTGCGATCCAGAAGACTCTTCTCAAAGACAGGTCACTTGTCCTGAGGCTTGAAGGAAGCGACCTTGCCGGTCTGGCAAGGACCAATGTGGACACTGACTTCGGAAGCCATACCATTAGACAAACCAACATGATGGACACCCAAAGGGTCAAATTCTCAGTACGTTACAGCTTCAACGCCGCTCAGAGCAAATACCGCGGAACCGGTGCAGGAAGCGAAGAAAAGGCCCGTATGTAACATGAACCATATTCCACAGCTATGGCAAAAACGAACATTTATCTGGATTCAAAGCCGCGTTATGAGATACTTGACGGTCTGAGGGGCGTAGCCGCCCTGATGGTGGTCCTCTTCCACATCTTCGAGACTTACAACACCCAGGGGCCAGCCTACCAGATCGTCAACCACGGTTATCTGGCTGTGGATTTCTTCTTCGTGCTGAGCGGTTTCGTGGTGGGATACGCATACGATGACCGTTGGGACAGGATGACGACATGGGGATTCTTCAAAAGGAGACTGACAAGGCTCCATCCCATGGTCATAGCCGGCACCGTGGTCGGTGCTTCACTCTTCTTCTTTTCAGGGGCGGCATTCCCGAAAACCCAGGAAGTCCTCCTGTGGCAGTTCCTGCTTTGCGTCGGAATGAGTCTGCTTCTGATCCCTTGCGGCAATTCTCTCGACATCCGTGGCTGGGGCGAACTGAACTCCTTGAACGGTCCGCAGTGGACACTCATGATGGAGTACATAGGGAATATCCTCTATGCATTCATCTTCAGGCATCTGCCGAAGGCTGCGCTCGCGATTCTCTGCCTTGCCAGCGCTTTCTTAACGCTCGATCTCACTTTAGGATGGGATGTATTCCATCTTCTGGATGAGCCGCACTACAACGTGATAGGAGGGTGGTCACTTGACCCTGACCAGATATACATCGCTTTCACCAGAATGCTGTACCCGTTCCTCTGCGGACTTCTCATTTCAAGGATACTCCCATCACACCGCAGTGCTGAGAATCCCAGCGGATCCCCGATACATCTCAAGGGAGGTTTCTGGTGGTGCGCACTGCTGATAGTCGTTCTTCTGGCGATGCCTTGCATAGGCGGAAAGCAGGGAGTGCCCGATGGACTGTACCAGGCGGCATGCATACTGATATTCTTCCCTCTCATCGTGCTTACAGGCGCGGGATCCACCACGAAAGGAGAGAAAAGCACAGCGGTCTGCCGCTGGCTGGGAGACATCTCATATCCGATCTACATCACGCACTATCCTCTCATATACATGCAGATGGGATGGGTGGCGGAACACGGTGACTCCCCTCTTTGGCAGCACATCGCCGTGAATGCAGGGATTTTCACAATCGCGATTCTTCTGTCCTACGGAATCCATAAGGCATATGATTTGCCGGTAAGAGAGTGGCTCAAGGAGCACTGGCTCCATGCGGGCAAAAAGGCGGCGGTTTCGGCTGCTTAATAAAAGCAATAGCACATCATAAGATCCCCTAAAAATGACACCTATGACAATCAGACAAGAACAACCGAAGGACTACAGGGAAGTCGAAAACCTCACCAGAGAATCGTTCTGGAACGTATACCGTCCGGGATGCACCGAGCACTACGTGCTGCACTGCTACAGGGAGAATCCCGACTTCATCCCGGAGCTGGATTTAGTGATGGAGGAGAACGGAAGGATAATAGGCCACGTGATGTTCTCCAAAGCGGAACTTCATCTTTCCGACGGGACTGTCCGTCCTTCATGGACTTTCGGGCCGATATGCATACACCCTGACCTCAAGCGAAAGGGATACGGGCTGAAATTGCTGGAGTTCGCTCTGGAGAAAGCCCGTAAAGCTGGAGTAGGTTTCCTGTGCATGGAGGGGAACATCGACTTCTACGGGAAAGCCGGTTTCGTGCTGGCGAGCTCCCTCGGGATCCATTACCACTCAGAGCCCAAGGAATCCGAAGTCCCCTTCTTCCTGGCGAAAGAACTCGTCCCCGGATGGCTCGGCGGCATTGAAGCGACTTACTGTCCACCGAAAGGATACTTCGTGGCTGACGACGATCCTGAAGGCTTCGCCGAATTCGAGGCGTCATTCCCGAAGAAAGAGAAGGCATTCATGCCCGGCCAGCTTCCGCAGTTCTGCCAGAGTTGCGGCATGCCCCTCACTTGTGAAGATGATTGCGGAAAGGAAGAGGACGGAAGCGTCAACTATGACTACTGCAAGTACTGCTACCAGGGCGGGCATTTCACCAAAGAATGCACCATGGAAGAAATGATCGAGAGTTGTGCAGCTTTCGTTGATGAGGTCAACAAGAACATGCCCCATCCGATGACTGCAGAGCAATACAAGCAGATGATGAGGGGATTCTTCCCGATGCTGAAAAGGTGGAGGAAATAACTGCGGCATTTTTCGTAAATTTGTCCGAACGGCTTGCATAACCATTAACCCGAGCCGTATAAGCGAACACGAAAAATGGAATCCAGAACGAACGCCCTTATTGTAATCATCTGCATTACAGCACTGTCACTATTATCTTCATTGGACCTTTCCGCACAGCAGGAAGGCGGCTTCACCGCGGACCGTCCCGGAGCCACAACGGGTCCGGATGTGCTTCCTAAGGGAAGGGTGCAGTGGGAGACCGGCACCGCCTGGGAGCGTTCCTCTCTTGACGAGACCCTCTCCACGACTTGGACAGTCAACACCTCCATGCTGAGATGGGGGTTCTCCGATTATGCGGAACTGCGATTCCAGGCTGATTACCTGCACCGCTCATACAAACACGGCAGAAACGAGAACGGATTCGACAACGTGACCATCGGTACCAAAATCAAGCTCTTTGAGGGACAAAACGCCTTCCCGGCTGTCTCCCTTCTGGCGAACGTGCTGATTCCAGGAGGTGACAATGCGGAATTCCTGCCCCTCCATACTGGAGGCCAGACGGGTCTTCTTTTCTCCAACGAACTTACCTCCTGGTGTTCTTTGGGATACGAAGTGGATCTGATATGGAACGGATACACCCAGCCCACAGTATTCTGGGGCTTGGGGCTCGGATTTTCAGTGGGAGAGAACTTCAGCATCCAAGTCGAGGAGTACAACAACTCGTTCGAAGGGTATTCCGAGAGCTGGTCGGAGCTGAGTTTCGCATTCCAGCTCTCCCCCAGAGTCCAGCTTGACCTTGGGACTGATATCAGCCTCAACCATCCCGACAAATATCACAATCTGCTTCTGGGTGTCAGTTGGCAATTGACTTCCCGCTAGAGTCTTTCTCCCGGCAATCAAATTCCTGTATTCCCTCATGTCCGCCACAAGAAGGGACTTCTGGTGTTCCCGACCCCGTCTTCGACGCTCTCCATTTCATATTGGGGAGACACCCGGGAAGCAACACCGCCTCCTTTGCCTCAGGAGTGGGCGCAGTCTCCGCAACCACTGCGTACGGAACAACCAGGGCTGACTGGTCATACGTTCCGGGAGGCGTGATATCAGGAACAGCCATAATAAGGCCGGACCTTCCGGAGCTTCTGGAGTTCCCGTATCTATGGCAACAGACCGAATACGTTCTTGGAGGCGGTTCCTCGCACTACATGTTCCTGGTATTGGCAGCCGACGCCCTTCTGGGAAAGACTCGCTGAGGAAAATGAGCCCGCACAAG
>DBWN01000073.1 GCA_002308935.1 Bacteroidales bacterium UBA1237 | reverse complement strand
GGAGAATCCTTCAGGGACAATGAGTCGCTCTTCGACAAGTCCGGCCTTTATCTCGATCCGGAGTTCTGGAAGGACTACAACATAATTGAGCCGTCGGAAAGCCTCGAGCATGCTCTCGGAAGGCTGAAGAGGCAGTCTACAAGAAGATAATTATATAATATAAAGTGGAAGAGAAGGGAAACAGAACGACTTTGACATTCTTAGGAACGGGGACATCCCAGGGCATTCCCATAATAGGATGCAAGTGCAGAGTCTGCACTTCGGGAGACTCCCACGACAAGAGATACCGCGCGAGCGCGGTGGTGAAGACCGGTGGTCTTACCATCCTCATCGACGCAGGACCGGATTTCAGAATACAGATGCTGAGGGCAGGCCTATGCCATCTGGACGCGATCCTTCTCACCCACAACCATAAGGACCATACCGGAGGACTGGATGATCTGCGCAGCCTCAATTACATTGACCGGAAGGCCGCTGAAATCTACTGCGAGGAGTCTGTCCTGCATGCACTGGAGAGGGAGTACCCTTATGCCTTCGCGAAGGAAAAATACCCCGGAGCCCCGGAATGGCATATGAACATCATCGATGAATCCCCTTTCATGGTCACCCCGCAGAATGACGACAAGAAACTCACTTGGGTGCATGATGTAGGATACAGGTATGAACTTCCTGACGGGACCTTGGTACCGCCAAGTGACCAAGTGGTAACAGCGACTCCCGCAGAAGAGGGTGCGGAAGGGGTCAAGGTCATCCCGATTAGAGGATACCATCATGACCTTCCGGTGCTGGGATTCAGGTTCGGGAAGATAGCCTACATAACCGACATGAGTTCCCTGCCCGAGAGAGAAATGCAGAAGCTCCAGGATCTCGAGCACGTGACTCTCAACACGGTCGGATACAAGCCCCACCACTCGCATTTCTCACTTGACGAAGCGTTGGAACTCGCGGGAAAGATAGGAGCCCGGCACACTTGGCTTACACACCTTAGCCACAACTTCCCCGTCCATGAGGAATTCTGCTCAGAACTGGACCGTTTGTGCAAGGAAAGAGGCATTTCCTCGATCGTACGTCCGGCTTATGACGGCCTTGTCATAGAAGGCTAGCGATACTCTTCTGGAGACCTTACAAAAAACAACAAAATAATGCGGCTGGCTCGTCTGAGTGGCCGTTTTTTGTTTGCTTTTCTCACAGATTATCCGTATCTTGTATACTGAAACAACAATACGGAATTCCCTGATTTTGCGCATTAGGCAAACCAAGAGAAGTAACTTTTTAAATCAGGTCGAGAAATGAAAAAAGCGATTAGGGCCCTATCGGTCCTGTCCCTCTATGGGACGATCTTATCTTGTGGGGAGAAAATGTCTCCCGAGCGTGTCCTCAGTTCCGAGGACAGTTCATTCACCCTTTCCGGAAGGATATATTCCTGTCCTGCTTTCGAAGACATCAGAGTTACGCCTGAGAGCATCAATTGCACCTCCTACAGGCTGAACCTTGGATTCAGTCCGGATTCGACTGTAACGGCTTGGTACTCTTACAGCATTTCTTCCGGTAGAGACACCCTGTCCATAGGGAGGATTGATGCCTTCGTCAATGGCAGATACGCGCTCCACGGCAGGAATCTGATCTTTTACGACATGGTGATACCGGAAATCAAGCCGTTGCTAAGATTGATTGAAAAGAAGAAGGACTCGTTCAGCGAGCAAGATGTTACATTACTCAGAAGCGGAGTGTTGAAAGGGATGGACGGCGAAAGAATTGAAACTCTGCTGGAATCCTCTTGCCTCCCTAAAGGACAATACTTGGCAAGAGAGATGGATGGAACAATAAAATAAGCATTACTCACATTTGGCAGAAGTAAGATTTATTCTTACATTTGTCAATAATAAAGCAAATTCATATGGCAAGAACAGTTACAGTAACCCTTGGGCAGCATTATGAGGATTTTATTCGTTCTATTATTGAAGGGGGACGTTTCAACAATGTCAGCGAGGTGGTCCGCGCTGGCCTCCGCCGTCTAGAAGAGGACGAGGACAGACTTGCAGCTGTGCGTGCTGCATTGATTGAGGGCGAAAACAGCGGTGTTGTAGAGGGTTTTGACCCCGAGGTCTTCATCAAGAAGCTGAATGACGACTATGAAACCGAGTTACAAACTCTCTAAACGCGCAGAGAAGGACCTGGCTGGTATTTGGCGATATACTCTGGATACATGGTCGCAGGAACAGGCGAACAGGTATCTGCGAGGCCTCCTTGATGCTTGTGAAGAGATCGCAAAAGCTCCTTCTGATTTGGGGCGTTCTTACGAACATGTCCGATCAGGATATCGTAAATATCCTTGGGGCAAACATGTGATTTTTTATCAAATACTGAATAACGGTAATGTTCTGATAAGCCGTATTCTCCATGAGAAAATGGATTTTGACAGGCACTTATAGCTTTTCAAGTCAGAACCTCTCTGATAGCCTCAGGCGACATAAAACCTGAGGCTATATTTATTTACAAAGGTGCTGTTTAAAGTGCCGTAAAGGGTTAAAAAGATATCATTTGGGGCAAAAAAGTTCAATAAAAGAAATAATTAAAACGTTTTGCATTGTCTTTTTGACTTTAATACTTATCTTTGCCCTTGCCGCTTGAACAACAAGCTATATTATTATGCTTCAAGAGAGAAAAAGAGGCGGCCCAAGAAAGGGTGCCGGGCGCAAAGCCCAACCGGAATCCGAAAAGAGAGTTGCAGTTACCCTTTCCGTTTCACCGGAATCCAGGAAACTGATGAACGCTCTGCGAAGGAGAAAAATCAACATCTCTCGGGTTTTCGACCAATGCCTTAAAGAATACTGTGAAGACCATTTCATCGTTCCCCTGAAAAAGGATGAGATCAAACCGGGGAAGAAACTTCAAAACAGTGCAGGTAAAGAATCCGAACCCGAGTAGCACTAATCGAATTCAGTGGAGGCGTCCCTTTACGGGGCGCCATCACTGTATCTATTCTCCACTCTTCGCTTTTGCCCTGCACACGTCGCACTGTCCACAAGGAGATGACTTCTCCTGCCCGAAGTATCTTAGAAGATACTGTGAACGGCATTCGTCATCTTCCCTCACATATTCCTCCATTGCATCCATCCTACGTTTGAATGCGGCTTTGAGGTCATCATACCTCATGGGCGAGAGAGCTACGTTACCCCTCTCCAAACGGCCATGGTTTATGAACAGGACATCAGAATGGTCCTGGGGGATGTACTTTATGACTTTCTGTACCGAGAGACCGTATAGCAGTTGACGGAGCCCCGGCACTTGGATCCCCAACAAATCTGAGAAATACTCCTCATCTACCGGAACAGGGAAAGAGAATATCCCTTCGCGCTTTCTCATGAGCGTCTCCAGAAGCGTCGGCATCATAGGGTCGGAGAACTCCACATCATAGAGGTCAGTCCGGTCAACAATGATCTTCACTCTGGTGTTCACGTCCACATCCTCGACATAGGTCCAATGACCTTCCCTTTCGATGTACTTTATCGCGTAATACGCCTGCGTTTCCTTGAGTGAAAACTTCTGACAGAAGTCTTGCAGAGAAAAATGCGCTTGGCACATTTCTCCTCCGCCATAAGGAATACCAAGGAAAGCATGCACTTTCTGGTAAATGTCTTCTATGTAGTCAATCGAAGGGAACGAAGCGTTGAAGATCCTTGTAAGACGTGCGATATCGGTCGGGTTCCAGATCTGTACAGCGTAAGACCTTTTCCCGTCACGGCCGGCTCTTCCGGCCTCCTGGAAATAGGACTCAGGAGAATCCGGCAGGTCAAGATGCACCACGAACCTCACATCCGGCTTGTCTATGCCCATTCCGAAAGCGTTCGTGCAGACCATCACCCTGATCTTTCCGCTTCTCCATTCCTCCTGACGTTTCTGACGGGTGAAGTAGCCCAGACCGGCATGATAGAAAGATGCGCTGATGCCTTCTTCCTGAAGCTTGGAAGCGATTTCTTCAGTACGTTTGCGGCTTCTCAGGTATACGATTCCCGTACCTTTCACTCCCCTGCAGACAGAAAGCAGCTGCTCCATCTTGTCGTCGGCTTTCCTGACAAGATAGGTCAGATTAGGTCTCGTGAAATCTCCCTGCCGCAGGTTCTCCTGGGAGAATTCCAGCTTCGACATTATATCCTTGGCGACATCAGGAGTGGCCGTAGCGGTAAGGGCTATGACAGGAGCGTCGACTATCTCCCTGAGCCGGGCTATCGCCAGATAATCAGGTCTGAAGTCATACCCCCATTGGGAGATGCAATGTGCCTCATCAACTACAAGAAAGTTGATGTTCATCACCTCCAGATAGGATTTGAACAGAGTGGTGGAAAGGCGTTCAGGAGAAACGTACAGGAACTTGTAGTCACCATAGGTGGCATTGTTAAGGGCAAGGTCCACTTCCCTCCTGTTCATTCCCGCATGGATCGCCATGGCTTTGATCCCACGGTCGGAAAGATTCTTCACTTGATCCCTCATAAGAGCGATCAGAGGGGTTACTACAAGGGCTAGCCCTTCCTTGATCATTGCCGGCACCTGGAAACATACTGACTTGCCTCCTCCTGTAGGCAATATGCCAAGCACATCCTTTCCTTCAAGGGCATCTGTGATGATGTCCTTCTGCATAGGACGGAAAGAGTCGTATCCCCAATATGTTTTCAGTATGTCTTCTGGAGTCATTGATGATGGTGCTTTCTATCTCTGTAAATATAAAAAACCGGAGATTGTAGGAAAATTTTTCCGGAGATTGTGGAAATTTAGAAACCGCAAATGTCAGATATCTTAAAATCTGGCACGAAGGCATAAAAAGTTATAGGAATAGTGCCAAATAAGCCGGTATATATCTAACCGACTCTTCATGGGCATAATCCTTTGTATAAATCAAGTATCGGTCGTTAGTTATTCGTGAAGAGAACTTCTTGCAGAAGGCATCCAACGATGCGTGTGTCTTGTAGGAAGATGATTTCACCTCGATGGGCATGATCTTCGTGCCTCGGGAAAGCAGAAAGTCAACCTTGTAGTTATGTTTGCCACTCACCGTGGGCCAGACATGATAGAACAGTTTGTTGCCTGAAGCTGTAAGTATCTGTGCAACGATGTTCTCATAAAGGTAGCCCTGATTGGCCGCCAACTTATCGCTGAGCAAGCGCTCATAAATGATGTTCTCGGTGAACGCCTTATCTCGGAAGGCAAGCGTCACGAAGAGGCCGGTGTCACCAACAAACATTTTGTACTGGATCAGATCTTCGGTACTACCTAGGCCCACATTGGGATCATCGCTGTGATGCGAAATGTTGATAGTCCTGGATTTCTCCATTTCCGATATAAGTTCAACGAAGTCTTCAGCATGAGCTTTGGGGATGACATTAGAAATCTGAAATCGGGAAGCATTGCTGTTAAGCTGAGCGGGTATGGCCGCGAAGATTCTTGCGGCTTTCCCTGTCGGGTCAATCTTACCGAAATCTTCGTCATACAGATCAAGAAT
>DBWN01000075.1:614-4454 GCA_002308935.1 Bacteroidales bacterium UBA1237 | reverse complement strand
ATGTCATCCTGCCCGAATCTTATGGACAGTTTGTAGGCGGTTCTCGGAAGGAGGTTGTCAAGAGTGAGGGAATACTGTCCTTGTGAATAGGGACGTACCATTATTGTAGTCTGTTCCCCTGAACTCTCTCCCCATGAAACGATGGCTTCACCATCATATTTAGGGTCCGAAGCTGACCATCTTGTGATGCTGGCGTCCTGGAACACGTCTTGAGAAAGATTCTCGACTTCCGGTATCACTAGTCCGGCAAGGCTGATCACCTTGAAAGAGACGTTGTCTCCTTTGATGGAAATGTCGGTAACAGCGAACTGGGCGTCATCACCGTTCCAGAACCTGAAGGCGGGGGATGTGTCAGGGGTGAAGGAGGTATGGTCCGAATACGGGAAGAATATCATCGAAGCCACTCCGGGATTGAGTTTCCCGCTGGGGTCGAAGGCTGAAGCGTCGGGGTATGCGGAAACGAACCTTGCGCATTCATGCGCAGGGGCGCAATTGACGGTGTTCTCCATCCATCGCCTGGCGGCAGTGTACCCTTCGGCGTCATTGGTTGAGCGGTCAATATGATAGATGGCAAGTCCCATTCCTCCGATGTAGGCGTCCCAGCCGGTATTCCTGCGGACCTCGAACAGGAAATATTCTCCTTCATTGCCTGTCTCGAATTTCAGATAACGGCGGTTGCGGTTGATGGGCTCAAGAGTGTATTCCCCGGGATACATCAGTTCACATTCTCCTGCTCCAAGGCTGTCATAATCGATCGCACTATAGTGTGGAGGGGTCATTCCGAAGTTGTTGTGGCACCCTCCGTCCATGAGCCCGGTCGTATAGAAAAGACCGTTCGCGATACCGCCCGATGCGGCATCATCGGTGTCATACATGTCAGAGAGTCCCAGGGTGTGGCTGAATTCATGGCAGAATGTACCTATTCCTGTAAAGGTGAACCCTCCGGAAGAGTTCCTTCCGAGTTCTGTCGTGCAGACATACCGGTTGATGGTCTTGCCGTCAAGTTCGCACACTACTCCTTCACCGTCCTTGACCCACCACTGGTGAGACCATGGGCATTCTTCACCACCACCGTCCGCCTCGTCTTTGCCGGCGAAGAAAACGACGACATCATCCACTTCGGAATCTCCGTCCTCATCGAACAGGGAGAAATCCATCCCCGCTTCGGATGCCTTCAGGCAGGCGTCCACTATGGCCTGGACCGCATTTTTGTCCTTCCGGTTTCCGGACGAGGTGTTCGAGAAATAATAAGACTGGGCATTGTCCAAGGTTACCACGGGTGAAACCGTGAAGGAGAAGGTATAATCGCCACGGAACTGCTCTTCGAGATATTCCATTACGCTTCCCGATGCACCGTTGTAAGAATAACCCTTCGAATAGAGCATCGCCTTGAAGTCCTCCGGAGTGTATGTCATCTTGACATCTTTGAATTCAGCGAGAATGACGATGGCGGTTTTCTTGACAGGAGGATTGCTCCCGTCGGTCGCTTTTGTCCTTATCGCCGCATTGGATTTCAGGATTCTGTTTCTGGCGGTTTCTGCGATTGAACGTTCTTTCTTGGCTTTCGCCGCTATCTGTTCCTTCGGGACCTGCATTGAGCGTGAAAGAATGAATCCGGGAGCATCCTCATCCGCCCTGAATCCAGAACTTGTCACCGTTCCGTCGAAACCGTATTGGGCATAACAATAGAATCCGTCCGCGTCCCTTACAAGCGCGTGACCTTGGGTATCAGTAATGAGTTTTGAGAATTCGTCACCGGCAAGAATCGCCGAAATCTTCTTCCCGTCCGGTTGTGAAAGGATGACCGTTCCCTTGTAAGCCGGCTTCGCATTGAGGAGCATAGCCGACAGCAGGACGATAGTCGTCAGGTACAGTCTTAGATCCGGTTTCATGGTGGCAGTACAAACGTCAATGCATAGTTAGGCATTTTTTTCCTTATACACAAAAGAGGAGTAATGCAAAGACCGTTCCGACCATAATTTGGCCCGTATGGACAAAAAACAAGAGGGCGACCCGAAAATCACTTCCAAGCCGTCCCCCTAGACGTGTACTAAAACCTAAACCTATTACCTAGATGCAGCCTTGTTGCGTTTTGTTGCATGAAAAATGAAAAAAATGTGATATTTCTTCGTGAGAAGGCATTTTTGTCGGAAATGAGGACCGAAAATAAGAATGGTGGCGTGTTCCGGCACGGATTTGGGGAGAGGAAATGGAAAAAGATGCGATCATGAAAGTGTTCAGAAACGGATTGCTCCCTGTCAAAGGGTTTGTCGCTATGAATCTTTTCGGCCATTTGCTGGTCAGGAAGGACTCATGGGACAGATTGTCCCCTGAGAGCAAGTCCATGATGATCCGTCATGAAGCGATCCACTCAGCGCAGATGAGGGAACTCCTTTTCGTGGGTTTTTACTTGGCCTATCTGTTCGAGTGGCTTTTCAGACTTCTTTCCGGCAAGAAGAATCCTTATAGGGGGATAAGTTTCGAGAGGGAAGCGTACGAGCATGAATACGATCCCGATTACCTGTCCGCACGAAGACCTTTTGCGCAGTGGAGACCCTTTGAAAAAAGCAAAAGACGGCACCCGATGGATACCGTCTAAGCGAGTTCGTTGAAATAAATCTTCTTACTTCGCGGCTTTTACAGACTCCTGCCTGAATTTGAGGAGGTCTTTTCCGAGCTCGAGGGAGATCTTGCGGGCACGTCCGCCAGCAGCTTTGTTACCCTTTACTACCTGTGCATCAGCATTGGCGATGAACTCCTCGTACTCAGCCTTGATTTTCTCAACAAGTTCTTTCATGATTTTGGATGTTTTAAACGTTCGTTAAACATTAATTATCAAAACTGTCCGCAAGGTAAGGTTTTTAACCTTAAAAACAAACAAATTCCTTAAAAAAAAGGTTGTTTTTGTTGATATTCAGTGCGTTTCAGCCTTTATGTTGACAGAATTCATTGCTCTTTCCAGTCCAACGGTGGCAAAAGCCTTGATTCCGTCTATGCATTTGTCGCAAATTTGCGGCATTTTTTCTTTTTGTTCCTCACTTAAAGGCCCTAAAACGAATCCCACTTGTCCGCCCGTTGAGAAATCGTTCCCGATACCAAGCCTCATACGGGCATATTGGGTAGTGCCTAAAGTTTCCTGGATGTGCTTGAGTCCGTTATGGCCACCGTCGCTGCCTTTCCCCCTCAGTCTCACGGTGCCGAAAGGAAGGTTCAGGTCATCGCAAATGACCAGAAGGTTCTCCATCGGTATCTTCAGCTGGGTCATCCAGTAGCGTACAGCGTTTCCGCTGAGGTTCATGTAAGTCGAAGGCTTCAGCAGGAAGAGTTTCCTTCCCTTGAATGAGACTTCCGCCATCGACCCGTACCTCATGGTCGAGAAAACAGCATTGGATGCCTCAGCATAGGCATCCAATACCATAAATCCCATGTTGTGTCTGGTCCCGGCGTATTCAGCGCCTATGTTGCCCAAACCTGCGATGAGGAAGTTCATTTTAGGATCAGATTCAACTGCGGGTCTTCTTTTTTTGAAGAAGAAGCACATCGTAAATCAATTGTCCACTACTACTGCTGAGCAGCCTGGGCTGACTGGCGGGTAGCCTTGACGGTGCAGATGATGGTGGATTTGGGGTTCAGGATGGTGATGTTGTCATACTTGAGGTCCCCGGCGACGATTGTCTTGCCGATCTGGAGGTCGGTGATGTCAATGTCAAGCTGGTCGGGAAGGTCCTTCATCATACCGCAAACCTTGAGGGAACGGACGAACTTTGCGAACTTACCACCGGCCTGTACACCAACAGCGTGTCCTGTGATGTTCAGAGGAACGTTGATGCTGATGGGCTT
>DBWN01000075.1:0-463 GCA_002308935.1 Bacteroidales bacterium UBA1237 | reverse complement strand
ATTGTGAAAAATACGTTCTCGAGGCCCTGGCCATAGAGGTTGCAGGGAACAAGACCCTGTTTGCGGAAAGCCTTGACGACAGCTTTGTTGCCGATCTCACGGATCTGGCCGTTCAATGCGAAATGTTTCATTTGAATTTAATTTAAAACGTGTTACTCAGTCTGCCACTGGGGCAGACCCCATTGCACCAAAAGCATACGCTTTGTGATTTGCGGGCGCAAAGATAGCAAAAAATTGTTGTTATCAATACTTTGCGGAGAAACAAACCGTTTTTTCCTGCGAAAAACGGCCCTTCAGAGCATTATTTTCAAGAGAAGGAGAACCCTTATTGGACCAGTCCGGTGGCTTTGTTCCATGAAAGCCCCTTGTAGTACTTGTCCAGATAATCTTTCCCGACAGTGACTGCCGGAGGAAGATACATGCTCAAACCGCAGAATGCATCGACTTTGAAAGTTCCGCCATA
>DBWN01000001.1 GCA_002308935.1 Bacteroidales bacterium UBA1237 | reverse complement strand
TACTTCAGAAGTACCGCTCCAAGTCTCTGTCCATCAATCTTTGATAGGGCTTATTTCCCTACTTTTTCAGGATTCCGAGAACGGAGAATATCTTCGGAATAAGAAGCGAAAGGATCCACTCTTCCTCCATGAAGTGGGTCCCGTGGTATATCTTGTAGGTTTCCCCGAAATATTTCCTGTATGCCTTTATGCTGACCACACCGCTCTTCCTGTAGTGGTCCATGTCTCCGAAGAATGCATAGAAGCTGTCCTTGCTCCCGTTTCTGGGAGAGTTCTCCAGAGCGGCTCTTCCGTGGTCAGGGTATTTCTTGAGGATGTCGTGAGTGAAATGAAGTTTCTGCCTGTCTCCATCCTTTGGTTTGTATATCCTGTCCAGAAGGGAAGTCACACCAGGTATCACGGAGAGGACTGAAAGCAGTCCGAGACGAGCCGGAGCTCCAAGAGAAGGGGAGACCAGGAGGTGGGGATATCCTTTGAGGCGTATTGCCTGTATCGCTCCGAGAGATTCGCCGATGACAAGGTCCGGGGAAAGTTCATCCGCCCATGAACGGATCGCCTTCACGGCGACCTCCGGATCGAAACTGTACGTCCTCACTACAACTCTTATTCTCACGCCTTCGATTCCCTCTGAGCGGAGAGCTTCGCCTATGTGTTCGTTAAGAATGGAAGGGATCCGGCTGTCGCCTCCTCCTCCCATCCCGTGTATGTAAAGTACAGTGTATTCCTTCATCAGCCAGGCGGTATATGATAAGGGCCCCTCATTTTCGGGGCCCTGTCGGTTCTTTCCTTTGAGGAAATCAGATTGTCCTTCCGGGATAAGCCTTGAGTCCTTCCTCAAGGATGTGGAGAGCCTTCTTCAGCTCAGGAACCTCAAGCACGTAGGCGACTCTGATGTGGTTCTTTCCTACGCCGGGGGTCTTGTAGAATGAAGCGGCGGGGGTGACCATAGTGGTCTCTCCGTTGATCCTGAAGTCGGTGAGCATCCACTTGGCGAACTTCTCGGCGTCATCCACCGGAATCTCGACAACAGTGTAGAAAGCACCCATGGGGTTGGGCGAGAACACGCCTTCCATCTTGTTGAGGGCTTCAACAGTGTAGTCCCTTCTGCGGATGTATTCCTCCCTTACCTGGTCGAAATACTCCTGAGGAGTGTCGAGGGCGCCGATGGAAGCGATCTGTCCGTAGATAGGAGGGCAGAGCCTTGCCTGGGCGTATTTCATGGCGGCGGCCATGACGTCCTTGTTGTGGGAGATGATGCATCCGACCCTGACTCCGCAGAGGTTGTACCTCTTTGATACTGAGTCGATGAGGATGACGTTCTGCTCGGCACCGGGGATGTTCATCGCGGAGAAGTGAGGCTCGTCGGTGAAGCAGTACTCCCTGTAGACCTCGTCAGAAATCAGGAAGAGGTCATGCTTGAGGGCGATCTTTCCGAGCGCGAGGACAGTATCCTTGGGATAGAGGGTTCCAGTAGGGTTGCCGGGGTTGCTGATGAGTATGGCTTTGGTCTTGGGGGTAATGTATTTCTCGAACTCGCTGATGGGCGGGATCGCGAAACCTTCCCTTATGTCTGTGGGGATCGCCTTCAGTTCGATTCCGTTCATGAAAGCGAAAGTGTTGTAGTTCGTGTAGAATGGTTCGATCACAAGCACTTCGTCGCCTTCGTCGCAGCAGATCTGGAGTGCGAGGTTGACGCCCTCACTACCTGCTACGGTAACGATGAGTTCAGGTACCTCGATGTCGATGCCGATCTTCTTGTAGTATTTCTCGACCAGTCCTTTACGGAGCTCGATGAGTCCTGCGGAGTTGGAGTATGAAACGTGGTCGAGGGTGTTGTTCTTCACCGCGTCGAGAGCGCATGCGGGCGATTTGATGTCGGGTGCACCGACGTTGAGATGATAAACTTTTACGCCTTCAGCCTTCGCTGCGTCCGCGAACGGGACAAGTTTCCTGATGGCGGATGCGGGCATCCTTGTAGACTTGCCAGAGATTGTTGCCATATTATTTTGTGTTTGTGATTATCAAGTTCTTGCCGTCCAAGGGGAAGAATTAAAAATTTTAATGCAACATTAATCGGTTTAGTCCCGATTTTTTCGCTTTGGGCCCCTTTAGGCGGGACAAATATAGCAGTATTTTTTCTTACCTTTGTCCGGCTCACCATAAAAAATTGAAGAACATGGCAACTTTCAGGAAAATGGCCCTTTGCGAAGCTTCTACTCACAAGGAGGCCCGGCACTATTTCGAAAACGGTCCCGTGTCGTCTTTTTTCGGGTGCAACGTGTTTGACCTCGAGAAGATGCGCAGGTATATGTCCCAGTCCGCTTTCGACGCAGTCCAGGCAGCTGTGAAGGAGGGGAGGAAGATAGACCGGAAGGATGCCAACGAGATAGCCACGGCGATGAAGACCTGGGCTCTCGAGATGGGCGTCACTCACTATACCCACCTTTTCCAGCCACTGACCGGCACGACCGCCGAGAAGCATGAGGCCTTCCTTTCCGTGAAGGACGGAAAACCGTTCGAGAAGTTCAGCGGCACGGCTCTGGTGCAGCAGGAGCCTGACGCGTCCAGTTTCCCCAGCGGAGGTCTCCGCAACACTTTCGAGGCCAGGGGATATTCAGCTTGGGACCCTTCTTCACCTGTGTTCATCCTTGACGGGACATTGTGTATACCTTCAGTGTTCGTTTCGTTCACTGGGGAGGCTCTTGACATGAAGACCCCGAACCTCAGGTCCATGCAGGCCCTGGATTCCGCGGCGGTGGAAGTGGCTAAATACTTCGATCCCGCGGTGAAGTCGGTTTCCGTCAACCTCGGAATCGAACAGGAGTATTTCCTCGTGGACGAGGCGCTCTACAAGGCGCGTCCTGACCTCAAGCTCTGCGACAGGACCGTCATCGGCCACACTTCCGCCAGAGACCAGCAGCTGTCAGACCACTATTTCGGCGCCATCCCCTCGAGGGTGAGCTGTTTCATGAAGGACTTCGAGACGGAAGCGTACAAGCTCGGCATTGAACTTTCGACAAGGCATAATGAGGTCGCACCCAACCAGTTCGAGTGCGCACCCGTGTTCTGCAGCGCCACCAAGGCGATTGACCAGAACATGCTCCTCATGATAATAATGCAGAAGGTCGCCAAGAAACACAACCTCAAGGTTCTCTTCCATGAGAAACCTTTCGACGGAGTGAACGGAAGCGGAAAGCACGTCAACTGGTCGATCCAGACCGACACGGGAGTCAACCTCCTTTCTCCGGGCAAGACCCCGACCAAGAACCTGCAGTTCCTTTCGTTCTACGCCTCAGTAGTGAAGGCGGTGTATGACCATAACCTCCTTCTGATGACTTCGGTCTGCTCACTGAACAACTCCTACAGGCTCGGCGGCCATGAGGCCCCTCCTGCAGTGATGTCCGTATTCTCCGGATCCACTCTTTCCAAGGTCTTCGAGAGCATCCTCAAGATGGATGAGGAAGTCCCCGAGAGCAAGGCTTCGAAGGATTCGATAAAGATGGTCAGCGCAATTCCCGAGATCTTCCCGGACAATACTGACCGTAACCGTACTTCTCCCTTCGCTTTCACCGGTAACCGTTTCGAATTCAGGGCGGTAGGATCTTCCATGAACCCTGCCGGAGCCACATACATCCTCAATTCGATCGTGGCTGAGAGCCTCAGGACTTTCCGTAAGGAGACTGACGAACTCATCGCCAAGGGAGAAAGCAAGCAGAACGCTATCCTTGCTACGGTGCGCAAGTTCCTCTCCGAATCCAAGAACATCATGTTCGAAGGGAACGGATACAGCAAGGAATGGGAGATTGAGGCCAAGAGAAGGGGACTGGAGGCGGTCACGAACGTGGTCGACGCTTACAAAGTGTATTTACGTAAGGGAACCATAGATCTTTTCAAGAATCTCGGAGTCCTCACTCCGGCTGAAGTCGAGGCCCGTTATGAGGTCATGAACGAGACCTATGTGAAGAAGCTCCAGATCGAGGCCAGGATAATAGGGGACATCTGCCTGAACCACGTCATCCCTGCTGCTGTCAATTACCAGAACACACTGATCCGCAGCATACAGAACACCAAGGACGTGTTCGGTGACGAGTACAAGAAACTCTGCAGGGCGGACATGGACACCTTCAGGAAGATTTCCGGATTCGTGAACGAACTCTCTTCCGACGTGGACGCCCTCGTCCAGGAGAGGAAGAAGGCGAACGTGATCCCCGACATGTCCAAGCGCGCCAGAATGTATTCTACAGAGGTCAAGGGCATGATGGACAAGGTGCGTTACAGCGCCGACCATCTTGAGATGCTCATTGACGATGAGCTTTGGCCTCTTCCAAAATACAGGGAACTCCTCTTCTTTTAGAGGTTGAGCCCATTGTTTTGCAGTATTTTATAAGGGCTTCCGTTATTGGGCGGAGGCCTTTACCGTACCAGTAAGATGGGTTTGTAAAGAACGGGAATTTGAGTAACTTTGCACAAATTAGCGATGAAGTCCATCCCGAAGTGAAAATGTCCAATCATAGAGCACTTTATTTCGCCGCAGTGTTGCTGCTGGCGCTCACCGTTTCCTGCAACAAGCGGGAAGTGGGACATAACTTCGCGCCACTGGTGGAAAGGATCCTTTCCGATACCACACGCGCTGAGTTCCGTCCTCTATCTTCGTTCGATCCCAAGTCCACTGACGGAGTGATTTCTCTTTTCGGTACGCCCTATGAGGTCGCCAGAATGACAGAATACCTGCTCTCGGCCGACAACTTCAATAACGTGGACGGTTCGTTCAAGGCTGATTCCCTGCCGGATTTCGCGGGAGAGATATTCTCCCCGGTCCTGGACTTGGCGAATTCTCCCTATCAGGATTATATTGATGTCGACAGCGAAATGCTCCTTGAGGACATAGTAGCCAGGGCTTTCCTTTCGGCATTGGACACGGCGGTGTTCCGCTCACCTTCCGATACTTTGCCGACATACCCCAGGAAGAAGGCCAAGATCGTCGTCTTCACTTCTTCTCTTTTCTCAGCGCTCGGCGCTGCTGACGTGGATACGTTGAATGCTGTGTCAGGACGCAAGATCCCTGTGATATTCGCTCCTGCGGCCATGGCCGAATACCTTTACATCCGCCATTCCAAAGGAATGAATGTGGGAGTGTTGACAACTCCTGCTGTCCTTGGAGCCGGGGTCTATTCATCGGTCTTTCCCAAAGTGTTGAAGGAGCATGCCGACCAGAAGTCCACTTACTCCGTCTTCTGCCCGGATACAGTACGCAGTGAAGCCGGCAAGCTGCGTTCCTTCCTTTCCATGTACGAGACCTCGGGAGTAGGCGGCCCTCTTACCGCGATAATAGTCGATGACGCCTCCGTGGACATGGATGCCATGCGTGAGGCGGTTGATGCGCTTGTTTCTTCGGACGCTCCCCAGGACGTGGCGCTCAAGAGTCATCTGGCCAAGGACTTTGAACTTGTGAGCCCCGACAAAGCGGTAGCCGCGGTATGTTACTGTCTTATGAGGAACAGGAACATCTTCACCCACAAGATCGCTTATCCTGACGCGGAATGCTTCGTCACGGTACCTTCATATTCGGTGTCTCCGGCGGTGCTTGACGCGATGGGCGCTTTCGCACACGGTTACAAATACGACCGTATACCCGATGAGGGCGTCTCCGCTTTCAGCGTGGTGCCCATGAAGGACGAATATTTCTCCAGGGCCTTCCTGGAATACTTGGAAAATTATACTCCAAACCTTTTCTCCCTGTATGTACGTTAAATCCATCCTTCCAGAAGAGATAGAAAAGCTTTCCAGGGCATCGTTCCCAGGAAAGATAGAGGTGATAGACAAGGAGGATTCCGCTTACAGAGACGCGGTTGAGTACCTCTCTTCAAAAAAGGTTCTGGGATTCGATACGGAATCCAGGCCTACTTTCAGCCCCAGCCAGCCACAGTACGGAATATCCCTGCTGCAGCTCTCCTCAGGAGACAGGGCGTTCCTGTTCAGAGTGAAGCAGATGGGCCTTCCTAAAGAGCTTTGCGACATCCTCGCGGACGAGAAAATACTCAAGATAGGAGCGGCGGTGTCTGACGATATCAAGGGACTCCAGAAACGTGGAGGGTTCACTCCCGGCGGGTTCGTGGATCTGCAGAAGATGGTATGGGAATGGGGAATCAAGGACAAGAGCGTGAAGAAGATGGCAGCCATCATCATGGGAGTCAAGGTCTCCAAGACCCAGCAGCTCTCCAATTGGGAGGCTGAGACGCTTTCGGATTCCCAGAAGATGTACGCAGCTACGGATTCATGGATATGCGAGATGATGTATTCCGAACTGCTCGCAGCCCCTAAGAATCCTCTGTCTGAGGAAGAGATCAATCCCGCTCCAAAGCGTGAGGAGGAGAAAGTCAGCCATGGGAACGGCGTTCCTCTGATGGAGATGATTCTTGCAGAGGGAGCTGACAAGAAGAAAAAGAAGAGCGGCAAGAAACCTTACTGGCTGAAATTCAAATCCAAATCCGCTTCTGGGGTGACGCCAAAGGATGGCGGCGCACCTCGAAAGAAAAAGAACAATCACAAGAAGAAGGCTCCCAAGGCTACCGAGCCCCAGGGTTAGCTCTTTTTCAACCATTATAAGACCATATTCACGAAATCACAGCCGGGATGCGCCCGGCAATTTGCGAAACATTTTCTATGGCTAAGATTTATCTGAAAAAGGGCAGGGAAGAGTCCCTGCTGAGATTCCATCCGTGGGTCTTTTCGGGTGCTGTGGCACAGATAGTGGGCAATCCCGCTGAAGGCGATATCGTAGGAGTCTATGGCTCAGACGGCAAGTTCCTGGCTTCCGGGCACTACCAGATCGGCTCGATCGCCGTGAGGATACTGAGCTTTGATTCGGACGCTCTGGCTCCAGGTTTCTGGGAGGAGATGATTTTCCGGGCACTTTCGGTGAGAGTGGCCGCCGGCTTGGCAACTCCCGGAGGTTCCACCAACTGTTACCGTCTTGTGCACGGTGAAGGTGACAACCTTCCCGGCCTCATAGTGGACTATTATGACGGAGTCTGTGTCATGCAGGCACATTCCGTCGGAATGTTCCGTTCCCGTAAGCAGATCGCGGATGCTCTCGTTTCCGTGTACGGAGGCTCGCTCAAGGCCGTTTACGACAAGAGCTCAGGTACGGCTCCCTTCAAGGCTGGACTCGATCTTGT